>CAZBXX010000006.1:0-39637 GCA_964495965.1 uncultured Oscillospiraceae bacterium | reverse complement strand
CGCTTTTGGCTCTTTCTGCCGGTCACATTATGGCTGTTTCAGCCGGGCCCGAACAATATGTTGGAACGCATCCGTGAACTGCCGGACGGGACAGCTATTACCACAGCGCAGCTCTTGGACAGTCTCAGCTATAACAATGACAGGGACCTTCGCCGGCACCTGCTGAAGCTTCATTTCGAACTCCTGAAGGCCACTGAGGCGGAAGGAATCAATCTGGACATGAGCAGTCATGACGGGAAAATTGAGGGCTTGCCCTATAACCTGGATTTTGTGATCCGCCACAACTGAGATCATTCCTGTCGGTACCCCAGCTTTGCGATGTTATGTAAACCAACAAAAGAAACAAAAGGCACGGGTAATTGAACCCGTGTCTTTCTATGTCAGCTCTCAGTGAGCCGCCTTCTCACTTCCATCAGGGCAAAGCCCAAGAGGTTTGTACCGCTCCAGTTTGCGGAGTCACAGTGCGCGTCATCATCCAAACGTACACCGCAGGCCCATACCTTATCTCTGCCGGCACATTCCACCAAAACCGCGTCCCCGGTATCCAGCAACTCCTGTTTCAGATCCTCATTCTGGGAAAACTTCGCTTCCAGGCCCCGCAGCATAATGAGCTGGCGGCAACCCGCCCAGACAAAGCTGTTATAGCCGAGGACTTCCCTGCCCAGGGCTTTCTGTTCTGCAGGATTATCGGTTCTCAGAATTGCTTCCGCGGTGACATGGTCCCCGAACAGTTCCGCCTTCTGATACATCATGTACTGCTCTGTCGAGGAAAACCAGCGGTCATCCAGCCAAAACTTTGCCGGGTACCAGTTGCTCAGGAATCCGTAAGGCTCTTCCGGTTTGTGGAAGTAGACCGCAGGAAACGGGCGCCAACTGATTTTCAGCTTGTCAGATCCTCCCGGCTGATCGGTTTTTTCTTTCTTCTGATCATCCTTGCCGTAGTCCACCAACTGCAGGAGCTGCCGGCCTTTCTGAAGGACATCATCATCCCGGATGGCAAACACAATCCTCATGTCCACATCGGGGTTTTTCTCTTTGAAGTGTAAACACGCACTGAGCGCCTCTTTCCAGACGAGATCGACCGGGTAACCGAAGATGCCGGTGGAGATCAGCGGGAAGCCGATGGAACGGCAGCCGTTATCCCGGGCGAGATTCAGTGACTTGTAAAAAGCGCTGCGGAGAAGTTTCTTTTCTCCTGAGTGTCCACCTGACCAGCGGGGACCGACCGCATGGATGATATACTTCGCGTTAAGGTGGAAGGCCGGAGTAATCACCGCCTCCCCTGTCGGGCAGTAACCGATTTTATCACAGGCTGCCTGCAGCGGTGCCAAGCCTGCGGACTTAAAGATGGCCCCACAGACACCGCCACCGGCCTGAAGGCCTTCATTGGCGGCATTGACAATGGCGTCCGTACCGACATCCGTGATACTGATTTTTTTGATTTCTATTGAAACCATTTAGCATCCTCCACAAAATGTCCACATCCAGCGCCACTTGCAATCAAACAAGTATGATTAAAAATCTTCCCTGAAATAATCCAGATTAACCCGCTTTACTTCATATGTTTTTTCAACTTCCACACCGAGATTATACTTGATCATCAGTTTAGTTAACTGCGTACCATTCACCAGAATAACGCTGGGATGTTGCAGAGAAGCAACATAATCTATTGCACCCTTTGTGAACTCCGACGTGGTTATAAAAAGCCCTTTTGACGCTTTTGCGCCCTGGAGAGCACCAACGAACTTGTGCAACTCCGGACTTGAAACCTTATGATCCGCAGACCATTTTTTTGCCTGGATGTAGATATTGTCGAAGCCAAGCTGGTCCTCCTTGATTGTGCCATCAATGCCACCATCCCCTGTGGCTTTTGTGACCTTACCGGCATCCTCAATTCCGCTTCCATAGCCCATCTTCAAAAGAAGATCAACAACCAGACGTTCAAAATCTGTCGGTTCCAAGCCCATCACCAAGGTCATCAGTTCGTCGGCTAATGAAGCAGAAATCTTCTCAAAAGCAGAATTTATAATTTCGGTCGGAGTCTGTTCTTCCACCGGCTGAGGTACGTATACTTCCTGACCAGAATTCGAGGGATTTGCCGTGTGGAAACTCTTGAAGTTTTCAAATTGATCAAGGTATTTCAGGTCAATCGGCACATTGGCATTCAGGGCCTTTCTGCCCTCTTCCGTTATCTGGTAGTGTCCGCGCGACGGAGTCTTAATCAGCCCAGCCTTATCAAGATAGGTCCGGGCCCACATAATCCGATTGACATAAGTACGCTGCCGCTGACTGGGAAGCTGCTCCTCCATATCTTCTTCTGTCAGGCCCATATCAGCTGCAATTGTTTTCTGGACTTCCTTAGATTTATGAATTTCGCCGTCGCTGACAGCACGAAGAAAGGAACCAAAAAACTCATAGAATTTCGGAACTGCCATTTTACCTACCTCCTGTATTAAGCTGCCACCCAACCATAACCCTGGACTGCCATATCGATGAAATGTGTCAGCAGCAGTGTGATTTTTGCGCTGAACGTTTCTTTGTCATAGGACAGGGGCAGGTCGGCATCCAGCGACTTCTCTATCGCGCTTTTCACTTTTGCCCTGGGCTGTTCGTCCTTATACCAGTCCACGACAAGAAGATCCGACTTTTCCTCTGTCAGCTTTTTATACAAGTTCTTCGCAGACAGTTTGACTTTCTGCTCTTCCTCTTTTGTAAGCTTCTTGCCGGCGACCAGGAGATCAAAAATCTCGAGTTCCTCCTCCGTCAGCCCTTCCGCTTCCGGACGTTTATTCTCGCCTTTCAGATCTTCAATCAGCTGAAGAAGCTGCTCATAATAATCCTCATTCTCAGAGCCGCCGGCATTATAGCGGTCAACGATATTACGGAAACGCTGCGAAAACGTTTGCCGGGTGCAATTTCGATTCAGCATCTGCTGCAGTGCCTGCTCGATATAAGCCTTCAGATCATCAATTTCAACCGCTTTATACTTTGCGACCTTGATCTCTTTACGAAGCTGTTCCACATCCACCTTGGAAAGATCAATTACCTTTGTGCCGTGGATCACATACTGCGTCTGCTCATTTACCGTCTGAACTCCAAATGAGTTACTCGTTGAAACACTCGTATCCAAAACCTGGGCCATCCGCAGCCGTGCACGGCTGATCTTTTCATCATCAATCGTGTGACAGAAAAGCCCGTACAGATACACCAGCGGAGAGAATTTGTTGTTATACCAGTGCCTTTCAAAGATTTCCGGACGGGATGCTTCGTACAGGTTCATCAGAGTATTCAGGATCACCTTGAAACGATCCTTGTTTTCATCATTCGTAAGGATGGTATCGTAGGCTGCCCGCAACTGATCCAGGCGATCGAGTGTCGACGTCTCTTCCACGATTGCCCCGATATCGATTCCAAGACCCAGCAGGAACTGATCCGCTTCGTCGATTGCGCTGTCGATCAGCACAATCAGCTGATCAACATCTTTCGCCGGGAACTCCGAACCGTCTCCGCCAGTGGCATAATCCGACAATGCCCGCTGCATATAACGGAACACATTTACATAGTCTACAATAATACCGCACGGCTTGCCCGGGTAGACGCGGTTGGCCCGGGCGATGGCCTGCATCAGTGTATGACTCTTCATCGGCTTATCCAGATACAGCGTCGAAAGATTTTCCACATCAAAGCCGGTCAGCCACATTGCGCAGACAAACACAAGCTGCAACGGATCTTTCGGATCCTTAAACCGGTCTTCAATATCCAGGCCTTCCGGAGTAATGGCATTCATCTTCGCACGATGCGAAGCGATATCGAGACCCTGTTTCTGGAACTTATCGATTTCATCGGCTTCCTCAGAAACAATAACCGCCATTTCCACCCTGTTCATGTAATTGAGGATGCCTGTCAGCTCATCGCGCTTTTCTTTTGTGTCCGCAGCGTTCCTTTCCTGCATGATTTTCTGTTTTTCTATCGTCCAGTAATTCAAATTGTTCCAGAACACTTTTTGGGGGTTGAACAATCTTTGTCGACTTTAATTTATCCTCGTCAACTCTCTGTCGACCGTCCGCCCCATTCATACTCAGGATTGCCGTTTGCCTGAAATAATAACTCCTTGCTAAACAATACACATAATACGGGTTCAAACTTTTTGATCTCAAAACCACAAATTCTGTTGATCCACCGAACACTTCACCTTCCGGTAAGCCCATAACAAAGCCCGTTTTACCATTTTCCAAGCATGGTGTTATTTTGGCAAACAATGTATCTCCATTAGGACGAACAGACGAATACAGAATATCTCCTTGGATTACTAGGCGTTGCGCCCTTGAAGGAAAATCACTTTCAAGATAAGATACGCCTTTTAGATAGCCTTCAGATACTGAGGATGTATCAATATAATTGATATAATCTGAAAATGTATTTGTGTTACCCGTGGGGTTTAAATCAAAGCATTCTCTGACTTTCATTTTATTTCACCAAATAATGCTCTGATACTCTCAGCAATCTTCTCTTCCAATCTTTTTGCTTCCTCATTCAGGGAAGCGAACTCTGCACTAAGGCCAAGCATTGTATCCTTAAACTCTTCCGCTGTCATGCCATCGTCCTCAATGACGACACCAACATAACGACCGGCATTGAGAGAGTAATCCTGATCGATAATGCCGTCTTCGCCCTCCAGCGTTGCCGCTTTGCAAAGGCCAGTGACATCCCGATATTCTCCATCCGGAAAACGTTCGGTCAGCCATTCAATCTGGCTCTGCCAGTATGCCTTTGTCTTAGTTTCTTTATCTTCAGCAGTATCCGGGGCTTCAGGCAATGCTGCCTCATATTCCGCTATGAGCGCCTTAAAAGCTGCTCTATCACCGTTGTACAAACGGGTAATAATACCAAGATTTTTGATCTGCTCATCGCTGAACTTGCGGTGAGCTCTGTCAACCTGGGTAAAAACATTGCGGGCGTCAATAAACAGAATCTCATTTTTCTTTTCCGTGTTCGGCTTGTTCTTGTCAAAGAACCACAGCGTCGCCGGCAGCGTGACAGAAGAGAACATATTCGAGGGGAGCGTCACCATCTGGCTGATGATGCCCTCTTCGATCATCTTTTTCCGAATCTCATATTCACTCTTGCCAGCATCCGAAGCGGAGTTTGCCATAACAAGGGCGGCCTTGCCATGATCATTCAAAGCCGTGGCGAAATAACCGATCCACAGATAGTTGGCGTTCGGCACAGTCTCTTTTTTATCCGAGGTTTTCTTTGCTGTTTTCGATACGTTCCGCGGCACGCCATAGGTATTAAAACGAGGATCACCGCTCACGCGATCATAAGACACCTCATCCACATTGAAAGGCGGATTTGCCATAACGTAGTCAAAGGCGCCAAAAGCATTATAAGGATCTGAATAGAAGGAATTCGCTTCCGTGATATCACCGCGTACGTTGTTCAGCAGCAGATTCATCTTTGCAAGCTTCACCGTATCCGGCTCTTTCTCAACGCCATAGCAACGGAACTTCATCTGCTCAGATTTACTGGAATTATGACTGTGCATATAGCGCGCTGCCTGCACAAACATACCGCCGGAACCGCAGGCAGGGTCAAGAAACTTTTTATCGCCGGGCTGTGGATCCAGCACTTCCACCATATAGCGAACAACCGTTGCCGGTGTATAGAATGTGCCTCCGTCCTTGCCCTCCGCCAATGCGAAGTTGCCAAGAAAATACTCGTATATCTCACCGAAAATATCTACTGTGCAATTCTCCGGGATATCCTTGAAAATGCGGATGATATTGGAGAGCAGTTCCGGCTCTTCCTCCGGTACAAGCTGGGCATATACTTCTTTGGGAAGTACATCCGCCATTTTCGGGTTTTCGGTCTCTATGGCCACCATTGCCTTTTTGACCAGATCAGCCTTCTCCGCCGTATCCGGGGCATTGTTGATAAAATCATAATATGCGCATTCCGGCAGGAAAAAACCGCACTTTTCAATGGCTATTTCTTTCAGAGTCTTTTCCATGCGGGTGCCGGAAAGGCGCGCAAACTCTTCATCAATTTCTGCTTTATGCTGCTTGAACAGAATATCAGCGTAACGAAGAAATATGAGGCCCAGGATCGGCTGGCCATACTTATTGGCCGCCAGGTGCGCGCCGGAACGCAACACATCCGCCGCATGCCAGAGATTATCTTTCAACACTTTCAGTTCTTTATCTGTCATAACAACATGCCACTCTTTCCCAGACTTATAAAGGCATATACCAAGCTTTTTACTGTATTATAATTTATCACAAGTGGATACTATGCGCAAGCCATACTGAATCGGTCAGGCAACTTAGCCTGACCGAAATTACTGGAGCCGATGAGGCCCTGAGATATAATATATTTTTGATTTCAGGTAAGCGGAAGTGATATCGGGCAATCCTTATCTGCGTCATTGTGGCCCCGGGCGTCATGAAACGCCTTATAGCAATGTTCCCAGGAGCGGAATCTGCCGTTTGGATCGGCTGAAATCTCATAATGATAGGCCTCTATAGCCTTTGTGATCAGGTCTACAGTATCCACTCTGCCTACTCCTTCTTCTCCGATTTACGGGTATTTCCTGCCCTTCTCGACGAAGATGTCCTCTGACCCTATTCAAGCGGCTGCAGTTGCAGCGGGATGGTGGTGGCATCCATTGCTTCCGCCCGGGTGAAGTATTCCTCTCTTGTAATGGGGGTGTCTCCCGGGAGGCGTTCAGAGAAGATATTCTCTGTTTCACCCACGATCTCATAATACACGTCGTCGCCGGCATTCACGATGCCGCTTGTCATCACGAGGTCGGTGCCGGAATAGTTATAGATAACCTCAAAGTTATAGGCGGCCCCGCCGGAACCGTGGTGAAGGATCTGATGATCCGGGCAGAGCTTATAGTAAACCCGCTCGCTGCTTATCAGCACCCGCTGCGGCACACCGTCCACCAAGGTGAACATGTCATAGATGAACTTTTGCTGATATTCATCTTTATCCGTGCCGATCAGGAGCTCGGCAATGCCGTTTGAGTCCATGTCGACAAAGGCATAGCCCAGGGTATCCACATAGCGGCAGAGGTAACTGACGCCGACTTCGCCGACGTCGAGATAATAATCTCCGCGCTCAGTACTGCCGCCATATGTTGGTTCAAAGCCGGAAAGCCAGAGGCGATAGGAGTCAAACACGGGGGCATAAGCAGCGGCATAATCTATTGATTCCACTGCAGGCGCAGGCGCTTCAGGTTCGGATGTTGTGATTTCTGCGGGTTCCGCGGCTTCAGCCGGTTCCGCGGCCTCTTGGGCAGGGCTCTCCTGCGGGACCAGCGGCTTCTCTTCAACGGCGGGTGCAGCTTCTACCGGAGGAGCATCTGTCTGTGTTACGGGCTGGGGAGGAACCGCATTTGCACGCAAATACAGAAATACGCCCAGCGTTGCAAAACAGCAAAGAAGCAGTATAACAGAAAGGATTTTCTTCATTTTACGCCCCCTTGTGCCATTTTCTTTCAATTTACATTCTTACTGTCATATTTTTTTATTTTACTATTTGCTCCCCTGACCGTCAACAGGATAAGCAAGCCATCCTGGACCGTATAACTTATGATGGTTATGACATCAATATTGAATATACCGATCCGGAGAAGGCTGTTTCTATGAGGAAGATCTACAGTCACCTCAAACCCATTGACTGAGAGATAAACCAGGCTGTATTCTACAGCCTACACGACAACACGGTAATGGCGGTTTCCGCATCTCCGGACTCCCGGTTTCCAGTGCCCGGATTTGCGGTTTCCGCTATCCCGGAATGGCGGTGTTTACGCGCTGGAAATTTCAATCCTGCTTCTCAGAATCGTATACAAATGTTATGAAACTGTGTTCTCCCATTTCAGTAATCATTCTCTTTTTCACACCGTAAGTTGGCAGGTCTAAGGTAAGAATACCCGCAGCGTTCCCCAGAGCGAGAGAACCCATAATTGGCATCAGCGAGTAGCTCAGAAAATCAAACCGATTCTGCAGAGCCAGGCTTAATATAACCATTACGGATCCGAATGCCAACAGCCCAATCAGCGTCCGAACCGTATCTTTATTATCTATCTTCAGCAATGCCAACTCATCTCTGCCCCAGTTTGACATTGCTGACCGAAATCTATCTTCATCGATAGGCTTCTTTGAAATCACAGTCAGATTTATGCTATTAGAGTGATCCATGCAAAGGATTTTTGCTCTGATGTATTTTTTGACGGGTTCGCTGAATTCATCATCCGGGCTTAACGTTGTATAGAGAGCCTTTTCGTCCTCTACAACAAGGCTGACAGCATTTTCTTCTCTATGGGCCATTTCTTTTCCTCCCAAAACGCCATTTCTTATAATAGGGTTCCCGTATTTCGGTTTAGGACAGGGAAAATGCAGCGCTTCCGGTCAGCAGAAGAAAGAGCAAACCCGTCAGAGCATTGTCCTCGCTTGACGCGGACAGGCTGAGACGGGTTTTTCTCTTTTGTTCGATCAGTTCCCAGCATATTTCGTCTGACATGCATATTCAGCGCCGCACATACCAGCGCAGTCACGGAAATCCATACCGCAATCAAATCCCTGATCAGATTCTTTCTTTTCATCGACACGACCTCAATGCATGAAACCTGTTTTCACTCTTGTTCTCCGCCAACGAGCAGATTCAGGGAAGTATTCAGACTCAGCGCTGCGCAAATCAGTGCCGCCAGAGCGATCCAAAGGACGATCAAATCTTTGGTAAAGACTTTTTTCATATCGCTGAATTCTCTTTATACCTCAGATCCCTGTCCTGCAGCCTGGTTTGTATTTCCCTGCGGCAGGGTGAATTTGTCAAACTTCGGCATCGCCAGACTGTCGATTTTCCAGATTTTATCTTCTTTGATCATGGTCAGCTCAATGGTTCCGACCATCATGTCTTCGTAGTTGAAGCCAATGATAGCCTTGGATGTCTCGGAGCCTTTCATCACGTCTTTGATCGTCCATGCACACTCGGAGAGTTTTTCCAGAAGGACGCTTACCGCGTTTCCGCCCAGAAGCGACGTTGTAAACAGGGCGATTTCCGGTCTGCCGGAGATTGTTTCAAAGCCCTCAACGGTCTTGAGAGCATTCGCCGTGAGGTGTTTCTTCAGACCGGCCAGTCCGCTTTCGCGCATATCGTCAAAGGCGTTGTTCAGTGCGTATTCCGGACTCCAGCGTTCAAAAAGAGTAAATGCCATAATAACTGTCACGCTCCTTTATGAAATGTTAAAATAACAAGGTTAAAAAGACAGCCTGCAAATTGACAACTTGTCCTTCACCATGTTAAATTTTAACTACAATTTGTTGAAAACGCAACAATCATATTATTTGAAAACGTTTTGAATCCGACAAACAGGCGAACGATGTCGGATTACGGAGGAATTTTTTATGGAAAAGCAGAATGAGAATCGGCGTGTCCGTATGACCAAGCATCTGATGAAGGATGCTTTGCTGGAGCTGCTGGACCGGACGGAGCTGACAGGCATCTCCGTGACCGCCGTATGTGAGGCGGCGGATGTCAACCGCTCGACCTTTTATCATTACTACACCTGTCCGGCCGATCTGCTTCGGGAAATCGAGCAGGATGCTCTGGACCGGATTCCTGTTCCGCCTCCGGTTCTGGATCAACAGGGAGAGGAACAGCTTTTGCGGGCTACCACGGCATTTTTCGATTATGTCAAAGAAAACGAGAGGATCTTCCGGATTCTTTTCAGTGAGTCTGTGAATTCCGGTTTTTCCTCTCGTCTGGTGGACCTGCTCTGTGCTCAGTATATTCCTGGCGTTGAAAGCGCAGGCGGACCAATCTCAAGCTTTGTTCAACGCTATATTGCCAACGGCACAGTCGGGATGATGCGGGAATGGGTCGTTTCCGGTTTCCCCATTCGCAGTCGGGAAATCGCGGAACTGATGTACTTTCTCTCCAGAAAGATCACGGGATAAAGTCAAAGCAGGACGACGTTTAGATCAGTCATTCCTGAGCATGTTGTTGACAATTGATTGAACGAGAATCGGATCATAACCGGCTTGGGAAAGCGCTTTAAAGCGGGCGGCGTCCTTGCCGTACTTGCCGTCAATGACATCCTGCGCTACCTGACCGTAGCCCTGTGAAAGAGCGTTTGCCATATGCTGAATCTCCCAGTAATCCAGACCAAGATCGCCAATGGCTTTCTGACTGTCCGCGCCCGTGCCGTAGGCACCGTTCATCAGATCGACGGCCGCACGGTAGGCTTTGGTCGTACCGCCGGCGACCGTTTCCAATTCATCTTCGGAAAGCTTTTTCATTTTTTCAGGCTTCGGCATGATTGTTTTCCCCTTCCTCCGGTTCCGGTCTTTCCTGTTTCCCTCCCGGGCCGTAATATGCCAGACAAAGCATGGTCAGATCGTCAAACTGTGGCGCGTCTCCGACGAAAGCATTCACGGCCCCGGTAACGGCGTTCAGCGTCGCTTCGGGATTCAGGTCGGATGCGTCGTTCAGCGCTTTCAGAGTCCTGTCGACCCCGAAAAGCCGATCATCCATGTCGTTTGCTTCGGGGAGTCCGTCCGAGTAGACGAAAAGCTTGCTCCCCGGCTCAAGCTGCAGCTCAAAAAACGCAGCCGTGATCTCACTCCCGCTCATTCCCAGTTGACAACCACCATGTTGCCGGCGGGCATCCGCGCACCGCCGACTTCCCAGAAAGTGTCGTCTGCCCGTACCGCGATTCCATACAGGAGCTCTCTGAAGTTTTTGTAGACGGGCGGCAGCATATACACCACCGGATCCCCTTCCCGGATCGGGTAGCCGCTGGCATCCAGTGGTCCCTCAAGGGCTCTTTCCGGGCGGGGATGCAAAACAAGCGCTTTGGGAAGGAACTCGGGATCGTCTCTTGACACCAGCAGACGGCTGCCTGACCCGTTTTCCGGCTGAATGCACGCACTGCGTTCCGTGATTTCGGAAACTTTGCCTCTGATCAGTTTCGGTTCTTTATTGTATTTACACTGCATGAACATCACGGGATCTCCCACCGAAACAGGCTGACTCAGGCAGTCTCTGAGCCTTCCATCAGCCGGCGAAGTGCGCTCTTTCACCGTTTGCTGATCCGCAAAGCGGTAAAGATATCCGTTTCTCGATGATCTTTTCCCTGCGGATAACCGCCTCACTGTCGCACGGTGCCTGCCGGTTTCCCTGGCGGCTGTCAGGATACTGGGATAAGCGCCATGCAGCCGGCCGTCCGGGGCATAGCAAAAAACCTTTGTGCTATTCGCGACAGCGATCTTTTTATAACCGCATTTTGGGCATCCCTGGCCGTTTGATCTGTTGAAAATCGCCATCAGATAGGATGGATGGCCTCTGCGGCAGATCCACCAGACTTTCTTCGACGAATATGCGGTGTACTGAACCGGCAAATTGGTCCCGTTCAGCTCATAATCCCAGTCTTCCGCTACATCCGGACGTTTTGTAGCAAGATCATTAAAGCCCGGCCGGTTGTTAATGCTAATTACACTATAGCAGAGATAGGATGAAATCGCAAGAAAACAGGGGTATGGCCGGGGCTGAAGCGCTAGTGGGAGGGAACGCAAGGGTTCTTTTCCGCTCTCCCCTGTGGTATACTACCGGCTTGTCTGATTGTTTACCCATTCCCGGAGCTTGCGTGCATTAATCAGCGTTCTGCCTCCAATACGTACTATCGGGAAATCATCACGATTCCATCATGTTCAACTCCTTATACATAGTCGAACACCGGCCAGCGGGTGCTGACCGGTGTCCTCTATTATGGGAGTTGTAAATTTTGCGAATGACGCTGCAGGCAATTATGCAAAGTAAACAATTTTTTCGATTGCAATTGTTCTAATTGTGGAAAAGTTAATAAAATCTTGACTCTCCACCTAATGGAGAGTCTATACTGAACTCAGGAACAGATCCGTTTTTCCGCATACGGATCCGCAAAAAAAACGATAGGAGGAGGAACACATGCAAAAATATGATGCCATCGTCGTCGGCGCAGGCAATGGCGGTCTGTCATCAGCATGCACCCTGGCGAAAGCCGGAAAAAAAGTGCTGCTGATCGAACAGCACAACCTGCCCGGCGGCGTAGCGAGCAGCTTCCGCAGAGGCCGTTTTGAGTTTGAAACAGCCCTGCACGAACTGGCGGCAATCGGAAAACCCGGCGCAAGAGGCGAAGTGTACGAGCTGGTCAATGAAAACTACGGCGTCCCCATCAACTGGGTTCCGGTTCCGGAACTTTTCCGGGCAATCCATGTTCAGGATGACGGAACCGTCCTCCGCGACTTTACGATGCCCCACGGCAGGCAGGCTTTCATGGACAAGATGGAAGAGTATGCACCCGGCAACCGCGAGGCCGTCGGAAAATTCTATGAGCTGTTTGATGAAAGCAAAGCCGCTCTGGCTTACATCAGCAGCGCAAACGGCCACCCGGATCCCAGTGTACTGCGCAAGCAGTTCCCGAACTTCCTCAAGGTGGGCTCCTATTCCCCGATGGATGTTCTTACCGCGCTGAAATTCACGGATGACGCCAAGCGGATCATGGGTACCTACTGGAGCTACATGGCGGTGGACATGTACCGTCTTTCCTCGATCTTCTACCTGATGATGGTGGGTGATCTGATCGACGGCGGCGCTTACATCATGGAACACACCAGCCACCAGCTGACCACCGGACTGCTCGAGGCCTTCCGGAGATTCGGCGGCGAGAGCTGGTTTAACGTACGCGCAGAGGAGATCCTCTTTGAAGGCAAGCGCGCCTGCGGTGTGCGGACCACACAGGGGACCGTCTACGCCGACCATGTGGTCTGGAACGGCAACCCGAACATCGCCTTTGCAAACATGGTACCGAAGGGCGTCATTCCCGAGCGTGAACTTAAGCTGGCCAACGCGCGCAAGTTTTCCGCCCGTATGTTTGTCGTGTATATCGGGCTGAACAAGACCGCAGAGGAACTCGGCATTAAGGACTACAACATCTTCATCTCCCCCGGCCTGGACACCGCAGACGAATACAAGCGTGTCGGACGGCTGGAGAAGATCCGCTCCACCGCGGCGCTCTGCTACAACGTGGCAAACCCGAACATCGGCCCTCCGGGCACCTGCCAGATGAGCTTCACAATGGCCTATTCCAAGGATGTCTGGGGAGATGTGGAACTGCGGGACTATGTGAACCTGAAGAATGAGAAGGCGCGTGAGATCCTCGAGCTGTATGAACGCGCCACCAAAACCAGCATCATTCCCTATATTGAAGAGATAGCGGTTGCCACCCCTTGGACCTTCTGCCGTTATGCGGCGGTACCGGAAGGCGGCGTGTATGGCTATGAAGCCGCCGGATGGGACAACTGTATGGCGCGAATGATGTCGTTGGACCGCGACTTTACGATTCCCGGCCTCAAATTCACCGGTGCCGCCGGGCCGCGCGGCGACGGCTTCAGCGAATCCCTGCTCACGGGCAACATCGTTGGCAGAATGGTACTTGGGGAAATGATGGCAAAGGAGGGCAAGTAAGATGGCGCTGAATGTCAAAATCGGGAAAATCGGACCTCTGGATATGCTGAAGTTCTCCAAGATGCCGGACGTCCGTGAAAAAGTCATCCAGGGGACACCGCTCTCCCCCCTGCCGAAAGCTTATGCATCCAACGCGAAAGCGGAACTCTATCATCCAAAGTGGCAGAAGGTCGTGATCGATGAAATCCATCAGAACGGCGCCGATGCAAAGACCCTGGTCCTAAAATCCGAGGACGGCAAGGCCCTTGCCCCCTTCCGGGCCGGGCAGTATATCAGCCTGGCGATCACGATCGGCCAGACCTGTACCACAAGATCCTATTCCCTTTGCGGCTCGCCGGAGTGGGCGTATCAGGGCATCTACAATATTACGGTAAAGCGCGACGACGAAGGTTTTGTTTCACCCTTCATCCACGATCACTGGGAGGTTGGCCAGAAGCTGACGATCTCCTCGCCGGAGGGTCACCTTTACTATGAGCCGATCCGTGACTGCAAAAAGGTGCTGGCTCTGGCCGGTGGCTCCGGCATTACGCCGTTCATGGGAATGGCCTACGCCATCCGCGACGGCTTTGAGGACTTTGATCTCACGATTATCTTCGGCTCACGCAAGGAGGAAGGTATCGTCTACCGCAAAGAACTGGATGAGGTTGCAGCCGCCTGCGACAGGGTGCACATCGTTCACGTCCTATCGGATGAGGAAAAGGAAGGCTTTGAGCATGGCTTCATTTCCGCGGAGCTGATCCAAAAGTACGCCGCAGGCGAAGAAGTCACGGTCTTCATGTGCGGCCCCCAGGCGATGTACAACTTCCTGGACGGGGAAATCGGAAAACTCGGGCTGGATTTCAAGCATGTCCGCAGAGAGCTCTTCGGCACCATCAAAGATCCCTGGAACCAGGAGGGCTACCCCCAGGAAATCCGCGGCAAAACCTTCCAGGTCAGGGTCGTCCAATGCGGGCAGACCTACGACATACCCGCATCCGCGGACGAGCCGCTGCTGGTGGCTTTTGAGCGTGCCGGGCTGAAAGCGCCGTCACGCTGCCGCAGCGGTGAGTGCGGCTGGTGCCGCAGCAGGCTCCTGAAAGGAGACGTGTTTATCCCCGCGAAGACGGATGGAAGGCGCTGGTCGGATGTGGAATACGGTTATATCCATCCCTGCTCCAGTTTCCCTGCTTCCGATCTGGAAGTCGAGGTTCCGGCCGAATACCTGAATCTGTAAAGCCGCAAAACCCGGCACAGCAAAACACAGGGGCTGCCGAAACGACAGTCCCTGTGCTCTTTTTATGCACTGTTATTCTTTGACTCGCTCGCCCTGATAGGGAGTCTTGCCCATGACCACCTTGTTGATGCCGGTGACCTTGTCGCCGTCCACATCGCCCTCCCAGACAAAGGCCAGTTTTCCGAGGGGCTGTACCTCAATCTGAGCGCGGAAGGAGAAGTGATCACCTTCCCATCTGCCCTTTTTCAGTTCCACGAGCTCGTTAGTCTTCAGATTCAGAACCGTGCCGCGCATAATGCCGCCCTCTTCGCAGTGCAGGTCAAGGATCGACTCCTGCTTTCCGAGAGGCGTCTTTGCCCAGACATACCATTTGCCGTCAATCATTTTTAAAAAATCCTCCTTCTGTCAAAGTTCAGATTCTAATTATTCTTCTTCTGCGTCATAAAGCGCCTGGACATACTCGACCGCGCTTTCCGCGGCGAGACGGCCCGAGTTCAATGCGTAAGAAAGCGTGTTGCCCGGCAGGATAAACGCATAGTCCGGATTGCAGATGTCGTTGGAGTCGGTGCCGGCTGCAAACAGGCCGGGGATCGGATGGAGATCCTTGTCCATCGCCTTAAACTCGTGGTTAATACGAATGCCGCCCAGCGAGCCGTACGCGCAGAGCCGGAACTTCATGGCATACAGCTTCTTGGCGCGGATCGGGCGCATGTATTTGTGATCCTTATGGAACTGCTCGTCTCTGGTCTCGCAGTAGCCGTTGTACTGATCAATGGTCATCTTCAGGGCCTCAGGGCAGACTTCCATCTTCTCCGCAAGTTCTTCGACGGATTCGGCAGTAACAAGGATGTGCGGTAGGTTCTTCAGCCATTCATCAAGGTACTCGTAGATTTTGGAGAAGTCCATGACGATGGAGTTGATCATGAAGTACTCCGGACCGTTCTCACTGAAGTATTTCAGATAATCCTCGTCAATGATCGACCAGAACATCTGATCGCGCTGCAGACGCATGGCGTTGACCGTGAAGATCGGGTTGCCCATCTGCGTTTCGTCCATGAAGCGTTCTGCGTCCGTGTTGACAATCAGTCCGCACTGGCGGAACGGAACCTCTTCCTTGGCATAGCCGCCGGTTTCCTGGGTGAAGTAGATCATCTCCATGGACATGTTCGTGGTGCGGGTGGCGCCCGCTTCCCACGCCATCTTGATGCCGTCGCCGTCGAGTCCCGGGATCTGGTACGGGAAGATGTTCTTGCCGACTTCCCAACCGGTGTATTCCTTGATCATCTCATCGTTGGCTCCGTAGCCGCCCGTGCAGATCAGCGTTGCAGGAGCGTGGACCTCGAACTGTTCGCCGTCCTCATCCTCCGCCAGGGCGCCGATGACCTTGCCGTCCTCTTTCAGGAGTTTCAGCACCGGAGAATCCAGGAAGATTTCAACGCCGAGTTCCTTGGCACGCTCGGTCAGGATGCTGACCATGCCCGCGCCAGTGCGCCAGCCGATCTTACCTTCTTTGGATAGGATAAAGTGCCAGGTCGGCTCCGCACCGGGGAAGTATGCCATCGGCTCCATAAATTTGACGCCCATATCCATCAGCCAGGAGATGGTGTCGCCGGTCTTGGAGATGAATTTGCGGACCAAACGCTCATCCGCACGCCAGTGGCAGTAGGTCAGATACTTCTGGATCGCCTGCTCTTTGGTCAGCGACATCATGTGCTTCTTCTGCAGGATCGATTCCACGGCGAATGGGCCTGCCGACATATTTGCGCAGCCGCCCGTCGTGCTCATCTTCTCCAGCAGGATGACCGACGCACCAAGCTCCGCCGCGGTATTTGCCGCTGTCAGACCGGAAGCGCCGCCGCCTACGATCAGGAGATCGCTTTCATAAACTTTCATACCTTTCCTCCTTTTATATTGTTTTGTTGTTTTATACTTTAGGCCGCCGCTGGAGGCCTTTTTTCTTTGGTACAAAACTCCCGACCGGAATGGGCTGTTCCGGCCCCGCAGGCTTGAGGAGTCCTGCGCGCAGGAACGCATCCGCCGGGCAGGGCAGGCACG
Organism: uncultured Oscillospiraceae bacterium; assembly: GCA_964495965.1. GTDB lineage: Bacteria > Bacillota > Clostridia > Oscillospirales > Oscillospiraceae > Limivicinus. The sequence goes on along the minus strand of CAZBXX010000006.1, from coordinate 22,860 downwards.
CCATGCACTGGGTGCAGCATTCCTGATTCACCACATGGATCAGACCGGCGCCGCCGAGGATCGCTTTCTCCGGGCAGCGGGAAAGACAGTCCCCGCAGCCGGTACACTTTGCAGGGTCAATGTGGACAGTAAACATCCCGGGGCAGTCAAGTGCGGGACACTTTTTGCGTAGATGCGCTTCGAACTCCTCATAAAACGCATCCAGCGCGCTGATGACCATTCTGCCTGCCATGCGGCCGTAATCGCACGCCGCCTGTTCGGCAATGACAGAGGCGAGGTCCCTCAGCAGCGGGAGGTCTGTCTCCCGCCCCTTGCCGGCGGAGAGATCCGACAGCAGCAGATACATCTGGTACAGCCCTTCGCGACAGAAGACGCAGCGTCCGCAGGAAGCCGGATATGCCGTTAGCAGGTTTTCCTTCAGCACCCGAACCAGACATTCATTCTGCCCGATCACGCGGACGGAGGCGTCGCCGGGAATCGCGCCGGGAACTCCGGCTTTGCCGTACACCGGGATGCCGCCGGCTTTTTCAAATGGCAGCAGATAACCGCAGCAGCCGCCAAGCTGAACGGCCTTCGGCTTCACGGCGCCCGCCTCAGCCAGCAGTTCAGGCAGGGGCGTATCCGAGTTTATTTCATATATCCCCGGCTTATCGACTGCGCCGGAGCAGTACACCAGCTTGGTATCCGCATCCGCGCTACGGAGCAGATACGGGAGATGGGCAAAGAGTTCCGCGCTATGGATCAGAGTCGGCCGGCTGAACAGTCCTTTCTCCGTCGGGTAAGGCGGCTGCGGTCGAGTCAGCGGAAGATCGTTTTCGATTGCGGCAAAAAGTCGGGTCTCCTCGCCGGCAGCGGGCGTATGTTCAAACGGGAAACTCTTCAGTGCGATCCCGAAACGGGACTCAGGAATGGCGCGCCTGTGGTCAAGCGCAACCCATGCTTCTTCCAGTCCGAAGGCTTTGGCAGTCATGGCAAGACCTGTCCACACCGCTTCCTCATTGGCATCGAGAAGCGCCCCGGCGCAGCCACCGGAACAGAGACAGATCAGTTCTTTCGGTCCTTCTTTCCCGGCGAAGGAGCGCCATCGCTCCGCGAGGGGCAGGCCGTAGTACCCGCGGCCACGGATCGGGGAGGCAAACACTTTTTCCAGAAGCAGCGCCGCTTCGTCATCCGTGAACGCAGCACCGTTCTGAGGGATTAAAACACACTGTGCTTTCCGGATCTCTGCCATATCACACCTCCCGTTTGAACGCATACTCGCTGTACAGCCTCGGCCGGGAAATCTCGCAGCGCAGGTCGCACTGCAGGCAGCGTGAGCTCTGGCGGATCGCATCCTCGCCGCTCAGGGGCCGGATATAGGGTCCGAATGAATTCCGTCGCTCTGCTGCGCAGGTCATTTCCCCGGTGAAGCCTTCTTCCCGGAACAGGTCGTTCCCGGAGATATCCGGTTTTTTGTCCTGCGCGGGGCTGATGGGAGTCAGGACGTCACCCGTGCCGCCGAGGAAGCGGTCCACCGCTTCCGCGGCTCTCTGTCCCCAGGCTACCGCCTCGACCACGCTGGAAGTGCCGGTCACGGCGTCGCCGGCAGCAAAGAGGTTTCCGGAAGGCTCCAGCCCCGGTAGGGCGCGGCCTGCGCGGTCAAGCGGGAGACCGAGCGTCTCCGGAATCAGGACACGCTGACCGACGGCAAAAATGACCGTGTCGCAGGCAAACGTATGTGCGGAGCCGGGTTCTTCTGAAATCTGAATACGGCCGTTTTCATCCGTGGAGAGCTCGCTGACGTGCCCGCATTCCATGCCGCAGACTGAACCGTTCTCAACAAGGATCCGGCGGAAACTCCTGCGCGGCAGGATCCGCACGCCTTCCGCATCGCCGTCGACTTTCTCATGTTCGGAAGCTTTCATCTCATCTTCCGCCTCAGGGAAGCACACGGCAGCTTCGGCGCCCAGCCGGATCACGGTTCGGGCGCAGTCATAGGCTACATCGCCGCCGCCGAGGACCAGGACTTTCTTCCCGATCGGAAGAGGGCTTCCCATCCGTACGGAGCGCAGAAATTCAAGGCCGGTCAGGACGCCGGGCGCGTTTGAACCCTCGATCGGCAGGCGGATACCGGCCTGTGTGCCTCCGCACCAGACAGCCGCGTCAAAGCCGGCCAGTTCTTCCCTGCTCTCAATCTTCCTGCCGCATTCCAGGCGGATCCCGATGGAGAGGAGAAGCTCAATGTCCGCATCCAGATCCTCTTCCGCCAGCCTGTACTCCGGCAGGCCGTAGCGCAGCATGCCTCCGGCTTTCGGCATGCATTCAAATATCGTTACCTGATAGCCATGCCGCTGAAGGAACCATGCGGCGCTCAGGCCGCTCGGGCCGGCCCCAACAACTGCGACCGTTTTCCCGTTGGCCGGTTTGCACTTCAGGTCTGGCATAGGCCCCGCAGCGTTCAGCGCTGCGAAGCGCTTCAGCGCACAGATCGAAACCGGCGAGTCGATTTGCCCGCGGCGGCACTTCTCTTCGCAGAAGCGCATGCATACGCTGCCCAGGGAATGCGGGAAAGGAGCCCGCTCCATCACGGTCTCCAGTGCAAGCGTGTTCTGCCCTGCACGGAGATAACGGATGTATTTGGGGATATCGATGTGAGCCGGACATGCATATGAGCATGGGACGAGCATATCTCCCTTGCAGAACGCCTCAGCAAAGACGCCCTCCTGATCTCTCAGCGCCCCAGTAGGACAGACCTCGACGCAGGCGCCGCAGAAGCGGCAGTCGGAATCGAGCAGAGATGCGCCTTTCGTTACGACCTGCTTCCGGCCGTTGGCGTCGTCGGTATAGGTGAGCGCCGCAATCTTTCTGACGTCATGGCAAACGCGGACGCAGCGACCGCACGCCACACAGCGGTCCATGTCACGGATGATCAGCGGATTTGCCAAGTTGACTGCAAGACCTCTTGCAGTACCGCGCAGATCACCTACAGTAGCGCCCTGCCGCTGAATCAGCATCTGAAATTCGCATTTCAGATATTTGGGGCAGGAGTTGCAGTCATCAATATGGCCCGCAAGCATCAGCTGTATCGCCGTACTGCGGATATGCTCCAGTTTTTCCGAATTGCTGATTACGGTTAATCCTTCCTCTGCCCGGGTCAGGCAGGCGCGGCAAATCTTTCCATCGATCTCCACCACGCACAGACCGCAGCCGCCGATATCCGGCAGATCCTTATGGTGACAGAGATGCGGAATATAGTACCCGGCGGAAAGCGCTGCTTCCAGAATACTCTGACCGGGTTCAAACGGGATTTCCCTTCCGTCTATCGTCATAGAATCCCTCCTACTTGCAGCAAAATAATAACCCTCCACGTTCCATAGTAAAGTATACAGCAGGTGGAGAGTCAAGCATTATTTATAAAAATTTTTGTTTTTTATTCGCTTTGTTTGTTTATTTTACCATAAATTCAGTGGTCAGGCAATAATCTGAACTTGATGGCGAGGAGGAATCGATCACCGAGCCGCTGTTGATCATCGGCCCGATCCGGATCAGATTGTTTTCCCGCATATAACTGCGAAGGTGGTCCATGGCTCCAAGGCGCTGATCCTGCTGATTCCGATACAGAATGCGGAGATACTTCCCCGCTTCCAGGGTATAAAGAGATAGGCCGTGCTCCGTCAGATCCCCGCCGATACCGACCAGCACCTGAATGCCGTCAAAGTCCTCATAGTGATTCTCAACCACGTCCCGAATCATATACATGGTGTTCTCCACTTCCGGAGCATACAGGGTCGCTGTGCGGCGAGTAAGCAACATGGCTTCTTCGACGGAGTGAATCATCTCCCTGCGAACGGAGAGTACCCGCCTTCCACATTCCACAAGAGTCGGGATGAGCAGCGGCCTGTCTTTGCTGTTCCGGATATCCTGGATTTTTTTCGACACAAAACTCTTGCGAAGGCGTAGTTCTTCTATTTCCGCATCAATTTCAAACTCCTGTTGCTGCAGATAGGACGTCAGCTGATCAAGATCCGCGCTCTGGTCAAAATACTCCTTGATGGTCTTCAGGGGCAGCCCCAACTGGCGTCCCAACAGACGGATCAGGTCCAGGCGGAAAATATCGTCGATGGAGTAATAACGGTAATTGCTTTTTCCATCCGTCTGGGATGGCTTGCAGAGGCCAATGCTCTCGTAATATCTGATGGTCTTGATGGGAACGTCGATCATGGAGGAAACCTGGCCGATTGAATACAGTTTCATAAAACAACACCTACCAGAAAGAATTATAACCGTAAACAACCGAATGCGCAATCGATATTAACACAAAAATTGTAATTCCATCCGGCTATGAATGCAACTGTACAGGAGTTGCGGAAAAACGACACCGAAGCGGCGTGACAACTGATAAGGTCATGTTACTCCAGGCCATAACCAGCTCTTGACAAATCCCACCGGGGCCTCTATGATACGCAAAGTATCACAAAGGCAACGGCGGGTGGCAAAATGGAAGAAAAGCACTGGTCAGAAATGACCATTGAAGAGAAAAATCATGAACTGTTCCTCCGGCAGAAAGAAACGCTGAGGCTCTTTCTGGAGCGCAAGGCGATCTCACAGGAGCAGCACGACAAAAGCCTGCATGATCTCCGGGAGAAAATGGGCGAAAAAGACTAAAAGAAAAGACGCAGAAGCTGAAGGGCTGCAATGCAGCGGATCAGTTCTGCGTTTCTTTCATTTTCTGCGATCTTCAATTCTCTGGCGGATGACACCTGCCGCTGCACCTATGATATAAATCACCAGATAGAGGCAAAGCGTCTCAATGATTGGTAGAACATTTCCCTTCATCAGGGAGTAAAACGCTTTTGCACAGGCGTTTCCCCCTGAGATCACGGTTACACCAATTCCCCAGTCCCCCCATCTCGCCAATGCATCATACAGGGCAAATGGCGTCATAATGCCGCCGATCACGAAGCCCAGAACATTCAGTTTAGGTGGGCCGACCGTTCCCAAAAATCTGCGCAGCAACTGGAACGCCACGCAAAGGAGGCCGCCCAGAATAAATACTTTTATCACAGGCAATCTCCTTTATTCCGCAAGGGCCATAATAACCCCAATGACACCGGCAGCGAGGGTACCGATACCGCAAACAAAGGTCACAGGAGATGTGGCATCGATGAGCGCCTCCCGTGTTGATTTCCCCGAACGTTTACTCTCCTGAAACAGATGTGCCACCGCGGATGCGCAAGATCCCAGATGAAGGATTGCCCCGTACTCCCCTATTTTTTCAATTTTCTGGAGAATTCCGCAGACCCAGAGTATTGCGCAGACCAGAGCAAGACCTGCCAATGTCATGGGGCCGAGCAATGGAAAACCCGGACCAAGCAAGCTCAGAAGCAGCTTGAAGATCAACTCTCCGATCACGGCGAACAGACCTCCAACGACAAAAGAGCTTATGAGTTCTTTTACTGTTTTCATGATGCTCTCACCCTGTCAGGCGAAATCCAGCCCCATCTTCTCAGGCTGGAACAGCCGCTCATCCATCAGTTTCAGACCGGGTGAAATTTCCGGCAGGAAGCCCATCTTGTCCAAGATATCCTTTTCCAGATCTACGCCGGGTGCGATCTCAGTCAGAATCATTTTACGGTCTTTCAGCTGAAACACCGCGCGCTCCGTGATGAACCATACTTCCTGATTGGTATCCTGAGCGTACCTGGAGGAAAAGGTAATATGGTTACACTCGGGTATGAACTTCCCCGGTTCCCCATCCTGAATGATATTCAGTTTCCCGTCCTCAATCGCGATTTGGCATTTTCCGGATGTAAAGGCAAATGCAAAACAGATTTTCGGAGTGTTCTGGGAAATATTTACAAACCCGCCGGGGCCAACACACCGGCCTGCAAAATTCGAGACATTCACATTACCGGTCGCGTCAATCTCAGCACACCCCAGGACCGTCATATCCAGTCCGCCGCCATCATAGTGGTTAAAGGTATCCGCCGACCGGTAGATCGCATCCGGATTCACAGAAGCGCCAAATAGTGGACCATCCAACGGCACACCGCCATATACACCGGTCTCAAGAGAAAGAGTCAGCTTGCTGCTGAGGCCTTCTTCATTCGCTACATTGGCTACGCTGGCCGGAATACCGATACCCAGGTTGACCAATGCGCCCTGCTTCAGTTCCATAGCGACCCTACGTGCAATCACCTTTTTATAATGAAAAGGCAGGGGCGGTACTTCACCGGCAATTCCGCGGAGATCGCCGACCATTTCAGGATGGTAGGCCAGCGCAACGTTCTTCTGCGGGGCGGCCTTCACGACATAATCCACAATAGATTTGTGCAGCAGGACATGACGTGGGTCCAGAGAATTGGCTTCGGCTATCTCATTAACCTCTACAATCACAATTCCGCCATTGTTATGGACGGCAAGGGCAAGCTCCACAAGGTCACCGTGTACCGGCTCATTCTGGAGAGAGATGTTTCCGTCCGTATCTGCATAACTGGCGTGAAGGATGCACATGTCAATTGGAAAAGCCTTGTAAAAAAGATAATCCTTCCCATCCAGATGAAGCAGTTCTACAATTGTCCGCCCTTCCGCTCTGGCCGCCTCGTTCATTTTGCAGCCGTCCTGCCTTGGGTCTGCATAGGTATTCAGGCCGACATGGGTAACAATTCCAGGTCTCTTGCCGCCGATTGCCGCCATCAACTGGCCGTAAACACCCAGAGGCATGGAATACGCCGCAATTTTATTTTCACTGCATGCCCGGCCAATGGCAGGAGACATTCTCAGATGGGAGGCGATCAGGGTCTTAATAATGCCTTCATCGCGTATTTTGGAGAGGCCACAGCCATCCTCGATAAAGTCACCTGGCGCAACACCCGAAACGATGGTCAGATCCCTCGGCGTGTTCTTTTCAACAAAGCTCTCACGAACAGCTTCCAAAACGGAATCCGGCGATGCAAACGCGCCAAAACCACTGATGCCCACGGTCATCCCATCCTTAATCAGGGCTGCTGCTTCCGTTGCACTAATAATCTTTGCCATAAGTTGCTCCTTTTAAACCAGCGCAGGTCACACTGCTGAATGACCTGCGCTGGAGCTTTCATATCAGACAATTTCCAGTTCTGCTAAGCGCAGGAGGGTCTCATAACGGCTTTTAGCGTCCGCAATAATCCGGCTGATGATTTCATCATTAGCCCGGTCAAAGCGTTTCTGGCTGTGGAGATACTCCGGAATCTCATTAAAGTCTACCGGTTTCCTGTTAATTGTGATCTTACCATCTTCCCGCTCCCAGAGCAACCACATTCCGCTGCGAATTGCCTTTTTCGCAATCTGGATCGTCTGGTCGGTGGGGAACTTCCATCCGGAGGGGCACGGGCTCATCACATGGATGAAGCAGGGGCCATCTTTTTCTGCAGCCTTTGCCACTTTCCTCTTCAGGTCTTTGATGTCACCGACAGACGCGGTCGCCTGATAAGCGAGCGGCGTATGCAGGAGCATAAAGTCGATGTTCTTGCTGACTTCTTTTTTACCTGTGGGTGTCGTCTTTGTACTGGCGCCCAGGGTAGTAGCACTCGAGCGCTGTCCGCCGGTATTCATGTACGCTTCATTGTTGCAGCAGATATAAATCGCTCTGTGGCCACGCTCAATGGCGCCGGAGAGGGCCTGAAGGCCGATGTCAAAGGTACCGCCGTCACCGGCATAGCCCATAACCTTCACATCGTTTTTCCCCTGAATTTTCAGGGCCTCCGACACACCCGATGCAAAAGCGGGAAGGCTCATCAGAACCGTCTGCACACAGGGGATTCCCCAGCCGGTTTCATCTCCGTTGCCGGTGATGATGGCTGAGCAGCTCGGCGGAGTCATTGTGATAGTCTTCGGACCTAAAACTTCCAATGCCGCGCGGGCAATCAGTTCCATTGCGCAGCCCTGGCATGTAGTCATGCCTTTGCTTACGAGATCCAGTTCAGGCATTGAACACAACCTCCTCTTCCTTCAGATCAATCCAGATCGGCTCTTCGCACGGTTTTCCTTCTGCGGCAAGCTGTTCCGTACAACTGAATACGTTCTCAATGGTCTGTTCCCAGATATCTCTGCCGCCCAGCCCTGCAACGAAGTTGTAGGCATTGGCGCGGATGCCGCCATAATTCATGGAAGCCAGAACCTCCTCAAAGAGGGGGCCAAAGGAACCCATTGCCGAAACACGGTCAATCACCGCAATGTTCTTCGCATTCTGAAGCGCAGCCGCAACCTCTTTTGTCGGGAACGGTCTGAACGCGACAACCCTGCAGATGCCGACTTTCTTTCCCGCTGCGCGAAGTAGTTTAACCACATGTTTTGCAGTACCTGCCATGGAGCCCATGCACAACAGTACAGTGTCAGCGTCTTCGACACCATCGCACATGATGCGGCCATACTTCCGGCCGAAGATCTCCGCGAACTCTTCAAAGCGCTCGTCAAGGACCTTTGCCGCACTGCGCATGCCGATGTCCTGAGACTTTTTGATTTCCGTGAAGATGCCCGGTGAAGTCAGGTTATTCATGGCATACGGCATGTCGGTATCCAGATGCGCATTAACCACCTTGAAATCCTGAATAAATTTCTCCGCCTCTTCCTCGGTGGGCACATTCACAGGCTCAGTCAGATGCGAGCAGAAGAAGCCGTCAATATCCACCATGGTGGGAACAAGCACACGTTCATCCTCACTGACGCGATATGCGATCATGGTGAAATCAAGTGCCTCCTGAGGGCTCTTGGCAAAAACCTGAATCCAGCCCTGGTCCCGCTGAGTCATAATGTCCGAGTGATCGCACCACAGCGCCATCGGGCCGGGGATCGCACGGCTGACTACCGCCATCACCGCCGGCAAACGGGATGCAGAGCAGGTTCCGGTTAACTCATGCATCAGAGCAAGGCCATGGGAAGCACTGGCAGTAAATGTACGGACGCCCGTTGACGATGCCCCGATAATGGCACTCAGTGCGGAGTGCTCGGACTCGGCAGTAATATAAGTGGCTGCATATTCTTTCCGGTCGATCAGTGAGGCAATTGTCTCAACAATCGGGGTCTGCGGAGTGATAGGATACGCTGCAACCAGCTGAACCTTTGAGCGCATGACACCATGCGCTATCGCGGCATTGCCGTCCAACGCTTTTATCACGCCCATGTTTATTCAGCCTCCTTCCCGCATTCGGACTCAAGAACGAAATCAATCGCTTTTTTAGGACACTCTGCAGTGCAGATTCCGCAACCTTTGCAATAGACATAGTCTATCTGCATTTTTCCGTCAACTTTTTCAATGACGCCACAGGGACAATATTCCGCACAGATGCCGCAACGGACGCAGTCATCGTGGCGGATAACCGGGCGGCGATACCGCCAGGTTCCAGTCGGTACATCTGAAATCTTTACCGACATCGGGCCAACCAGTCTGGGCCAGGTCTTAAGATCTTTCAAACGCTGCTCTACAAGCTTCTGCATTCCGCTCACCTGCCTTCCCCGGAATTTTAATCTTAATCGCCTCTAAAAGGCTTTCAATTTTCACACAGCCTGTTCCTTTTACCAGTGCCCCGAGCATTGCAACATTGGGCGGGACTTCGCCCAGGATTTCATGAGTCAGTGTATCCGCATCCAAATAGGTGATTTTTTCAAACACATCCTCATACACGGGCACGGGGGAATTCACAATCAGAGTGGACCCCGGCTGGATCCCCTCTGTGATATCGATCCCCACTTCTTTGAGGCTGGTGTCAAAGCAGATAACGCAGTTCGGACGATACACATAGCTCTTCACTTCAATCGGCTCATCCGCAATTCTGCCATAGGTGTAGATGGGTGCACCTTTGCGCTCCTGTCCGTATGAGGGAATTGCCTGAGCAAACTTGCCTTCAATAATGGCGGCGTTTGTCAGGATCTTGGCGGCCGTCACCGCCCCCTGTCCGCCACGGGAATAGAATCTGAATTCCCACATTTCTATCAATCCTCCTGTTATTCTGAGTACCTTGCGAGGTAAGCAGTCGTCTTGTACTGGTGCACCAACAACTCGAAGTGAACGCCCTTGACCCCTTCAATCGGATAAATGTGCTGTTCAAGATACTTGGACACCTTATCCACACTGTCGAGGTAGGCATGTACGTGCAAGCCAACCTGCCCGGTGTGCTGCGACACAATAGCAACTTCAGGAAGCAGCAGCAGTTTTTTTGCCACAGAATCCAATTTGCTCGGCTCCGTCTCTATGTCCATAAAGACACTGGCAAATTTTTCATAGGCTTTTGCATCGATGATTGCCGTAAAGCCGTGAATCACACCTGCTTCCAGCATACTATTGATTCGATCTCTTACCGCAGCCCTGGACAGGTTCACCATCTCCGCAAGGTTTGAGTAGGTTATTCTGCCATCAGTCTGCAAAATTTCTAAAATTTGGTAATCAGTTGCATCAAGTACCATCAATTACTCCTTTCTGCAGCCGAAATGCCTCTTTCTTATCCGAGAATACCTGTTACCGCAATCAGCGCAGTCCAGATAGATGCAACAACAATATAGGCAATGGTAATCAGGACGCCGGAGCTCATCATATCCTTAATCTTCCAATAGCCGCCGGAATAAGTGGTAAAACAGGTCGGGTCAATGGGAACGAGGAGCAGCATGCTGGTAGACATGCACACCGGGAGGCAGACAACAATGGGATTCAGGCCGAGATTCAGGGCAAGCGCACCGACAACCGGCAGGCAAAGACCTGCGAGAGAAACGCCCTGGGGCATGGGATAGTGACCGACCGCCATCATCACATTGATTACGAAGAGGAGGACCAGCATACCCATACCAGCCACCTTGGTGAGGAACAGGTTTGCAAGGATTCCGCTCAGCCACTCGCCGGTTCCAAGGTTTGCCACTACCGTTGCCAATGCCGTTGCTGCGCCGCAAATCAGGAAGGCAGACCAGTCAATCTTCTTGCTGGCATCCTTCCAGTCAACCAGATTCATGCCAGGCAGGGACATGATAAAGATTCCACCCCATGCGGTCATGTACATATCGATACCGGTTCTCTTCGGAATAAACCAGAGGATGACCATAATCGCAAATACGATTGTAAACTTCAGTTCGTCACCCTTCAGGGGTCCGATGTTCTTTCTGTCCTCTTTCAGAGAATCCAGGCCTTTGACAACAACCACTTCGGGTTTATACAGCGCGCAAAGGATCAGCCAGGCAAGGACTGTACTGATAATTGCAACAGGGACACCGACTACTGACCATTGAGTGAAGCTGACTTCGACATTGCAGATGTTTTTGAGCATTGACATCGTAACGGCATTCATACCGCTGCCGGCAGGAGTACCGATGCCGCCGATTGCAGCGCCAACAGGAATGCCAAGCATTACTGCTTTACCAAATTTCGATTTTCCTGGCTCACAGCCGTTCTGCTCGAGAATCGGCATGCAGAGTCCGAAAAAGACCAGTGCAGTGGGGATATCCGCAAGGAACATGGAAACAATGCAGGTACCAAGCATGATCGCCAGCAACACTGCTTTTGCCTTATTGCCAAATGCGGGGAGAACATAGAGCGAAATTCTTTTGCCGAGACCAACCTTTGTAAAAATCTGACCGATGATCATTGCCGCCAGCAGGAAGAACGGACCTGTGGAAGCAAAGTTTGCAAGGATCGTGGCCTCTTTTTCAAAGCCGACCCAAGCGCCAAAGAAAAGAGCGAAAATTGCTGTGACCGCCATTGGAACAGCCTCTGTCAACCACAGAAGTACTGTGACAAAGAGAACTAAGAAGCCATCCCAACCGGGCTGATCCAAGCCACTGGGGACAAAGTTCCTGAGAATAAAGAAGCCCCCAAAGATCAGGATCAAATAAACCCATTTTTTGATCTTCTCGTTTTTCATTACCATTCTCTCCTTTGATTATTTTTGAGGGGGATTCCACCCCCGATTTGACTTAGATGTTGAGGCTTATCAATTTGGAATATTCCTACGCAGAGTTTAATAGCCAGTAATATCAAAATGTCTAAATATTGGGTATAACATCTTGAGCTAATATCATTTTACCACATGTTTTGGCAGCATTGTGGGGCAAAAAAGCGATTATTCGGTCCAAAACGGCAGTTAGAAGATTTCTGCGATTTTCACAGTTTATACGACAGCATTTTGTGCGTTTTGCCCATAGTCTATGTGTTTTTTCTGATTTTCCTGATATTTTTTATATGGCATTTTTGCTTCGTTTCGCATCGATAGTTCCGTTTTCCTTTTCAAAATGTCAACAATATTTAAAATTGCTGCCGTTATGTCAGGACTTCCTTGCTTTTTCCCATTTATATGAGTGCATGACGTTTTTTTCTTCCCGGCAGTGCAGACGCCGCCGCCGTTTTGGCATTGCAGGCCAATTTGCCTGTCACTTTGTATCCCGTCAGTCTTGCCGTAGTTTTTATCTGCAAACGCATCTTTACATAGGAACCGAGACAATTCTTGCTTTACCACTAAATTAAAAACGCAGAAGCTGAAGGGCTGCAAAGCAGCGGATCAGTTCTGCGTTTTTGATTTTCATCTCAAGGAGGCACTATCAACCATGTTTTTCAGCCAGGCCAAGGCTTCCTCGTACTGTTGCCTCTCAAACCGGAAGGGGGTTTATGGGAAGACCGTCAACGACCTGCACCCTGGTGAACTGTGGAGCTGGCCGGGGAGAAATGGCGGGAACAGGTCTTCGCGGAGGGCGGGGATATCTACTGCGCCAGCGCTTCCAGGATGTTCCATGTCCCGGTGGAAAAGCACGGCGTGAACGGAGAGCTCCGGCAGAAAGGCAAGATCGCGGAACTGGCCCTTGGCTACGGCGGCGGCGTCGGTGCACTGAAAAGCATGGGCGCCCCGGAGCTGGGTGTGCCGGAGGAGGAACTGCAGCCGCTGGTGGACGCCTGGCGGGAGGCGAACCCGAAAATCGTCCGGTTCTGGTGGGCGGTGGACCGGGCGGCGAAGCAGGCCATCCGGGAGCGGATGACCGCCGTTGTCGGGAAACTGAGCTTCGAGTACCGGGGCAGGATGCTGCGCGTTGCCCCGCCTTCCGGGCGGGAACTGAGCTATGTGAAAGCGCGTCTGGAAACCGGGGTCTACGGCAATGAGGCCATTGTGTATCAGGGAACCGGTCCGGACAAAAAATGGGACCGGGTTGAAACCTACGGTCCCAAGCTGGTGGAGAACATCACCCAGGCTGTCAGCCGCGACCTGCTGGCCGAGGCCATGCGGCGGCTCTGGCAATACGGGATTGTCGGGCATGTGCATGACGAAGTGATCATTGAGGCGGATGAAGGCGTCACCGTCGGGGAAATCTGCGAGGAGATGAGCAGACCGGCGGAGTGGCTGCCGGGGCTGAAGCTCCGGGCGGAGGGGTATGAGTGTCAGACGTACAGGAGGGAATGAAAAAGCGGTAACAGCGAACGTGTTGCTACCGCTTTTTGATCTCTCAGAGAATGATCAGGTATTGTGCTGTATCTGCGCTTTCATATCAATGTTTGCGAATGATATTACAAGGCCTATTACAGCCGTGACGGAAAGCACCAGCAGCACCTTTGAAATGCTCATAATATCCAGCAGTTTTCCGCCTACAAAGCCCGCAAGCACATTACCGAGAGTGCTCGCAGCAAAGCTGATGCTCTGCGCCTTTGCGGAATCTTTCGCCGGTATCATGACTTTTGCATAACGGACCAGGCCCGGTACCGCCAGTGCAAAACCAAGTGCCTGGGCTATTTGCGCCAAATAAAGCCCCCTGATACTGGTGGCAGTGCAGATAAAGACTACCCTCACGACCATGAAAATCATCGCTACGCCCAGAACCTTGCGGCAATCGAAGCGCCTGCAGATCCTGTTAAACAGGAACATTGCCGGCAGCTCCATGATTGCCATCAGTGCATTAATTCTGCCTAATGTGTCCGCTTCGGCACCAAGGTTCCGAACGATATTGATCATATAGGTGACGAGGGCGTTATGCGCAAAATAAATGAGGGCAACGCCTAACAGAAAGACCGTAAACTTCTGATAGCGCCTGAAAAACTCAGCCAGTGAAATCGGTCTGACCTTCTGCGGCTTTGACTCTGCCGGTTTTCCCGCTTCTTTATTTCCCGTTTTATATATGAAATACAGACCGAGCAGATTAACAGCGGCAAAAGCGGCGCTCACCAGGGGGATTAAATCCGGGCTGAAGGAAGCCACCAGTGTACCGAGCCCTGTCGATGCGACGGCGTAGGTAAGGGAACCGCAGCCGCGTGCGCGTCCGTAATTGATATCCTCCGGACTGTCCCCCGCTCTGAGGCTGATCTCAGTGTTTAATGGATTGATGCTGATCAGCAGACATCCCATAACCGCAAAGGAAAGGCTGATAAAAATACTCTTTCCCTTCACAAAGAAAATGAAAAGGTTCAGCACCAGCAAAGCCGTGTAAAGAATACCATTCGTCACATAGACGGTGCTTCCGCCCCTGTTATCAACGTGCTCAGCCAGTTTTGCAGAGAGAAACAGGCAGATCAGCGGACCAACGCCCAGGATCAGGCCAAGAGCGGAATTGCTGTAACCTCTGCCCTGAAGGAAAACTGTGCCGAAGTTGCGCGCGGAGCAGTACAGGGCCCAATATGCGCCCTGCAAAAGCATATACTCCAAATTCAGCTTTGTATTCCTGTTCATTCGCAGTAACTCCCTCTCTTACTGAACAATAATGATGCACCGGTATGACAGAAGGCTGCGCCTTTGAAGACGCAGCCAATCTGTACTTCTCAGGAATCAGATCTTATTTGTTTGCCTTGCGGATTAAAGTGCAGCAGCCGATGATAACCGCAAATCCGATGACGATCAGCGCATACACAAGGCCTGTTCCGGCATACGTGTTGCCTGCTGTTACGCGAATCTCGCACACATTCCACTCTGCAATCGCAGCAAGGATGCCGCAGAGAATACCGCCCAGATAGAGGTTACCGGTTCTGCGATACAGGTACCGGCAAACCAGCGTTGCGATGAACACGAAGCCCGGGAAGGCAAACACAGCAGTCGCAGCGCTGGCCAGACCGCCAAACATCGGGTTGTTGCCGGTAGCCCTGAAGAGGCCGTAGACATATACTAGCACAAACAGGGTCGGAATGGAAGCGATAAAAGCCGTAATCAGGTCACCCAGCAAAGCCGACTTGCCAAGCGCATTATTGAAGTTAAATCCGTTCACACTCGCCGACAGGGCAAGATAGAAAGCAAGATACATCGGCATTACTAGCAGCATACCGGGGATGCGGTTCGGAAGGAACTTCATGAAGCCCCAATAGATAAACAGGAAGTTCACATCAAACAGATAGCCTACCGTAAATACAATCAGCAGCAGCGCAGCAACGCCGAGCAGAACTGCTACGATTGCCTTCAGAACAACGTCTTTTCTCACTGTCAGGCCAGCTTTTGCGAGGTTAAAGCCGTTCTTGCTGCCATAGGAGACATACCAGATCGTGTTCAGGATCATAATCAGCATGCCGCAGAGCAGCGCGATCAGGCCGTGGTAAGTCGGGTTGGCCGAGCGGAACAAGGCGTTCCGGAAAGAAGCCAGACCCTGCTTGTTCAGGAATGCGATAATCAGGACACAACCGACGGCGCTGATGAGCTGCAGCACCCAGAACCATACCTTCCCCTTCTGATTGGGAATAACCCGGACTTCCGGAGCCTCCAAGCAGGCAGGCTGCAGCGCAGGAACCGCCGAAACCAGATAAACAATCAGTGTTGCAACAAAGAACACCAAACCAAGCAGAGCAGCCAGTTTGAAGACATTCCAAACCGTATAGGTGTAGCTGGTAGCGGAAAGGCCTGAATTCATTGGAAGCACCCTGTCAAAGAATGCGAGAACGTGGCGCATGACAACCGGTGACCACCAGCCGGTCATATGAGTTTCATTGCTGACGTTGATCTCTCTTGTACCAACCCTGCCATCCTCATAAGTCTTGCTGTATACTGTTTCCGCTACTCTCTGCTCAGGTGTGTTGGCCGGATCTTCTCCAAAATACAGGAAGGACTGAGCGCTGTTGTTGATAATGTATTCTGCCGGGCTCGACAGGTTCGCCGCGTACTTGTTGGCGTCATTCGAGTAGGTTCCATTGTCTCCCGCTTTTTCGGAGAAGAAGAACTCGTCATTCTTATCCGCCAGGACTGCGATATCACGGGCGCCGTACACATCCGTATAACCGTCATTGTTTCGCACAATCGGGTCGGAATGGATCAGGAAAATTGCCTTTACAACGTTGAGCTGTGCATTATCGCACTCAAGCGCCTCGCCTGCCGCTTTACCGCCGCGGGAATAGCCAAGAAGACCGATCCTCTCTGAATCAACATAAGGAAGAGATACCGCATAACGCACTGCATCATACATGCCGCGGCCCTGGATCAGCCATTCGGAATCCGGGAGAACCGCGGACTCGCCCATGCCGTACATGTCCACGTCAACCACAACATACCCGCGCCGGGCAAGTTCGATGCAGTAATGCTGCATTTCCTCTTTGTTGTTGTTGCCGCCGTGCTGGACAAAAATTGTGGCCGCCGGAGTTTCGGCCGTAGCATTTTTGGGGATGTAAACGTCCAACCCCTGCTGATAACCGGATTGCGTGAGGTAGTTCACGTTTTCGATTCTGGTGCTGCAGCCGTTCGTTTGAATCACACCGGAACCGATGATTCCGATGATGCAAATGATCGCGGTAATCAGCAACCATTTTTTGGTCCTTTTCATTTTCTTTCCTCCTTAAACTAATATTTTTGTTTGGACCTTAACGATTTGAATTATATATTATATGCTTCACGTTCGCAAGTATTAAAGTCGACAAAAAAGTATACTCTTTTTTGTTGATATTATATAATCTCTTAATTTACACTTGAATTTACTATAAATATTTCATATAATATTTTTGTTTTTTTCATCTTCTCAGATCGGTCGTGATACAGATGCAAACAGAATGGATGGGAAAGTACCGCAAGATGATCGCAACTCTTTACCATTCCGCCAATCATTATTCTCTGACATGCAAGCAGGCTTATTTAGGCGATAAGGTCAAGTTCTCCCCCTATGAAGTGCAGATCATGGAACACATCATGGAAAACGGCGACAACTTGTCCAACATGAAATCCTACGCCGACAAACTCGGTCTTTCGCCGAGCACTTTTTCAAAATATGTCAAACAGCTTGTCAGCAAGGGTCTCATAGAACGATACCATATAAGGGGAAACAAGAAAGACATTATTCTGAAAGTTTCCGCTTTAGGCGCTGAAGAGTACGATAAATACATCGACTATATTACCAAGTCCATTTTCCGCCCCTGGTTTGATTACCTCGACACCCTGCCGGACGCTGAAATTGAGCACATGACTACCGCAATCAGTTTATGGGGAAACAGACGCCAGGATCAGTTTGAGGACGATGATCCTACCCTTTTGAAAATCATTGAATAATCATCCGAGCCGTCCTTAAGTGAGGACGGCTCTTTTCCTTATTTGCGAGACAAAAGCTTTGTATATGACGTCAATCTTTTTGTTAAATGATATTTTTGTTTCTTTGTTAAATTCCGTCTGGCCTGAAACTGATATAGCTGTAACACAGCCATCCTGATCTATTTCCGCACCTGATAATGACTCTACCGCTTTACTGTTGACATTCGTAAAGCCTCTCTCTTCCAGATATGTGACGACCTCAGTGTACCGCTTACCAATCAGTTCGTCCGAGGAGACGCCAACTGTGATTTTGTTCGTTGCGCCATGAACAAATTCATATCCGAGGACAACGCCAGCAACGACCAGGCAAATTAAGAAACTAAAAGATGCGTTAGACAGTGGAATACTGACCCAAGACGAGTTTGATGCAAAAAAGAAAGAAGTTCTCGGCCTTTGATCTTATTTGCCAAGAACTTCAATGATATGTATTATTAAACGGAGAGACAATCTCTCCGTTTATTTTTCGATGATCAGTTCCTTCCATGTATCCGAACCAATCTCGCCGTCGGGTTCAAGGCTGTGGGCGGTCTGGAAGGCTTTTACGGCTTTTTCTGTGGCGGGGCCGAAGTCGCCGTCGGGAGTCTCGCGACCGAGGACGTTTTTGCGGTTGCACAGGCAGCGATTCTCTGATAATATGGAACCGCATAGAAACCGCCAATCATTTCCGAGGGGAGGAAAACGATGGAAGGATATTCCGAATATACAAAGTCCGCGTTGGAGATCCTGCGCAGGCCGGAGCTGACCATGCACTGGTACGCCGTCCCGCTGCTGCTGATCACGATGTACATCGTCACAAAACAGCTGCACGAGAAGAACTACAAGGTCGTTCTCGGCGCGTTCGCGCTCTGGGGCGTGGACATCTTCAACGAAATCTGGAACTCCATGATCTGTTTTATCAGCGGTTACGCGCCGGTCTGGGGCACGCCGGTCGGTGTGGGCAATACAGCCTGGCTGCTGATGATCGGGTATAACATTGAGATCTCCTTCATGTTCCTGATCATGGGCGTTACCGTCTGCCTGATGCTGCCCGAAGATCCGAAGGGCAAAATCCTGGGCATCAACAACCGTATTTTCTACTGCATCGTCCTCACGACGCTTGCCGTGATCATTGAGTGCTTCCTCAATTACTGCGGCATTCTGACATGGGAGTGGGCGTTCTGGCAGCGCAGCTGTCCGTGGATCCTATGGCTGATCGGCTATCTGCCGTTCTTCGCCACCGCCTTCTACGTTCACGACAGGCCCACCGTCAGGCAGTCCGCCGCGATCGTCGGCGGGATCCTCGGCTTCGACGCAGTGCTGATAGTGATCTGCGCCTGCCTCGGCTGGATTTAAGGGGGGAGAGAATATGGCCATTATTTCCGGAGGAGCCCTTGCCGTCCTGATCGGTGCGACCGTTGTGGACTGTGCGCTCGTTGCAGTCGCGTTTATCAGTTTCCTGAAAAAATAACCCACACATACAGGCACCGCCCGGAACGCCGGGCGGTGCTGCTTTTTATCCCGTCAAAAGTCTCCCACAGGTATCCGCTCATGGCCAGAATCATGGCATATACGCAAAACAGGATCTTTTGTCTTGAAGTCAGTTTTTTCATCGTGCATTCCCCCTGATGGACGAATCACTCCTGATTCCGTTTCATTCAAATCCCGGCGTGAACCGTTCCGATATGGTTAGATATATCTAACCATAGCCTGTATTATATTCCTTTTCCGAAATAAATCAAGAGTGGAATAGTTTATCTGCTTTGAGCGGTGCCTGATCATCAGGCCATGTAAGAAATGCTGACAGGCACGTTGTTTTTTGTTCCCCATTCGGAAAGGGCGGTGATAAACAGCCCGTAATCTTCCCAGAAAGGCTGTTCACCGGAAGCTGCGCCCGCGCGATAGTCAATGCGGTACTTCGCGCTGCTCTTCTCTGTCCGGATCGTCATTTCCCGAAACACATCCGGGGAATTGCGGTTAAAAATCTGCGCGGGAGAAACGCGGATCTCCCGGATCTCTCTCGCAGGGAGGCTCGCGTTGTCAATGATAAGTTTCCCCGGGAACAGCAGGATGCGTGAGGGGACTGATCGCCCGTATTCGCGGTAGAGCTTCAACTGGATCAGAATGCCCGGGATCATGATAGCGATGCAGAAGAGGAGCATATACAGCAGTTGAACTGGTCTTTTCAGAGAGCCGCAGGCCAGCTGGATGCCTCCGATCAGAAGAAACATTCCCAGTGCACAGATTCCCGTCCACCGGGCAATGCTGCCGGCTCTTTTCCCTGCTTTTTCTATGAGATCCGCTTCCGGAAGGATAAACTCCTGATAATCCGGCAGGCCGGGATCATCGGGTTCGTTTTGCCCCTCGAGTATTTCCCTCAGCTTCCGTTCCGCCTTTCTTTCCGTCCGGCCGTATAGAAACCACAAAAGCCCGTAGAGCAGGGAAAAGCCTCCGGTGATCATCGCGAGGATACAGAAAGTACAGCCCGCTTCCGAATTCTTTAACAGGGCAAAAATTCCGGCCGCAATCAGAAGAATCGCGGTGAAGATCAGGAACAGCAGGCATAGAAACCTGTTGATCTTTTTCCCTTTATAAATTCGAAATCTCACAGACACGGCTCCTTCATTTCATGAATTCGAGGGGTTGGTCTTCCGGGCCGGTTCCATTTATCCTTTGCATGAACCTGCTGCTGTAACGAAAGGATACCGGTTTCTTTCTCATTCTTGTCAATACCAGTCGTGCTTCTCCCCGCGGTCCAGCGCTGCAATGGCGGCCATCTCATCTTCGCTCAGTTCAAAGCCGAACAGATCCAGGTTTTCGATGATATGATCCGGGTTGCCGGATCCGGGGATCACCACGATTCCGCGCTGCAGATCCCAGCGGAGGATCACCTGCGCCGGGGAGACCCCGTGCGCCCCGGCAATCGCGCGGATGGTCTCATCCCCCAGCAGATCCGCGGTGTAGCCCCTGCCGCCCAGCGGGTACCAGCACTGCACGACAATTCCCTTTTTCTGAATAAAGGGCACGACGTCCCGCTCCTGGTAGTACGGATGGATTTCGTTCTGCACCAGCGCGGGCGTGACCGTGATCTGCGGCAGGAAGGAAGTCAGTTCCTCAACATACCAGTTGGAGAGGCCGAGGGAGTGGATCTTTCCGGCCTCCGCATAGCGCTCCATGGCCCTGTACGCTTTCACATCGTCGGTGCCCGGGTGGTGCAGCAGCATCATGTCGATGTACCCGAGGTCCAGCTTTTCCAGCGCCGTCTCAATGGCCGGTTCCGGGTCATGGAACTGGTTGGGATAGATCTTCGTAATGACAAAAATCTCCTCACGGGGAATGCCGTATTCCGCCATGGCCTGGCGGACGCCTTCTCCGACGGCTTCCTCGTTTCCGTACATGTACGCCGTGTCGATCAGCCTTCCGCCGTTTGCAAGCAGCGTTTTGACGGAATTGACGCAGGTATCATGGTCCAGCGCATAGGTGCCGAGGCCCAGGATGGGCATTTCATACCCGCTGTTGAGCAGCACGCTTCTGGTTTCAAAGTTGAACGCTCTCACTTCCGCGGTTTCCTCCTCCGTCACGAGTTCTCCGGGCCAGGTGTTGATCCCGCCGAATTCATAGATGTTCGTATAGCCCATCTCTGCCAGTTTCTGCGCCGCCTGTTTCGAGCGGTTTCCCGTTCGGCAATAGATCAGGATAACCTGGTCACGGTCGGGCAGCTCCTCCGGCGAATCGCCGCCGATGGACTCGTTCGGGATCAGGATTGCGCCCGGGATATGTCCCGCGTCATACTCGTCCTGCCGGCGCACATCCACAACGACGTGGCCGTCGTCCTTTGCCATCATTTCCAGCGCTTCTTCCGGCGTGATCTGGGTATAGGCGGCCTGCCGGATCATGCCGTCTCCATCCATAACCCGGCCGGAGGAAGAACAGCCTGCCAGCAGGATGGCCGCGGCGGCCAGAAGCAGAAAGCAAAAACGCTTCCTCATATCGGGGCTTCACCTCCTGCAATCGCTCACATAACGGTTTACTGTGCGGTTTATGCTTTTCCTTATTATTCCAAAAAAACGCCTTCCGGTCAATATACGGCGCAAAAGAACCGGGAGAAAACCGGAAGATTACAATAGCATATTTTTTTCCTTTTTCTATGCTTATCTAAGCTGAAATAAGAGCCGCCCAGGTATCTGCCCCAATCCCGCCGTCAGGCTCCGGCGCCGCTTTGGCCCGGAAGCTCCTGGCGGCTTTTTCGGTTGCGGGGCCTGGCTTGATGAGAGGCGGGAAGGCGGGACTGAGGCGGCTACTAATCCACAAAACTGTAGAATTCTACATTATTGTCAATTTCATTGTTTGCATGTGCAAATGGTACAGCCGTAATAATAAAGAAAAAAATTGATTAATACGTAATAAAAATGGAAGCACGATTTCACTCGTGCTTCCATTATTTTATGCTGTTAACTATGGGGTAAATAACAAACTGCTTAGAAAACGGTTCTGTATTCAGTTCAGCGCTTCCGCCTGATATAGCTTGATTTCCGTCTGAATGCCATATTCCATACTCATTTTCCCGAATGCGGCAAAGTTGGCGCCTTTCATGTGTGCCTGCAGCGCAGCCATGTTTTCCCAACGTTCAATGACATACAGACGGCCTTCTTTCCCGGCAGACGCAGCAAGTTCATAACTGATATTCCCTTCCTCCTGTTCGGTTGCAGGGATGACTCCGGACTCATTGACTTTTCCCAGAAACTCTTTCTGTTTTGCCGGATCAATTACCGCTTCGCAGATGACAATGATCATTGATAATACCTCCCGATGTTGTTTTTTATTTGTGATATTCCGCACATTTCTCTGGCTGTTTGCATAGTGATTTACAGTTATGAATCCATGAACTGATAGATTTTGAAAGAGTATTCCAACTGAAACAGGGTATCAGGATCCAGAAAATCAATCCCGGTCAGATCAATAATCTGCTGTCTTCGATAGGAAACCGTGTTCCGGTGAGCGAACATAAGCTCTGAAGTAAGCTTCTGATTGCAGTTTGTGCTGATATAGACCCGCAGGGTTTCCAGAAGCTCTGTATGGTTCTCCTCATCGTAGCGCTGCAGAACTCTTAAGGCCGGATGGCAGAAAGACCTCAGCTTTTCGCTGGAGGGTATTTTACACAGCATGGAATAAAACGCAAAATCCCGGAAATAAACCAGATTGCTTTCTATATGCAGGCGGGCGGCCAGTCTCAGGGCCGTTTCGGCTTCTTCGTAGTACTCCGCAAAAGATTCCAGCTTGATAAACTCGTTGCTGATTCCGATATACAGACGGTTGGAGAGTGCAAGCTGACGCAGAAAGACCATTGCCTTTTCGTTCTGCTGTGCCATTTTGGGATCCATATTCAGGAGCAGGATCAGGCGGTGTTCTAGGTGAAGCGTGG
>CAZBXX010000005.1:0-46202 GCA_964495965.1 uncultured Oscillospiraceae bacterium | reverse complement strand
TGCCGAGGGCCATATCCAGCGACAGCGAGCCGGTGGACAGCGCCTCCACATTCACTGGGATATCGTCCCCCAGGCGCATGATGGTGCCCTTCCCGTAATCGCGCTCAATTTTGGCAATGGCGGTCTCCAGAGCCTTCTTTTTGTCAGAGTTTGCAACGGTGCTGACAGCAACGCTTTTCTTTTTCTCGGCCATGACGGTTCTCCTCTTTCAGGCCTTCAGGGGCCCGGTTGTTCAATATCGTAAAGAATGTTCGGCTGGTGGGGATGATGCTTGCCTCACGGTTCCGCTTCACCAAAGCGGCCGATGACGACCCGCTCGGTCTGCGCACTGTCTTTTCTGGTTGCGGTTTCCGAGAAACCTGCGGAAAGCAGCATTTCCTGAACGGCTGAGGCCTGGCTCTCTCCAACTTCAAAGAAAACCAGCCCGCCGGGGCGAAGCACGGTCTTCCAGTGCTTGATGATGCCGCGGTAGTATTTCAGCCCGTCGTCTCCTCCGTCGAGAGCCCAGAGCGGCTCATAGTCCCGCACGGAACTGTCGAGGCTGATGATTTCCGTACTGGGGATATACGGGGGATTGGAGACCAGCACATCAAAAAGACCGATGCTCATCGGCGGAGAGGCAAGAGCATCTGCCTGCATACACAGCACTCTGGTATTCAGCCGGTTCGAGGTCACGTTTTCGCGACAGACCTGCAGGGCGCTCGGGCTGAAGTCGACGGCAACCAGCCTGGATGCGGGAAGCTCCCGGGCGATGGCGCAGGCGATGCAGCCACTGCCGGTACAGAGATCCAGAACACGTGCATCAACCTTCTGTGTTTTTAAAATGTCCAGCACGGCGTCCACCATGATCTCCGTGTCCATCCGGGGAATCAGTACATCGGGTGTGATGTGCAGGGGGATGCCGTAAAACTCCCAGCTGCCGGTAATATAGGCAACCGGCTCTCCGTCAAGCCTGCGCTGCACATCGCGGCTGACACGGGCCGCTACGTCATCCGTGGTGTAGAGGCTGCCGTCGCGGAGGAGTTCTGCAACGGTCTTTCCCGCTGCGTGTGCGACAATCAGCCTGGATTCCAGCTGATAGCCGGGAATATTCTCCTGTATCAGGAGTTTTCTAGCCATCAGCATCAGTTCACTGTAAGTCTTCAAAATCTCTCTCCCTGTGAGTGGATTCCCTGTATGATTACTGCCCCCACGCGTCACGGCCTCTGGTATCAGGGATGACCAGTTCCATTGCACGGATGGCACATTCAATCATGCCGTCATCCGGTTCATTGGTGGTGATGCGCTGCAGCCATTTGCCGGGTGCGGAAAGAACGGCTGAAAGCCAGTTGTCATGCAGGCCGCACCAGCGGTTGATTTCATAACTGATGCCAACTACAACGGGCAGCAGCAGAAGATGCACACCTACGCGCGCAAAGGGATTGGCAACCCTTACCGTGGCATTCACAAGGATGCTGACCAGCACAACGACCAGCAGGAAACTGGTGCCGCAGCGCGGATGAAACCGGGACTCCGGCCGCACATTTTCCACGGTCAGGGGCTTCCCGTGTTCATAGCAGAAGATGGTTTTATGTTCCGCTCCGTGATAGGAGAAGAGACGTTTCACATCGCTCATATGCGCCACCAGCCACATATAAACGAGCAGAATGATCACCTTAAGGATGCCTTCGGAGAGATTCCGGAGCAGATAGGTTGCCGTCAGCGGCCGGATGAGGGCGACCACAAAAGTCGGAAGAAAGATGAAGAGAAAAACGGAAAGCAGGATGCCCAGAACAACGGCTGTGTAGATGATGAGTTTTTCGGCTTTTTCTTCCGGGAAATGTCTGGTGATCCACTGATCCAGTTTGTCCGGTTCCTCCTGCTGTTCCAGCGGAATAAGGCTTGCGGAGTAGGTCAGTGCCTGCATCCCCTTGACCAGAGAATCAAAAAAAGTAACACAGCCGCGTACGAAGGGAAAACTGAAGAACGGATAGCGCTCGCGCAGCAAGTGCAGTTCCTCGGTTTTTTCCACCAGGCCTTCCTCCGTCCGGCAGACGATTGCCTGCTTTTCGGGGCCGCGCATGAGGATTCCCTCAATCAGAGCCTGGCCGCCTATGGAAGTTTTGAAAGTTGTTTTTTCCTGAGACATAGGTGAGTCCTGAGAAGTAGATTGGAAGAAGTCAGAATGAAGCGGCTGTGATGCCGTCAGGAGGAACGGATCGGCAGATAGACGATAACCATGCATCCGCCGCCGTCTGCGTTTCGGATGTCCATACGGCCTTTGTGACGGGTGATGATTTCATCGCACACCGCCAGCCCGATGCCGGTCCCGCGGTTCTTGGAGCTGCCCTTGTAGAATTTTTCTTTTACATGCGGCAGTTCCGCTTCCGGAATGCCGTTGCCGTAATCGCGAAAGACAATTTTGACAAAATTACCGTCACGGCCGAGACTGACGTCAATCATCTTTCCGTCCCCGCCGTGAATCATGGCGTTGTCCAGCAGATTCAGAAATACCTGCTTCAGCCGTTCGGGATCACCGGGGATCAGGGGCAGTTCCTTTGCCGGCGGATCGTAATGCACATCCATCCCGGCCTGCTTCATCAGTTTGCCGTAGGTAAAAATGGCGTCTTCCAGTTCTTCTGCTATGTCTACGGTTTCAATCCGCAGGGTGAAGCGGCCGTCCTGGATACGGGTGAATTCCAGAAGTTCCTTGACCATGCCGGTCAGCCGCTCAGCCTCCTTGGAGATGATGTTGATGCCCCGCAGGGAATCCCCCTGAACGGCAGGGTCAAAGGCAATGGTCTCACTCCAGCCGGTGATGGCGGTAAGCGGAGTGCGCAGCTCGTGTGAAACCTGTGAAATGAAGTCGGTCCGGGCTTTCTCAGCCTGGGCCACTTTTTCGGACATGTCATTGATGGCGTCGGTCAGATTGCCGATTTCATTGTCGCTTCGCTCTTCCAGTTTGCTGCCGTAGCTTCCGGAGGCAATTTGCGCCGCGAAAGCGGTAAGCCGGTCCAGCGGCTCGGTAATGTTCTTCCAGAACCAGAAGAGCAGATATATCATATAAAAGCAGACAAGCACGAGAATACAGACCGCAAAGATCATATATTCCCGTGTGATTGCCCATATGCTCAGCAGCATGAGAACGAGCGCAGCAAGAATGGATACCAGAAGCTGCGTGCGCAGGTATTTAAACATAAATGCGACCTTCCTGAATGAAAACTGCGAATCCGGGAGGGATCAGTACCCCCACTTGTACCCGTAGCCCCAGACAGTGGTGATAAACTCCGGCTCCGTCGCGTCTGTTTCAATCTTAATCCGCAGACGGCGGATATTAACATCAACGGTCTTCAGTTCGCCGCTGAAATCGTCTCCCCAGACGGAGGCGAGAATATCCTCACGGCTCATGGCCTTGCCCGGGTTTTCCATGAAGAGCTTCATTAGCTGATACTCGATCTGCGTGAGCTTCAGCCGCTGTCCGTCTTTTTCCAGCGTGCGGTTGCGGGGATTCAGCACAAACGGACCGCTGACCAGTTCGTGACTGGCATTTTCTTCTTCATCGTTGCCGAGACGCCGGACCAGAGCATCCACACGGGCCGTCAGTTCCGCCGGAGAGAACGGTTTGGTTACATAGTCGTCCGCACCGGTCATCAGGCCGGTGACCTTATCAATCTCCTGACTTTTGGCTGTCAGCATGATAATGCCCATTTTCGAACCGGAAGCGCGGATTCTGCGGCAAACCTCAAAGCCGTCAATATCCGGGAGCATCACGTCCAGCAGTGCCAGGCAGATATCCGGATTGGCCTTTACCTTTTCCAGTGCTTCCGTTCCGGTGGAGGCTTCAATCGGCTCATAACCGCTCCGACGCAGATTAATCACAACAAAGCTGCGGATGTTGCTTTCATCCTCCATGACAAGGATTTTTTTCATACGACTGCACCCTCCTGATCTTCCAAAAGAGAATCATAACAGAATGAAGTTACAAACTAGCAATCAATTATAACATAACTCTTTCGAAAATAATAGTCAAAGTTTTCAAAAATGTCAACAAAAATGATAAATTTTAAAAAGAAAAGAGAAGGATTTTGCATGAGCTGTCAAAAGCGGAGATTTCCTTGCACAAACGGGAAAAGACTGATACAATCCGCGTTGAAGAGCAGTGTTTGCCGGGCTGAATCCCGGCAGGAAAGGACACACCATGAGGGCATACGAACGTCTTCTTCAATATGCAGCGGTCCATACTTCCAGCAGGGAAGGTTCCGCAGAGACGCCGTCGACTCCGGGCCAGAAAGATTTTGCCGCGATGCTGGAAGCGGAAATGCGTGCTCTCGGCCTGGCGGACGTTATGACGGATGTACACGGTTATGTATACGGGAAGCTCCCCGCCACGGCGGGGATGGAACAGGAGCCGGTCATCGCACTGATTGCGCATCTCGATACCATTCCGGATGAAGACTTTCCGGGGCGCGGCGTGCGGCCGCAGATCATCCGCGGCTATGATGGAGGTCCGGTCCGTCTGGGAGACAGCGGCCGCGTGCTTACGCCGGATCTGTTCCCGGATTTGACTGCCTGTATCGGGCACACGCTCATTAGCACCGATGGGACAACTGTTCTGGGCGCTGATGACAAAGCCGGCATTGCCGAGATTCTGACGGCCTGCGAGGAGCTCCTGCGGGAAAACATTCCGCACGGCGCGGTATCCCTCTGCTTTACGCCGGACGAAGAGATCGGGCACGGTGCCGCCCTGCTGGACCTGCAGCGGCTGGGAGCGGCTTTCGGTTTTACCGTGGACGGCGGCGCAGTTTCGGAACTGAATGCGGAAACTTTTCACGCGGCAGAAGCAAAGGTCTGCTTTCACGGTGTTAATGTGCATCCGGGCGACGCAAAAAACAAAATGAGGAATGCATCCCTTCTTGCAATGGATTTTCATGCCATGCTGCCGGCGGCGGAACAGCCGTCCCTGACGGAGGGACGGGAGGGATTCTACCATCTGCTCAGGATGCAGGGCAGCGTTGAAGATGCGGAACTGGAGTATATCATTCGGGATCACGACCGGTCAGCCTTCACTGCCAGAAAAAAGACCATGGAGCACGCAGCGAAGGTCCTGAAGGAGCGCTGCGGTGACGGGGCCGTCAGCCTGGAAATCCGGGATCAGTACCGCAACATGAAGGACGTCCTGGAGCGCATGCCGGAAATCCTGGAACGGGCGGAACAGGCAATCCGCTCGGCAGGGCTCACGCCGGAACTGGTACCCGTGCGCGGCGGAACGGACGGCTCACAGCTCTCTTTTCGCGGGCTGCCCTGCCCGAATCTGGGAACCGGAGGCGCGGGCTTCCACGGGCCTTACGAACATATTACGGCGGAAAACATGGACACGGCAGTTTCCGTACTGAAGCATCTGCTCTCGGGCCCCGAGGGATTGACTTCCCGGAGAAATTGAAGTACAATTTTAAAACTGGTATTAACCGAACCGGCAGTCGTTCAGCCGGGAAAGGAACAACAATGGGCACGAAAATAACGGTAACCCCGCAGATGGAAAAGGATACGCTGGTTCTTTCCTTTTCCGGAAAGATTGATTCATCCAATACGCCAAAGCTGGAGGAGGAGATTCAGCAGATTCTCGCTTCCAATCCGGCCAATGCGCTGGTGCTGGATTTTGACAATCTAAAGTATACCACGAGCGCCGGGCTGCGCGTGATTCTGCGTCTGAAGCAGCGGATTGGGGACACCCGTATCATCAATGCAAGCCCTGAAGTCTATGACATTCTGGAGATGACCGGCTTTACGGATATGATGCAGGTGCAGAAGGCCTTTCGCTGCATTTCGGTGGACGGCTGCGAGGTCATCGGCCAGGGCTCCAACGGGAAGGTTTACCGCATTGACAGAGACACCATCGTCAAGGTATATCTGAACGACGATGCGCTCCCGGAGATCCGCCGTGAGCGTGAGCTCGCCAGAACGGCCTTTGTCGCCGGCGTTCCCACGGCGATCCCATACGACGTGGTCAGAATTCAGGGCGGCGGCTATGGCTCGGTCTTTGAGCTGCTGAATGCCGAGAGTTATGCAAAGCTCCTTGCCGGCGGGAAGATGTCGCTGGAGGAGGTCTCCGTGATGAGTGTGAACCTCCTGAAGCTCATCCACAGCAAGACTGTGAAGCCCGGTGCGATGCCCAATATGAAGACGGTGGCACAGGGCTGGGCGCGCTTCCTGGGGGATTATCTGCCGGCGGAATCCTATGAGAAGCTTGCGGCGTTGATTGATGCGGTCCCGGAAGATATGCACATGATGCACGGCGATTACCATGTAAAGAACGTTATGCTCCAGAACGGAGAGAGCCTCCTGATCGACATGGATACGCTTTGCCACGGGCACCCGATCTTTGAACTGGCCAGCATGTTTAATGCCTATCAGGGATACTGTGAGCTGGACCACTCAATTGTTGAGAATTTCCTCGGCATCCCGTATGACACGGCAGCCGCATTCTGGCGGCGGAGTCTGGAGCTTTATCTGGGTACGAAGGACGATGCCGTGATTGAATCCGTGGAGAGCAAGGCCAGAATTATCGGTTATACACGTATCATGCGCCGCACCATCCGCCGGAAGGGACTGAAAACCGGCGAGGGACGCGCGGTCATTGAAAACTGCAGGGCACACCTGGAGGAACTTCTTGCAAAGACCGATACCCTGGAGTTCTGAGATTGGGGGAGGCCGCATCCGGATTCATGAGGCGCAAACCGGACAGGAAAAGACAATACGGGATCAGAAAAGCAGCAGGCTCCGGTTCTCCGGGGCCTGCTGCTTTGCCGGCAGGGGTAAGCTCAGTTTGATTGCACGGAAGACATCAGCCCAGCCAGACCTTGTCACGGGTAATCTCACCGAGATTGGCCGCACCGCACATGGTCATGGTGCTCTTGAGCTCACCGACAATCTTGTCCATATACACGCGGTAGCCTTCTTCGCCGCCGCCATAGATGGCGGTCAGCACCGGCCGCCCGATCAGTACGCCGTCGGCGCCGAGCGCCAGCGCGCGGAACACATCAACGCCGGAGCGGATGCCGCCGTCAACCAGAATGGTGATCTGACCTTTGACTGCTTCCGCAATTGCGGGGAGAACTTCCGCCGTGGAGGGAACACCGCCCTGCACGCGGCCGCCGTGATTTGACACCACGATGGCGGCGGCTCCGGCTTCAACGGCCTTTCGCGCGCCGTTCGGAGTCATGATTCCCTTGATGACGAAAGGCATCTTCGCATAGTTTACAATTTCCCGCATCTCCTCCACCGACTTGCTGCCGGCATTCGGATTCATGGCCTTCAGGAAGGGAAGCCCCGCTCCGTCCACGTCCATGGCGGCGGCAAAGATGTGGTTTTCATTCAAAATGTCGAGCTTCTCGAACACGGCTTCCTTGTTCCAGGGCTTGATGGTCGGCATGCCGATTCCGCCGACTTTCAGCATATCCTGCACGGCGGACTTCATGATCTCAGGGTTCACGCCGTCGCCGGTCAGGGCCATCAGGCCGTACTCAAAGGAGGCCTTGATCAGAATGGAATTATACGTAAAGTCGGTATGTTTGGGACCGTAATGCATGTCCACCGCACCCAGCGGAGCCATGAAGATCGGCGCACTGAAGGTCCGGCCGAACATCTTGAAAGAGACGTCCGGATCTGCGTTGGGACACAGCGTATCCATGTTTACGCAGATCTCCTGCCACTTGTCATAGTTGCGGGCTGCAACATTCCCGGGATACTTGCACCCGGGGCCGGGCATGGAATTCGCGCAGGCGCGTCCGTTGCAGACGGGGCAGGCTTTGCAGTAAGGTCCGACACAATCGCGTGCCGCCGCAAGAACTTCGTTATAATTCATGATTCACCTCAAGGTCAGATTTTTTGAATACGGTGATGCCTGTCCGAAGACACCGCTATTATGGAGCAGTACCGGTTAAAAGTCAAGGCCCGTCCCGTCAAAAAGCGGGATGCTTTCCGTTCCGGCAGCTGCCTTCTCCTGCCAGTAACCGGCAGCAAGATGCCGCACGTGCAGGTAGTGGATCAGGTCTTCATGTTCCTCTCTGCTGATGGTGCGGTTCAGTTCCGGGAAATCGGACAGCGTTCCCATCGGCGTATACTGGCTCATCAGTGAGAAGAGCACGCTCCCTGCGGGATATCGGTCGGCAACAAGGTCGATGACGTCGCGGCTCTCTTCGATATTTCCGGGCAGAATCAGGTGCCGGATCAGAACCCCGCTCCGCAGGATGCCTTCCCCGTCGATCTGAAAGGCGCCTCTCTGGCGGAACATCTCGTCAATGGCAGGCAGAACAGCCTCCGGATAGTCGGGGGCGGCGGAATACCGTGCGCCAGTTTCGGCATGCAGGTATTTCAGGTCCGGCAGGTAGACCTGAACCAGCCCGTCAAGCATGCGGAGCGTCTCCGGCTTTTCATAGCCGGAGCTGTTCCAGACCACCGGCACGGACAGCTTCGCTAGCTTCAGTGCCTCGGCAATGACGCGGGTATAGTGTGTCGGGGTTACCAGCTCAATGTTGTGCACGCCGGTATCCTGCAGGTGCAGCATCAGATCCCGCAGCGCAGCGGCCGTGAAGACATTTCCTGACGGACGCCGGCTGATCTCACGGTTCTGGCAGAACACACAGCGCAGACTGCAGCCGGCAAAAAAGATAGTCCCGGCGCCCCGGCTGCCGCTGATGCAGGGCTCTTCGCCCTGGTGTTTCGCTGCCCGGACAATCCGGGGAAGGAAAGCGGCCATGCAGAAGCCGGAACCGCTTGATTCGCTGCGGATGGCGTTGCAGTTTCTCGGGCAGTCACTGCAGAAAAATTCCATGTGCTTTCCCTCCTTCCTGAGGCATGTCGGCTCATGGGCAAAATGACAAAAAAGATAAAACTCAGAATCCAATTATATCCCGGATTTGTACATTATGCAAGAATCGCAATTTCGTTCAAAAAAACAGTATATTTTTTGCAAAACTATGTTAAAATAAGACTCAAAAGAGCAAAAACAGGGTATTCTCAATTTTCAGGCTCTTCTTTTCCCGTTCTTTTTGTGTACTTTATTGAATTCTTAAAGGAGGATCCGGAATGAACTACAACAAGAAAACGATTTATGACGTTGATGTCAAAGGCAAAAAGGTTCTGCTGCGCTGTGACTTTAATGTTCCGCAGAACAAGGAAACCGGTGAGATCACCAGCGACAAGCGTATTGTGGCCGCCCTGCCGACGATTCGCTATCTGCTGGACAATGGCGCTGCTGTGATCGCCTGCTCCCACCTTGGCAAACCCAAAGGCGAGTGGAAGCCCAAACTGACGCTTGCTCCGGTTGCCCGGCGTCTGTCCGAACTGCTCGGTCAGGATGTGATTTTCGCATCCGACATCATCGGCGAAGATGCACAGGCAAAGGCCGCTGCTCTGCAGCCGGGTCAGATCATGCTGCTCGAAAACCTGCGTTTTGACATCCGTGAGGAGAAAAATGGCGCAGACTTCGCAAAAGACCTTGCCGGCATGGCTGAGATCTTTGTCTCCGATGCTTTCGGCACGGTGCACCGCGCCCATGCCTCCACGGCCGGCGTCGCGGCCTATCTGCCTGCTTATTCCGGCCTGCTTGTCGATAAGGAGCTTTCCATCATGGGTAAGGCTCTGGATGACCCGAAGCGCCCCTTTGTTGCCGTACTGGGCGGCGCCAAGGTCTCGGATAAGATTGCCGTCATCAACAACCTTCTTGAAAAGGCCGATACCATCATCATCGGCGGCGGTATGGCGTATACCTTCCTGAAGGCCCAGGGCTTCAGTATCGGCAAGTCTCTGCTGGAGGCTGACCGTCTGGATTATGCCAATGAGATGATTCAGAAGGCCGCGGACCGCGGCGTGAAGTTCCTGCTCCCGGTTGATCATCTCTGCGCGGCGGAGTTCTCCGCAGACGCCGAGGCGGTTCCCGCGGAAGGCAATATTCCCGATGATCTGATGGGTATGGACATCGGTCCGAAGACGGCTGCCCTCTATGCCGATGCGGTAAAGGGCGCCGGCACCATCGTCTGGAACGGGCCCCTGGGCGTGTTCGAGTTTGACAAGTTCGCCGGCGGCACCAAGGCGATGGCGAAAGCGCTGGCTGAATCCGGCGCCGTGACCATTGTCGGCGGCGGTGATTCCGCTTCAGCCGTTGAAAAGCTCGGTTTTGCCGACAAGGTGACCCACATCTCCACCGGCGGCGGCGCCTCTCTTGAGTTCCTCGAAGGCAAGGAGCTCCCGGGTGTGGCCTGCCTGCTTGACCGCTGAGTCCTGCGGCAAGGCTGTTTAAAAAATCAGTGTCGTTTTACAGACTGTATAGATAGAAGGAGAGTATTATGAACAGAAAGTATCGCAAGACCGTTATTGCCGGCAACTGGAAGATGAATCAGCTGAATTCCGGCATCAAACCCTTTATGGAGCAGCTGAAGCTGAATATGCCCCGGACCAAGAACTGCGATGTCGTGCTCTGCACACCGGCTGTGATGATTCCCGCCATGGTGCGTGCCGGCAAGGACTGCCGTGTCGCTGCCGGCGGCCAGGATGTTTCCAAATTTGAAAAGGGTGCCTACACGGGCGAGATTTCTGCCGATATGCTGGCGGATGTCGGCGCAAAGTACTGCATCGTCGGCCATTCCGAGCGCCGCGAGTATCACCATGAGAGCGACAGCCTCGTGAACGAGAAGGCCAAAGCGCTTCTTGCGAAGGGCATTGTCCCGATCATCTGTGTCGGTGAGAGTCTGGAGCAGCGCGAGAAGGAACTCACCATGTCCTATGTTGCCTACCAGGTAAGGGCGGCTCTTTCCGGCATTGACGCGAGCCAGGTCCGCCACTGCATTATCGCTTACGAGCCCATCTGGGCGATCGGCACAGGCAGAACCGCCACTGCGGAGCAGGCGCAGGAAGTCTGCGAAGAAATCCGTGCCGTTATCCGCAAGCTTTACGGCGCCAGAAGCGCCCGCGCGGTCAGCATTCTGTACGGCGGCAGCATGAATGCCAAAAACGCAGCCGAGCTGCTGGCCATGCCGGATATTGACGGCGGCCTGATCGGCGGCGCTTCCCTGAAGCCGGCTGATTTCGCGACGATTGTTGCGGCAGCTGCCCAGGAATAAGCGGCAATGACAAATGCCATCAAAAACCGGGCGACCCTGATTATTCTGGATGGTTTCGGCATTGCTCCGCCTTCAGCGGGCAATGCCATCTTCCAGGCAAAGAAACCGAATCTTGATGCGCTGACAGCCCGGTTCCCGCATTCCCAGCTGCAGGCCTCCGGTCTGGACGTCGGTCTGCCCGCCGGCCAGATGGGGAATTCCGAAGTCGGCCATACCAACATCGGGGCCGGCCGTGTGGTGTTCCAGATTCTGCCGAAGATCAGCAAAGAAATTGAGGACGGCAGCTTCTTTGAAAATCCGGTTTACCTCAAGGCCATCGGCGATGCGAAGGAAAACGGCAGGGCGCTGCATGTGCTGGGACTTTTGTCCGACGGCGGTGTCCACAGCCATCTGACGCATATCTTTGCCATGCTGGATATGGCAAAGCAGCACGGTGTGGAACACGTCTATGTGCACTGCTTCCTTGACGGGCGCGATGTTCCGCCCACCAGTGGCGCAGGCTTTGTGCGGCAGCTGCAGGAAAAGTGTGAAAGCGTCGGAAATGCGCAAATTGCGACGGTTCAGGGCCGCTTCTGGGGCATGGACCGCGACAAGCGCTGGGACCGGGTGGAATCCGGTTACAACGCCATAGTATGCGGAAAGGGCGTCCTGAACCCGGATGCCGTTGCTGCGGTGGAAGCAAGCTACGCCGAGAATGTCACGGATGAGTTCGTAAAGCCGGTTGTTGTGTGCCCCGACGGGATGATTCAGCAGGGCGACAGCGTCATCTTCATGAACTTCCGGCCTGACCGCGCCCGTGAGATGACCTGGGCGCTCAATCTTCCGGACTTTGACGGCTTTACCCGCGAAAAAACCGTTTATCCGCTTTCCTATGTCTGCACGGCACAGTATGACGAGGCACTTACCCTTCCTATTGCCTACCCGCCGGAAACGCTGGTGAATACCATCGGCGACCTTGTCAGCGAACACGGCCTGAAGCAGTTCCGTGTGGCGGAAACCGAAAAGTACGCGCATGTGACCTTCTTCTTTAACGGCGGTGTGGAAAAGCAGGCCGAAGGGGAGGACCGCTGCCTGGTGCCCTCGCCGAAGGAGTTCCCGACCTATGATCTGATTCCGCAGATGAGCGCGGAAAAGGTTTGTGACAAAGTAGTGGAGGCCCTTGCTTCGGAGCAGTATGACCTGATCGTCTGCAACTTTGCCAACTGCGATATGGTCGGCCATACCGGTGTGATGGAAGCGGCGGTAAAGGCGGTTGAGACCGTGGATGCCTGCCTTGGGCGGATCTGGACCGAAGTGCAGAAGCACCCGGATATGACGCTTCTGGTGACTGCGGATCATGGCAATGCCGACTGCATGTTTGACGAAACGGGCAAAGTGAATACGGCTCATACAACAAATCCGGTTCCATTCCTTGTTACCAGGGCCGGTGCGGAACTGGAAGACGGCCGTCTTGCCGATATTTCCCCCACGATTCTCCACATCATGGGGCTGGAACAGCCTGCGGAGATGAGCGGGCGCTGCCTGCTCAGGGACTGAGGCATGGCCGGAAAACTGATAGTCCTGGAAGGTCTGGACGGAAGCGGGAAGGCGACACAGGCAAAGATGCTCTGCGATACGCTTCTTTCGGAGGGTTTTCCTGTTCGCAGGATCTCTTTTCCGAATTACCAGAGTGATTCCTCTGCTCTGGTGAAAATGTATCTTGCCGGCGCGTTCGGCAGCAATCCCGGTGACGTGAATGCGTATGCGGCATCCAGCTTTTATGCAGTGGACCGCTACGCCGGGATGAAGCAGGACTGGGGCGGCTTTTATGCGGACGGTGGCGTGCTGGTTGCCGACCGCTATACGACCGCCAACGCTGTGCACCAGTGCTGCAAGCTTCCCCGGGCGGAATGGGACCAATATCTCAGCTGGCTGTTTCACTTTGAGTATGAACTGCTGGGCCTTCCGGTTCCTGCATTTGTGCTGTATCTGCGGCTTCCGGTTTCACAGAATCAGAAGCTGATGAGCGCCCGTTATCACGGGAACGAGCAGCAGAAGGACATTCACGAACGGGATGCGGCTTATCTGTCACGCGCCCATGAGGCGGCAGACTATTGCGCAGAGAAGTTGGGCTGGCATACGCTGGAATGCACGCGCGACGGCAGCATGAAGAGGATGGAAGAAATCGCTTCTGAAGTGCGGAAGGCAGTGGAACCCGTTCTCAGATAAACACGTCAGGGCGGCTTTTCGCAGCTCTGTCAATAAGGGCCAGTGCGCACACTGGTGGCCATCCTTCATCGGCGATGCGCTTCCCGGATGACCGTGAAACCGGTGCGCGTACCGGCTTTTTCTGTGCAGGAAAGGGTGATATCATGGAAACTGACAATCTGATGAATGCGCTGACCGACCTGTACCGGTCCTGCGGCTACCGCTGCTTCCGGATGAGCAAATTCGAAAAGTACGAGCTGTATGCAGGCTACAAGGATTTCCTGGTCAGTGACCGCGTCATAACCTTTAACGATACCAACGGCGAGCTCCTTGCCCTGAAACCGGATGTGACGCTCTCCATTGTTCGCGGGGCGGAATTTCAGCCCGGCCGCAAACAGAGGGTCTGCTACAGGGAATCGGTCTACCGTCCCTTCGGCAGTGAACACCGCTTCCGTGAGATCACGCAGTGCGGCCTGGAGTGCATCGGCGACCTGGACGGGTATGACGTTTACGAGGTTCTGCACCTGGCAGGTGAGAGCCTGCGGAGAATATCACCGGATGCTATCCTGAGTGTGTCACACCTCGGAATCGTGAACGGCATTCTCGAAGCGCTGAATGCCGAAGAGAGCCTGCAGCAGCGCTTTCTGAAACTGGTTGCTTCCCGTAATCTGCATGAGCTCTCCTCTCTGTTCCGGCAGCAGAACTGGAGCGAGTCTCTCTTTTCGGATGTCGAGAGGCTTCTTGCCCTGACCTGCACCATGAAAGAGCTCCCGGCAAACCTGCGGAGAAGCGGCTTCTCCTGGCTGGGTGAAGACTGCCTTACCGGGCTGGAGGAACTCGGTTCGCTTTTGGGCGAGGACGATGCCGGCATGGTTTTTGACTTTTCTGTGATAAACGATGTCCATTACTATAACGGAATTGTTTTTCAGGGCTTTATTCAGGGCGTTTCTGAAAAGGTGCTGGCCGGCGGCCGGTATGACAGCCTTCTGAAACGTATGAACCGCCGGGGCGGCGCGATCGGGTTTGCGGTATACATTAGCCTTCTGGAACAGTTCCCGCATGCGGAATCAAAGCCGGATGCGGATGTGCTGCTGCTGTATGATGCCGGTACACCCTTGAAGACCGTTCGGGATACGGCAGCGCAGCTGCGTGCCGGGGGCCTGAGCGTCAGCACACAGTGCGCGGAGTCCGGGGGCTGCGGACGAACGCTGGATTTAAGGGGAGGAAGCAGCCATGCTTAACATTGCCCTGCCGAAAGGCCGCCTGGGTGAGCGGGTTTATTCCATGATGAAGCAGGCCGGCTATCCCTGTGATGCGCTGGAAAACCCGGACCGGCGTCTGATTTTTGAGAATACTGCCGCCGGAGTGCGCTATTTTTGGGTCAAGCCCACGGATGTAACGATTTATGTGGAGCGCGGGGTTGCGGATCTCGGGATCGCCGGCAAGGATATTCTTTTGGAGAACCGTCCCGATCTTTACGAACTGCTGGACCTGAACATCGGCGTGTGCAGGATGGCGGTTGCGGGGCCGAAGGGCTTTCAGGACGACAGGAGCAGAACGCTTCGTGTCGCGACCAAGTTTCCGCAGATTGCCGGCGACTATTTTGCCGGCAGGGCGAGGGATGTGGAGCTTATTAAGCTCAATGGCTCGATTGAAATTGCGCCCATTCTCGGCCTGTCGGATGTGATTGTGGATATTGTTGAAACCGGAAAAACCCTGAAGGAAAACGGACTGGAAGTTCTGGAGACGGTATGCGGCATCAGCGCACGCCTGGTATGCAACCGGGCGGCCTTCCGCTTTCGTGCACCTGAGGTCCGGCAGCTGACTGAGCGGCTGAGCATGCAGATTGAACACAACTGAATACCGGGATTCTCTGCATAATCCACGCATAATACTTGCATGGCGGAGTCTTTTCTGATATAATTCCTTTTGTTTTTTAATCAGTCAGGACTCTGCCTGTTTTTTGTACAGAGGTGTTCCGTGAAATCTAACAAGACGTATCAGCCGCCGTCTTCAAAGCGGGAAATAATCTATCTGGTCTGCATGGCGTTTTTTGCCGTGGCAACGCTGTTTTTTGACCACCCTATCATCGCAGCGGCAGAGGGCGGAATGTTCCTGCTGCTGCTGGGGTATACGCTCTTTGCCAGAAACCGTGAGGCCAAAAAGCTTTCGCGTTATATTGAGTCCATCACCTATGACACGGAAAACGCGAAGAACAGCACGCTTCTGAGTTTTCCTTTGCCGATGGCGGTGTTCCGCCTGGCGGATTCCAGCATTGTATGGGGGAATGACGCCTTTTTCCGCATGCTTGGAGATCAAGATTCCCGGCTGAACGCCCGCCTTGTTTCGCTTATTCCCGATTTTTCCGGCAAGTGGCTGATGGAAGGGAAGACACAGTACCCGGCTCTTGTTGAGGTGCAGGGCCGCAAGTACCAGCTTCATGGGAATCTCATCCGCTCGGAAAAAGAAGAGGAAGCCAGTGCCATCATGGGCATCAGCTACTGGCTGGATGTAACGGATTACGACAACACCCGCATCCTTTATGAGCAGTCACGGCCTGTTCCGGGGGTAGTGGTCATCGACAATCTGGACGAGATGACGCGCAACTATCCGGAGCGCGTCCGGAATGAACTGCGGGACTCGGTAGAGGACAGGCTGCGGCAATGGTGTGAAAGCTTCCATGGTATTCTGCGCCGTTATGACAGGGATCGCTTCCTTGTCGTGATGGAGCGGAAGGACCTCGATCAGATGCGGCAAAACAGGTTCCGGATTATTGAAGAGATTCACCAGATTGAAAATCCGGCCGGCATTGCGGCCAGCATCAGCATCGGCTTCGGTGAAGATGCTGCCACCATGGAGGAAGGTCTTCAGTATGCGGACATCGGGACAGAACTTGCGCTGTCCCGCGGCGGGGATCAGGCTGTTGTCAAGAACCGGGTCAGTTTTGAATTCTTCGGCGGGCGCGGTTTTGAAGTCGAACGCCGCACCAAGGTCAAGTCCCGTGTCATGGCGAACACGCTGGCAGAGCTGATTCGCGATTCCTCAAAAATTTTTGTTATGGGGCATAAATATGCCGATCTCGATGCGCTGGGTGCGGATGTCGGAATCTGCTGCCTTGCGCGTAAGCTGGGTGCCAATCCCTATATTATTCTTGACCAGAATCACAACGCGGTGAAGCCGCTTCAGGATCTTCTGAAACAGGATCCTTACTACCGGGAACGCTTCCTAAGCCCGCATGATGCGATGATCATGGCAGATGCCAGAACGCTTCTTGTGGTCGTGGACACCAACCGGCCGGAACAGGTTGAAGATGCAAGTCTCCTCTCTTCCTGCAACCGCGTCGCGGTGATTGACCACCACCGCGTTGGCGCGACCTATATTCAGAATGCGGCCCTCGGCTTTGTCGAACCCTATGCCTCATCGGCCTGCGAACTGATTACCGAGATTCTTCAGGAACTGATTGATGTCAAAGATGTTTCCAGGCTTGAGGCGGAATCCCTGCTCTCCGGCATTGTGCTGGACACCAAGAGCTTTTCCCTCCGGACCGGCGAGCGCACCTATGACGCTGCAGCCTGGCTGCGCCGCTGCGGGGCGGATCCTGCTACGGTGAAGAAACTGTTCCAGATTGACATGGACACCACGGTTGCCCGTTACAAACTGATGCAGAATGCAACGCTTTACCGCGGGGTGGCAATTGTGATCCCGGACGAGGTGCAGCAGCGCATTGTGCAGGCCCAGGCGGCGGATGAACTGCTGAATATTTCCGGTGTCGAGGCGTCTGTGGTTGCGTCTCCGGACGGAAAAGGCGGCGTCTATGTCTCAGCCCGTTCTATTGGCGACCTGAACGTCCAGATCCTGATGGAAAAACTCAACGGCGGCGGCAACCGGAGTGCGGCTGCTGCACAGCTGCCGAATACAACGGTTTCAGAAGCAGAAGAGAAGATCCACGCGGCGATAGACGAATATCTTGGATAGGAGCAGAGCAATGAAAGTGGTTTTTAACGAAGATGTCCGGGGCCAGGGGAAAAAGGGAGAAATCAAAGATGTTTCTGACGGCTATGCCAGGAACTATCTCTTACCCCGTAAACTGGCTTCTGAGGCAACGGCTGACGCGATTAACGCCATTAAGCTGAAGGAAAAGGCGAAGGCGGCACAGGCTGCGAAGGAGAAGGCGCAGGCGCTGGAATATGCAAAGCGGCTTGAGGCCGTCCAGGTTACGGTGCGCGCCAAGGCCGGCAGCAGCGGCAAGCTCTTCGGCGCAGTGACGTCTGAGACGATCAGCAGGGCGCTGAAAGAGCAGTTTGATATGGACATTGAGAAGAATAAAATTGTCCAGACGGAACCGATTAAAAGCTACGGCAGCTATACGGTCAGGGCCAAACTCGGTTATGAGGTGAGTGCGCTGATTAACCTCCTGGTAGTGGAAGGCTGAAGCCATGGACGAGCTGCTTGGCAAAAAAGTTCCGTTTTCGGCGCAGGCTGAGCAGGCTGTGATCGGCTCAATTCTGATTGATCCCGGCTGTGTACCGAATGTTCTGGAGAAGCTGCGCGCGGATGAATTCTACGGTAAACTGAACCGCGATATCTATGACACGGTTTATCACATGTTTGCCTACGGGCTTACCATTGACCCGGTGACGGTACTGGATCAGATGCGGATCCGGGGGGTCTATCAGGATAACTGTGAGCAGTATCTCGCCGATGTGATGCGCATGACGCCGACGGCTGCCAATGTGCTGGAGTACGCCGCCATTGTGAGAGACCGGGCATTGCTGCGGAGGCTTGGAGAAGCTGCGGACGAAATCAACAGCATTGTTTATGAGGGCAGCGGCGAAGCGGATACCGCGCTGGAGGCTGCGGAGAGGAAGATCTACGCACTCCGCCAGGGAAGAAATGTCGGTGGCCTGCTCCCGATCTCTTCTGTTATGCAGTCGGTCTTTGACCAGCTTGCTGAGATCTCGAGTTCCGGCAGCAAAATTCCCGGCCTTTCAACCGGCCTTCCCGATCTGGACCGGTTGATTCTGGGCCTCAACCGCTCGGAGCTGATTCTGATTGCGGCCCGGCCCGGCATGGGGAAAACCAGTATCGCCCTGAATATGGCCCTGTACGCAGGTATGAATCTGAAAAAAACGGTTGCTGTGTTCTCGCTGGAAATGTCAAGAGAACAGCTCGCCACAAGGCTCCTTTCCAGAGCGGCCCTGATTCCTTCCCAGAATCTGCAGACGGGGCAGCTGACGGAGCGGCAGTGGAAGGATATCAGCGATGCCGCGCAGGCCATCAGTGTGACGGATATCCGGATTGATGACAATCCGACCCTGACGGTGGCTGACATGAATGCCCAGTGCAGAAGGATCCAGAATCTGGATCTGGTTGTGATTGACTACCTGCAGCTGATGCAGTCTGCCGGGAGCGGTCACAGCTGGTCCAACGAAAGCCGGACTCAGGCGGTCAGCGATATCAGCCGGATGCTGAAAATCATGGCAAAGGAACTGAATGTGCCGGTTGTCTGTCTGTCTCAGCTCTCCCGCGCCAATGAATCCCGTCAGGACAAGCGCCCCATGCTTTCCGATCTGCGTGAATCCGGCGCAATCGAGCAGGACGCGGACGTGGTAATCGGCCTCTATCGGGACGGCTATTATAACAAACAGACGGAAAATCCAAATCTGGCGGAAGCAATTGTTCTGAAGAACCGCAAGGGAGCTACAGGCACCGTACAGCTGAGCTGGCTTCCGGAATATACCTCTTTTTCCTCCATCGAACGCCGTTATGACGATGAAGGCTGAGTGGCTTGACCGCTACAACATGCTCCCGCCCGGCACAGGGGTGCTCTGCGCCCTTTCCGGGGGTGCCGACAGCATGTACCTTCTGCATCAGCTGATCTCCCTTCGTGAGGCACGCTGTCTGAAGGTCTGTGCGGCGCATTACAATCACGGCCTTCGTGGTGCGGAATCCGAACGCGACGCGGCCTTTGTCGCGCAGCAGTGCGGGAAGCTGAATGTGCCCCTGATGACGGGGCGTGGTGACGTTTCGGCCCGTGCCCGGGAAAACCGTGAGGGAATTGAGGAAACAGCCCGTAATCTCCGGTATGCTTTCCTGAATGTAGCGGCGGATGCGCTGTCCTGCAGCCGGATTGCCACCGCACACACGCTGAATGACCAGGCGGAAACTGTCCTGATGAATCTCTGCCGCGGGTCGGGCACCAGGGGGCTTGCCGGAATTCCGCCCGTACGGGGGAGAATTATCCGTCCTCTGCTGCAGACGGGGCGGGATGAAATTATTGGCTGGCTGCGCGAAAACGGAGTGCCGTGGGTTGAAGACAGCAGCAATGACGGCAGCGACTATACCAGAAACCGCTTTCGTCACGACGTGATGCCCTTGCTTTTGAGGGAAAATCCTTCATCACTTGCGGCAATCGGAAGAGCTGCCGAGCTTCTCCGTGAGGATGACGCCTGTCTGTGCCGGATGGCGGAAGCGTTCCTCCGGGACTATTGGAACGGCAGTGAGCTTCCCGCAAAAAAGCTTCTGGGCCTGGAAACGGCTGTTGCGGCGCGGGTTCTGAGAACGGTCTGCGGCACAGGCCTCAGCAGAGAACGGACACAGGCTTTGCTCCGCTTTGCGGAAGGGACGGAACGGGGAGTCCTGGAGCTTCCGGGACAGAAGGTTCACCGCAGTCACGGCATGCTGCGCTTTGAAGCAAATCTGACGGAAAGAAATTAACGGCTTGTTCAAAACTCATGTATTCAAAATTTTGAAAGTTTGTGGTAAGATACCTCCTACGTGCCGGTGCGGCGGAAAGGGCGAGAATGATTCAGGATGTGGAACAGATCCTTCTGACGGAAGATCAGATTCACACGAAAGTGGCGGAAGTCGGAAGGAAGATTTCTGAGGATTACAGAGGGAAAAACCCGGTTTTTGTCGGGGTTCTGAAGGGCTGTTTTATTTTCATGGCGGATCTGATGCGAACGGTTCAGATTCCCTGTTCCATGGATTTTATGGCTGTATCCTCCTACCGCGGTACCACTTCCACAGGTGCTGTAAAAATCAATAAGGATCTGAGTGAAGACATTGCCGGCAGGCATTTGATTCTGGTGGAAGATATTCTGGATTCCGGCGTTACTCTGAATTACCTGAAGCACTACCTGGAAGTTCGGCAGCCTGCGTCAATCAGGATTGCCACGCTGCTTGACAAGCCTGCCCGCCGAAAAGCAGATCTTTATGCGGACTATGCATGTTTTGTGGTTCCGGATGCCTTTGTTGTGGGTTACGGCCTTGATTATAATGAGCGTTACCGCAATCTTCCTTACATCGGCGCCCTGAAACCGGAGATATATTCCTGAGTGTTCCTGCCGCTGCAGGCTACGCAGTTTGAGAACGGATGTGAAACTAGTTGAACCCTAAACGTAATCGCGCGAGAGATATCGGATTTTATGTGCTGCTCCTCCTCATCCTTGTGGCGGTGATTTTCACCATGACAAAGGACAGTGAGCCGGATTCTCTGGAGAACTATTCGGAACTGGTGGATCTCTTCACCGCGGAGAAGGTACAGTCTTTTA
Source organism: uncultured Oscillospiraceae bacterium (assembly GCA_964495965.1). Classification (GTDB taxonomy): domain Bacteria; phylum Bacillota; class Clostridia; order Oscillospirales; family Oscillospiraceae; genus Limivicinus. The sequence goes on along the minus strand of CAZBXX010000005.1, from coordinate 25,366 downwards.
CAACGGAAGGCAACAAAATCATTCTGCAGCTTCGCACGGATGATCCGGAAAACCCGGAAGAGAAGGTATATGACCTTTACAGCTTCAATGTCTTCTATTCCGATTTTAATGAAATGATCATGGACCAGCACCAGCGCGGTGTTCTGGAAAACTATGATTACAGCGAAGGCTTTGTGGTTCCCTGGTGGGCCAGCATTATCCCCTACGTTGTCCTGATGGGCGGCGCCATGGCGCTCTGGTATGTCATGATGAACCGCATGGGCGGCGGTGCCGGCGGTGTGGCCCGCTTCAGCAAGGCAAGAACCAGACTCGGAAGCGAAGAGAAGAACAAGAAGACATTCCGGGATGTGGCCGGCTGTGAGGAAGAGAAGGAAGAACTGGCTGAGATTGTGGACTTCCTGAAGGACCCCAAGGCCTACACGGCCATGGGTGCGCGGATTCCCAAAGGCGTGCTGCTGGTTGGCCCTCCGGGCACCGGCAAGACCCTTCTTGCCAAGGCGGTTGCAGGCGAGGCCGGGGTGCAGTTCCTTTCTATTTCCGGTTCTGATTTTGTAGAGCTGTATGTCGGCGTTGGTGCCGGCCGTGTGAGAGACCTGTTTGAGCAGGCAAAAAAGGTAGCCCCGGCTATTATTTTCATTGACGAAATCGATGCCGTGGGCCGTCAGCGCGGCAGCGGTCTGGGCGGCGGGCATGATGAGCGCGAGCAGACCCTGAACCAGTTGCTGGTGGAGATGGACGGTTTCGGTACCAACGAAGGCGTCATTGTCATGGCGGCTACCAACCGCGCGGATATTCTCGATAACGCGCTTCTGCGGCCGGGGCGTTTCGACCGGCAGGTCTATGTGGGGCTTCCGGATATCCGGGGCAGGGAAGAAATCCTGAAAATTCATTCCCGGGATAAGCAGCTTGGGGACGATGTCGACCTCAACAGCATTGCCAAGGGCACACCCGGTTTTGCCGGTGCGGATCTTGAAAACCTGATGAATGAGGCCGCGCTTCTGGCTGTCCGCCGGAAACACCGCTTTATTTCCCAGGATGATATTGACGAGGCCATCCTCAAGGTGCAGATGGGACCCGAGAAAAAGAGCCGAAAGATGAGCGACAAGGCAAAGCGTCTGACGGCCTATCATGAATCCGGGCACGCGGTTGCGGCAAGGTTCTGCGAACATGTGGATCCCGTACACTACATTACCATTATTCCGCGCGGGCCTGCAGGCGGATTTACCCTGTTCCGGCCGCAGGAGGATCTGGAAAACTTCACCTCCAGGGAGGAGATGTTCGAGAACATCGTCGTTTCGCTTGGCGGCCGTATCGCCGAAAAGCTTTTTTTGGACGACATTTCCACCGGCGCTTCCGGGGATATTCAGCAGGCGACTTCTCTTGCCCGTGACATGGTCATGAAGTACGGCATGAGTGAGCGGCTTGGGCCCATCATGTATGACACTTCCGGCCACAGCATCTTCATTGGCCGTGATTTCGGTACAACCAAGAGCTATTCGGAAGAAACAGCTGCGATCATTGATGAGGAAGTCAAGGCCATCTTTGACGAAGCGGCAAAACGCTGCGAAAAGATTTTGACAGAGCATGCGGATCAGCTCCGCGGTCTGGCAGAGTATCTGCTGGAGCATGAAACCATTGAGGCGGATGAATTCAATTACTTCTTTGAGCACGGTGAATTCATGCCGGAGGCCGTCAAGGCGGGGAAGCTTGCCCGCCGGGACAGCACCATTGAGCGTCCTGCGCGCAAGATTTCCATGACCGACGGGTATGCGGAGGAAAAGACCGCTGCCGAAGACAACGCGGCGCAGGAGGCTCCGGTAACGGATTCTCCCGCTGAGGAATCAGCCGCAGCGCCGGCAGCCGGAAATGCGGAAGCGGACAGCGGCAATACGGAAGACGCACAGTAAACAGCATATTGCATTCGAGAGCCGGGGGTCCTTCTCTGTGAAGGTCCCCGGTTTTTGATCGGTTCCGGGGACGGTATGAAGACAGGCCTGAAATTCCGTCGGACTTGAAATTTCTCTTGACACCGCAAACGAATAACATTATAATTGTATACAATCATACGCAAAGATTCACCTTGAAGGAAGAATCGGAATGAAGGAACATCGTAATATTTCCATCGCGGACCAGATCTTTGAACAGCTGGAAAAGGATATTCTCTCCGGAAAGTATCAGCGTGGCGAGGTGCTCAGCGAGCTTCGCCTTTCCAAAGAAATGAATGTCAGCCGCACGCCCATCCGTGAAGCGCTTTTGCGGCTTGCCCAGGAAAACATCCTGCAGGAAACCGGGCGCGGCATGGTTGTGATCGGGATTTCCCATGAAGATATGCTGGATATGTATGATATACGCCTGCATCTGGAAGGGGAGGCTGCCCGGCGCGCAGCGGTGAATATTACGGAAGAGCAGCTTGCACAGCTTCAGGAGCTGGCAGATCTGCAGCGTTTTTACATCAACAAGCAGGGAAACAGCAGCTCGGAACAGACCAAAAACCTGGATTCTCAGTTTCACGAGGTTCTGTATTCTGCAAGCGGCAGCAAATCCTATGCGGAGGTGCTGATCCGTCTGCACAAGAAAATGTCGAAGTTCAGGATGGCATCCGTCAGCAAGCAGAGCAGGGCACTGCAGTCAAACGATGAACATCTGGCGATCTGTCGGGCGCTTCTGACCCGCGACCCGGATGCGGTGGAAGAAGCCGTGCTGACACATGTTCGCAATGCCATGACGCGGATGGAAAACTTGGCAGTGGCGGATGGCTGAGCCTGCCTGTCAAATAATTATTTAAAGCTTTTTAACAGTTTATGCCGTTGCTTCTTGCAGCGGCATATGTTATGATAACAAAAATGTTTGTTAACGGGGATTGAAGTCATGGAGTGGCTGACCGGTACAACGGCAGGAAAGTTCATATGGGCGTTTCTGATTTCGATGCTCCCGGTAGTGGAACTCCGCGGGGGCCTGCCGCTTGCCATCACTTCCGGTTTGCCCTTCGGTCTGGCCTTCCTGGCGACAGTGCTCGGGAATATGCTTCCGGTTCCGTTTATTATCATCTTTATCCGGAAGGTTTTTTCCTGGCTGCGGAAGCACTGGCCCTGGATGAACAATATTGTTACGAAGCTTGAAATGCGGGCCGAGAGCAAGAGCGGCACAGTGGAGCGTTACGGCCCCTGGGGGCTGCTGCTGTTTGTCGCCATTCCCGCTCCCGGTACGGGGGCCTGGACGGGGGCGCTGATTGCAGCCCTGATGAATATGAAGCTGAAACAGGCAGTTCCCATTATCTTTGTCGGTGTGTGTATTGCCGGGATTATTATGACGGCGATCACTTACGGTGCGATTCATATTTTCTGAGCGTTCAGCTTTCGAAATGTGTTAAGAGGCGTCACATGAAGTTCCTGTATTGGATTCTTGTTCCGGTGGTGGGCTACCTGCTGGGGTCCCTCAGCTTTTCGATTATTCTGTCACGGCTGATCGGTCGTGACATCCGTAAGGCGGGCAGCGGGAATGCCGGCGCTACGAATATGACGCGCGTTTTCGGCTGGGCTGCAGGTGTGGCCACGCTGGCGTTTGATTTTCTGAAGGCTTTTGCCGCAATGATGATCGGCCGGGCCCTTCTGGGCGAGGCCGGCGTCTGTCTCGGCGGTATGGCGAGCATGACGGGGCACTGCTTCCCGGTTTTTCACGGTTTCAAGGGCGGAAAGGGAATCTCAACCGGCGCTGCGGTTGCCGTGATGATTGACTGGCGCGTCTTTGTCGTGATTCTGATTGTGTTCCTGATCGTGGCGCTGATTTCCAAAAAGGTCTCGCTTGGTTCCGTGTGCGCAGCGCTTGCTGTTGTCCCCGCAACCTTTGTTTTTGCACCGCGCGCACCAATGATTGCACTGGCTGTTTTCGGTATGGTGCTGGCAGTCTGCCGTCATGCGGAGAACATCCGGAGGCTCCGCGCCGGAACAGAACCGGATTTCCGGGCAGGCGGGAAGAAGCGGTAAGAGAACGCCGTTCCCGCAGGTGCAGGTATAAAAGAATTCTTAAGATCAGGCAGGCGCTCTTGACAGGGCGCCTGCTTTCTGCTATATTAACCGTACTAACTGAGTTAATACAGTTATACTCAGAGGAGGTGATTCCGATTGATTCAGATCAATTATCGTGATTCACGGCCGATTTATGAGCAGGTAAAGGCTTCCTTCCGGCAGCTGATTCTCTCAGGGGTGCTGCTGCCGGAGGAGAAAATGCCCTCGGTGCGAGAGCTGGCGGCGAGTCTCGCCATCAACCCGAACACGATTCAGCGGGCATATCGCGAGCTTGAGCAGGAAGGCTATATCTGTTCCGTGCCCGGGAAGGGCAGCTTTGTTGCCGATGCGGCGGATGCTGCCCTGGCGCGCAGGAAGGAACTGATCCTGCGGCTGACGGAAACGGCCGCTGAACTGAGGCGTCTCGGGGTTGACACCGATACCCTCAAATCCTGTATTGAAGGGGGAGAGACCCATGATTGAAGTACGTGAAGTATCCAAGCGCTTTGACGAGGTGCAGGCGCTAGACCGGCTGACGATGACGGTGCCGAAGGGCACGGTCTACGGTCTGGTTGGTCCAAACGGTGCCGGCAAGAGCACGCTGATCCGCCATCTGGTCGGCATCCTGAGGCAGGACAGCGGCGAGATCCGCATTGACGGCAGGGAAGTGTTCGAAAACCCTGACGTTAAGCGGCGGCTTGCCTATATTCCGGATGAGATTCCTTACTGGTCCCAGTCTACTGTGGATGATATGGGGCGCTTTTACGCCTCCATTTACGAGAAGTTCGACCGGGCCTGTTTTGAACGTCTTTCCGGGGAGTTCAACCTGGACGGAAAGCAGATGCTGCGGCGTCTCTCCAAGGGGCAGCAGAAGCTTGCGGCCTTCCAGCTTGCCCTTGCGCAGCAGCCGGACTGCGTCATTCTGGACGAACCGGTTGACGGCCTTGACCCGGTGAACCGCCGGAAGATCTGGGGCCTGCTGCTGGGTGAAGTTTCGGAGCGCGGTATTACGGTGCTGGTGTCGTCCCATAACCTGAGGGAACTGGAAGACGTCTGCGATCACGTCGGCATCATGAACCACGGGAAAATGCTGCTGGAGCGCAGCCTCAGCGAGCTGCAGGAGAATATCGTCAAGATCCAGCTGGTGCTTCCCGAAGGAAAGCAGCTGCCGCCGGATCTGAACATTCTCCATCAGAATCAGACCGGGCGTCTGCAGCAGCTCATCCTCCGCGGCCGGCAGGAAGAGATCAGCGCGCGCATGGAAGCCTGCAGCCCGCTGTTTTTCGACCTGCTCCCGCTGACGCTGGAGGAAATCTTTATCTATGAACTGGGAGGGACAGAACATGAAGTCGGATCGTTTGTCCTTTAATTCCGCCATCGCACGGAATACCCTGCGGCGCTGCTGGCCCATGTGGGCGGCGTATCTGGTCTACCTGATCATCACGCTGCCGGTCAGTATTCTGAGCTTTATCCGCATGAATGCCTGGCGTACCGATCTGGTTGCCTGGAAGATGGAACTGAACTACCGGATCCTGAACCTTGGCATGGACCAGGCCAAGGCCGCCATTGTGATCGGCGTGCTGGCGGTCATGGTGCTCTTCGGATATCTCTACAGCAGCCGGGGAAATACGCTGATGAACAGTCTCCCCGTCAAGCGGGAAAGCCTTTTCCTGACCCTGTATCTGACGGGTCTGGTTCCGATGCTGCTGTGCCAGGTTCTGGTCCTTGCACTCACTGCGGCCATGACGGCCGGTTCCGGCATTGACGGCGTCAACTATTTCATCTGGCTCGGCTGTGCCGCACTGGGGCTCATTTTCTTCTACGGCTTCGCCTGCTTCTGCGCGATGCTGACGGGTAACATAGTGGTGCTGCCGGCGGTGTATCTGGTGCTGAACTTCACGGCGACAGCCTTTGAGAGTTGCTTCAGCCAGTGCGTTTCAACTCTGGTCTTCGGCCTCACCGGCATGACCAGCCGCTTCCTGTGGCTTTCACCCTTCGCTTATATGCAGCAGCGGCTGCAGATCCTCATGAATGCGGACAGATCCGTATCCTTCCAGGGTATGCCTGCTCTCTGGCTGTACGCCGCCGCAGGCCTGGTGTTTGCGTTTCTGGCTCTTCTGCTGTACCGCAGGCGAAAAATGGAATGCGTGTCGGACATTGTCGCCATCCCGGTGCTGAAGCCCATATTCCGGGTCTGCATGGCAATCGGGACGGCATTTGTGGGCGCGGCTTTTCTCTTCAGCAATTTCTTTCAGCAGACGGTGTTCGGCAGCACGGCTGCCTGGCTGATGGCAGGGATCCTGATTCTGTGCGCGATCCTCGGCTGGATTGCGGCCGAGATGATGATCCGCCGCTCGGTCCGCGTCTTCCCGCTCCCCTGGAAGGGCCTTGCCGCGGTCTGCGCCGTCTGTGTTCTGACGGTACTGATTGCCGAAACCGATCTCACCGGATATGAAAAGCGCATCCCGGCGCCGGAGCGGGTCAGCAGTGTTCAGATTGCCTTTGACACGACGCTCAGCGAGCCGGAAAACATCAGAGCCTTTGAGGCGATCCATCGGGAAATCATCGAGCGGAAGGCGCTGTATGACACCAGTCTTGAGGCAATGAAGCCCATGGCCACTGCCGAAAACGCCCTCTATGATGCAAAATCCGCGGAACCGGAACGCCTGACCTTCTTTCTACCGGTTCGCTATGATCTCACGGACGGAAGCAGTCTTTACCGTACCTACAACCTGATCTATCCGGCAGCTGATGTGGATGACCCGGATACTTTGGTTGGAAAGATTGTCTCGCTTCTCAACAGCCGTGAGGCCATTCAGAGCCGCATGGACACCGTTGTCCCCTTCGTGAAGGAGAATGTGCAGTACGCTGTAATCGGCACGGAGGACGGCGATGGCGGCTGGTATCAGTACCGGCTCAGTGCGGAAGAGGTTCTCGACCTCTGGCAGAACGCCATGCTTCCGGACGCCGGTGAGGGAAAACTCGCCCTCTACACCGTGAACGATACGGAGGAAAACCTCTCCACCCAGACCAACCTCCGTATTGAGATTTCTCTATCAGATGCGGTAGAAGGCCAGTATGATACAGAGCAGCACTACTGGTATCACAGCTTCCGGGTGTTCACTTTCTCCGACCGCAGCCTCGACTGGATCCGGCAGCATACCGGTCTGGAGTGGAAGACCATGAAGCAGGTACGGGACGAGCAACTTGCCTACCAGTATACCTGGGGCTGAACGCTCAGCCCAAACCAGACAGTAGAAGCCTGTTATGATCCGTGGCCGGTGCATTTGCACCGGCCATCATTCTTTGCGCAGCCATCCCAATCAATGCGCGATGCTGTTGCGATTTGTAAATTGACAGCCCACCAAAAGATGATATAATATTCTCATTGTATTATTGGAGATTTCACTCAGGAGATTGCCTTTTGGGAAGGGAGAATACAGGCATATGGCACAGAATAAAAACCAATATACCCAGGTCATCTGGCAGCTGTTTGAGGAGCTGCTTGAGGAGGAAAATCTGGAGACCGCCCTTGCCCGCAGTCTGGAGCTTCTGACCCGCGTATTAAAGAGCGAAGCGGGCGTTCTCTGGCTGCTGGACCAGGAAGCGCAGGTGCTGCTGCCGATGTTCCATGTAGGGCCTCTGGATCTCTCAAACTTCAGCGCCGGTCTCGGGAGTGATGTTGAGAGTTACGTGACCCAGTCAGGCGACTCGGTTCTGATGGCGCAGTTTGCTCCGGACGAGCGCTTTACGGGGACGCTGCTGGATAACCAGGGCCTTCAGATTCGTGATATGCTCTGTGTCCCCCTCAATGATATGGAGCGGAATATCGGTTGCCTGCAGCTTGTAAACCGCAGAGAAGGAAGCTTCAATGAGCAGGAGCTTAAGCTTTGCAGCCGTCTTGCAGCCCTGACTGCCCTGACCATCCAGGAAAAGGGCCTTACCGTTACCGCCGGGGAGAAGAAGGATGTGCTTATCCATCTCAGAGGGGTAACCAAGGAATTCCAGAACGGAGAGGAAATCACCAAGGTGCTGAAGGGCATTGACCTGGACATCTATAAAGGCGAATTCCTTGTGATTCTGGGCGAGTCCGGCTGCGGCAAGTCGACGCTGGTGAACATTATCGGCGGCATGGACAGCCTGACTGACGGCAAGCTTGAGATTGAGGGAAAGGATTTCTCCCATCCCTCTGACAAAGAGCTCACGGAATTTCGCCGTGAATACATGGGTTTTGTCTTCCAGAGCTATAACCTGATGCCGAACCTGACCGCGCAGGAAAACGTGCAGTTCATTGCGGATATTGCGCAGGAGCCGATGACCGCGGAGGATGCCATTGCGAAGGTCGGTCTTTCCGACCGCGCCAACAATTACCCCTCCGCACTCTCCGGCGGACAGCAGCAGCGCGTTTCCATCGCCCGCGCCATCGTCAAAAATCCGAAGATCATTTTTGCCGATGAGCCGACGGCTGCCCTGGATTACCAGACCAGCATTGAGGTGCTTTCGGTGTTTGAAGAGATCGTCAAAAGCCGTGGCACCACAGTGGTTATGATTACCCACAACCCCGAGATTGCCAAGATGGCCAACCGCATCGTAAAGCTGAAGAGCGGCGTTGTCTCCAGCGTGAAGATCAATATGGAGCCTGTTCACGCAACGGAGCTGGTCTGGTAATGAAATGAAGAAAACCAAGAGGACCGACGCGTTACGAAATATTCGTACGCAATGGGCATCTTTTCTGTCGATTGTAATGATCGCATTGCTGGCGGCGATTGCCTATCTTGCCATTGCGTATTCGGCCAGGGCACTGAACCGGAACGTAACGCACTATTATGATGTGCAGAATGCGCAGGACTTTTCGGTCTATTCGCCGCTGCTGCACACTGCTGATGGTGGGCTTCGGCGTCAAACTCGCGGTTAACAAGGTTGCCGCGAAGCACTTCGGCGAAGTTGCCGTCTATGATGCGGAACTGAGCTTTGACGCGGAGAATCCGACGGTGGAAAGAGAACTTTCGGATTTTCTCGAAAAGCAGGGGATCGGGTATCTCCCAGTATACCAGAATGATCTGATGCTCCGGACCGGAAACACGATTTCCACCGGGAAAATCATCTGTGCGGAAGCAGACCGGATTGAAGGCTTCTACAATGTGCGCGATGTGAAAGGGAAAAACAGACTGACGTTGCCGGAGCACGGCGTTCTGATCCCAAAGCGTCTGTCGGAATCATTCGGCCTGCAGAAGGGCGACAGGGTAACCCTGTATGACGATCAGATGAACGGCTATGAAGCGGAAGTCGCGGATGTGTACAACAACTATTTCCTGCATGTCGTGGTCCTGACGCCCGAAGCCTATGAAGAGGTCTTCGGCACCGCGCCGCAGCGCAATACCGTGTACCCGAACTTCAACGGCACGGACTTTTCCGAGTTCTCCTCTGCCGTACGGAACATTGACGGAGTACTGACCGTTACGCGGGACGTCGGACGATTGCAGCTGGAAAGCGGATCGCAGTCGATGAATGCGGTTGTCGTACTGATGATCATCATCGCCACCCTGATGGCACTCTTTATTCAGGTGAATCTGACCGAAAGCTATATGATCCACAAAAAGAGGGAACTCACCGTTATGCGGATTAACGGCTTTTCCGTGAAGGAATGCGTACATTATGCCTCGCTGGAGATGATCGTGACGACCGCTTTAGGCATCCTGCTCGGGATCCCGATCGGTGCTGCCTTTGCCTACCGGATCATCCGTGGCTCTGAGGCGGAATACATGCAGTTTGTGCGGAGCGTTGATGTGAGGAGCATCCTCCTCTCCGTTCTGATTACAGCGCTGTTCTCCCTTCTGATTAACGGCATCGCCATTCGGAAGATACGGAATCTGAAGCTGTCCGATATCTGAAGGAAAGACGGAAACCGGTAATACTTGACTGAAGTTTTGAGGTTTGCTTTATGAAAAAGACAATTTCATTTCTGCTGATGCTGTCGCTGCTGTTCACTTTCCCCGGGCTTTCTTTTGCCGCTGAGCCCGATACGGAAAGCACCCTGTCTGCGGAGCAGGCCGCGGCCGCGGAAAGAGGTCTGGCTGCCATTCAGGCTACCGGCAAGGCGGACCGGATCGTGCTGCCGAAAGAGGAAAGCTACCTGAATGAGTGGAAAACGCTGTATGCCCGGAAGGCCTTCAAGGCCCCCAGCCTCCCGGTTGAATCAGTCCCGGAACTGAAGACCGGGCGTATGACCCAGCCGTACATCTGTGAGGGGACGGAGGCGACGGTTGTTGCGGAAGAAAACGACATGTCCTGTATCATTTACCGCAGTCATGCCAACAAGCAGTACGTCGGCTGGATCCAGAGCATCCGTCTGCTGGAAGAATTCCCCGGAAAGCAGTATGCGGCAGGGGAGAAGCCGTCTGAGGCGCTCAGCTACCGGGATGACATTACCGTAAGCTGGTCCCAGCCGGGCTTTCGCTGGCTGACAACGGACCAGAGTTATTCCATCCTGTCGGAGGAGGTCCATGATTGCCTGGGCTTCACGTTTGAATATCAGCTGATTTCGGAAAACACACCCTATTGGGACAGCATTCTCGGACCGAGGAAAATATACGTCAAGTCCCATGGGGAGTGGAAAGAGGTCGCGGAATTCCCTTATCCGGAATTCGGTGCGGTTAAGGTGCAGGTGTGGCTGGACGAGCCGATGGACTTTGAGGCAATCGGTACCATTGCCCAGTGCAGGAATTCCGAAATCTTTCATTTTCGCCAGACAGCCACTGATTTTGCATTTCGGGAATCTGCCTGAGTGAATCCCAACTTTCACAGTTCCGATTCAGATTGTTCATTTCATAGTCATATTTTTTCGGTATTCTTAATTTAACAGGTAAGGATGAGAAGGCATGGTGTTATGAACCCGCAGGAAGTTAACGAATTTCAGAGAGAAGAATCCTCAGGTACTTCCCGGGACGACGTTGTCAACGGCGAATATCACTTCAGGCCGGTGCAGAGGGCTGAAAACTATACCGATGCGCATTACGAGAGTGCTGATGAGACCACGGCGCCTCCGCGTTACTACACACCGCCTGAAAAGCCCCAGAGGGAAACCCGCAGCAGGGAAAAGGGAAGCGGCGGACGTGCCGCAGTTCTGATCTGTTCCGTTCTGGCAGCGGCGCTCCTTGGCGGCCTCTGCGGGGCAGCTTTTACCGGGTCCCGGCTGAACGCCAGGGTTGAAGCGCTGGAAGCGGCATATCAGGGGCAGCAGACTGCCGCTCAGGACGCCGCCGAGGGGGAATCGGCTTCGGAGGCCCGCACTGTGGACCAGGCGCCCGCTGTGCTGCTTTCGGAGGAACTCAGCCCTGCCGATATCTACGACCAGGCAATCAGACAGGTGGTCGGCATCCGGACGGAAATCACAGTTACAAATTTCTTTGGAATGACGAGCTCCGGTGCAGTCAGCGGTTCCGGATTTATCGTTTCCGAGGACGGTTATATTCTCACGAATTATCATGTGGTGGAAGATGCCTATCAGCGCAAGCTGGACATCCAGGTCATGACGTATGACGGAACGGCGTACAACGCCACGATCGTGGGCGTGGAGCCTTCCAATGATGTGGCCGTGCTCAAGATCGAGGCACATGGCCTGAATGCGGCTGTACTCGGCAGCAGCGACAGCATCCGTGTCGGCGATTCGATATACGCGGTTGGGAATCCTCTTGGCGAGCTGGAATTCAGCATGTCCACCGGGCATGTGAGTGCTCTGGGGCGTGTGATTCAGACGCAGGAAAGCGAATCCATCAATATGTTCCAGATTGACGCCGCCGTCAATGAGGGTAATTCCGGAGGCCCGGTGTACAACGCGGAAGGCGATGTGATTGGCATTGTCACCGCAAAGTATTCCTCATCCGGCGTGGAAGGGCTCGGCTTTGCCATCCCCATTAACGATGTGAAGAGCATCATGGACGACCTGATTGCAAACGGTTATGTCACCGGCAAGGCGTATATGGGCATTCAGATCCAGCACGAGTATGACGCCCGGTACAGCCAGTACTTCGGGCTCCCGCTCGGTGCCATGGTTTGGGGCGTAACGCCCGGGAGTGCCGCGGAAAAAACAGGCCTTCAGAAGGGTGATGTAATCACGGCAATCGGCGAGTATGCCATTGAAGACTATAACGGCCTGAAGGCCGCGCTGCGTCACTTCGCCGCTTTTGAAACCACGGAGCTTACGGTTTACCGGGCCGGTGAAGAACTCCGCCTTCCCATCACTTTCGATGAGGAAATACCCTATTAATTTGCTACTTTTCTACTCCTTTATCCTCTCTTTTCTCCCTAAACGGAGGCCTGCAGGCCGAACAGCCTGCGGGCCTTTGTTTTTGCATCAAGTTGCTTTCATGAAACCGCGTTGAAAATCAAAGCTCTCTCTGGTTGACTATTCCGGCCCCGTCCGATATAATGACCCTGTTTGAAACAGTTCCATTTACTAATTGCTAAAGGAGAATTCATCCTATGGCCGATCAGTTGATCAATACCGTCCAGCCTGAATCTGCCCCTTTTCCGGAACCGCGCCGCAGCGTGGCATTTATTGGTTCTGAGTGCTATCCCTTCGTAAAAACCGGCGGTCTGGGTGACGTCATGTACGCCCTTCCCAAAGCGTTGATTGCACAGAACTGCGATGTGAAGGTGATTCTGCCCCGCTACAGATGCATCCCGCAGAAGTACCAGGAAAAGATGGTTTACCGCGGGGAGTTCCGGATGGACCTCTTCCGGGACGGTCGCAGTTTTTACGTCGGCATTATGGAGTACGTCTGGGACGGCGTAGTCTATGACTTCATTGACAATGAGGAATTCTTCAGCACCGGCAATCCTTATACGAATCTGGTTGACGATATTCCCAAGTACTGCTTCTTCTCCAAGGCGGCGCTTGCAGCCCTGAATTATATGAACTGGATTCCGGATGTGATCCATTGTCATGACTGGCAGGCAGCCTTGGTTCCCGTATATCTGCGCACCCTCTTTGCCGGGACGCCGGTTTCCTCTGCGAAAACCATGCTGACCATTCATAACCTGCGCTTTCAGGGGATTTACTGGCTGCCGACTGTCCAGTACTGGACCGGTCTGCCGGACGAGGTTTTCAACATCGACGTGATGAAGCAGAGCTATGCCGATGCAAACCTGATGAAGGGTGGCCTTGCCTATGCGGATATGATCACCACCGTCAGCGAAACTTATGCCGGTGAAATACAGACAGAGTTTTACGGCGACGGTCTGGATGCGCATCTCCGCCATCACTCCTGGAAGCTGCGCGGCATTGTCAATGGCATAGACTGTACCCAGTGGGACAGCAGCACCGATGAAAGGCTCCCCGCCGTCTATGATTCTGAAAACGTGATTGAAAAGAAAAAGCAGAACAAGCTTGCGCTCCAGAAGGCGCTCGGCCTGACGGAAAATGAAGACCTTTTTGTGATCGGGCTGATCTCCCGCCTGACCGACCAGAAAGGGCTCGATCTGGTGAATGCGATTCTGCCCAGCCTCATTGACGGCAATACCCAGGTTGTGGTGCTGGGTACCGGTGATGTTCATTACGAGAATTCCTTCCGCTATTATGAGAATGCCTATAAAGGCAGTGTCTGCTCCTGTATTATGTATGATGAGGGGCGGGCGCATATGATCTACGGCGGCGCGGACGCGCTCCTGGTGCCGTCACTGTTTGAACCCTGCGGCTTGACGCAGCTGATTGCCATGCGTTACGGTACGGTTCCCATTGTACGGGAAACAGGCGGCCTGAAGGACACCGTCGAGCCCTATAATCAGTACACCAATGAAGGCAACGGCTTTACGTTTGACCGTTATGAGGACGGCCTTCTGCTGGATGCCGTCAACCGGGCCAAGACCGTTTACTTTACGGAGCGTGACCGCTGGGACGGGATGGTCGTTCGGGATATGAAGAAAGACGTATCCTGGGATCAGTCCGCGAAGCGTTACCGCGAACTCTACATGGAGCTGAAGCCGTGATTGCGGCTGCCGCAGGACAGGAGGAGAAAAGATTGAGTACGAACGCGAAATTTCTTGTGCTGACCGGGCCGTCGGGCGCCGGGCTCGGCGAAATTGTGGAGAAGCTGTTTGCTGCCAGGGATGATGTGACCTCCGTTGTTCCGGTTACAGCCAGAAAAATGAAGGCCGGGGAAGTGGACGGAATCGGGTTCCACTTTTACGACCTTGACGGCTGGAATGCGCTGAAAGAGTCCGGCGACCTCCTGGAAGCGACGGAATTTGCCGGGAATGACTACGGTACTTCCCGGAGACTGGTTGAGGAGCAGCTCTCTTCCGGGAAGCATGTTGTGCTGAGCCTGGAAGCGGCACGCGCGGTTCAGATTAAACAGAACATGCCCGAGGCAATCTGTATTTTTATCACGCCGTCCACGCCGCAGCGTCTTCAGGCTCTCTATGAAGCGACTGCCAGAAGCCGTTTTGAAGTTACCGCGCGAATGGAACTGGCTGAAAAGGAAAGCGAACTTGCCAGATTCTGTGATGCGACGGTCTACAGCGACAATGAAGAGGGTGCTGTAAACGCGCTTTCTCTGCTGCTTGGTAACTGAGCCCGGCAGTTCCTCTGCCGGACAGCGGGATATGATGTAAAAATTGCTCTTTACAATTTAAAAATCTGTGGTATAATGACAGGGCTTTAAGGGCAGACGGGCTTGTAGCTCAGCTGGGAGAGCGCACGGTTCGCATCCGTGAGGTTCGAGGGTTCGATCCCCTTCAAGTCCACCAAAGCAAGATAATCCGAACCACATCTTCTCAATCGGAGATGGGTTCGGATTTTGCTTTTATATTGATGATTTTCAATCCAGCCGCAAATGTGGTAAGCGCAAATCGAAATAAAGAAATGGAGGAAATCATCATGAAGAAATTGCTATCTTGCGAGTTCAACATCGACACGGCCTGCGTGGAACTGAAGTATTCCGACGGCTCTATGCTGGCCATTGACTGCGATGGAGTTGAAGACGTGTACGCCAAAACCATCCGCCATCGCGGAGCGCTGGATTGCGCATTCTCTTTCTGCCAAACGTGGAGATCGCATGACCTATATGAATGGACTCCAGGACGTGATCGAATTCAAAAAACAGTTCCCGAATCAGGAGCTCATCTGAATCCGGGAGTAGCGCTTCTGTTTGTGTTCAGTATCGGATCGATTCTTGCCGATCTTTTTCAAATTTCACTGCCTTTCTGAGGGCTCGTCAGCTGGCAGGCAGGTCTTTCCGTTGAATCTGGAAGCCAAATAGTGGTCAGCAAAACGCCGCCCTCCTGAAACGGCTTTTAATAAAATTTTGAACAGAGAAGGAAAAGAATATCACGATAAAGGACCAGGATTCCACCATCATGAGATCCTGGTCCTTTGCTGAAAGCCTATTCCATTTTGATACATTAACAAAAGCATTTTCTGTAATTTTCTTTACATGCACGCCCTGGTACAGCCGTTGGCACGGGAATTTACAGAAGCTTCGCTCTACGCGGGAAGCTTCTGCAGATCTGACTCATGGTCCGGGTTCGAGTTCCAGTTCGCGGATTTCGGAGATTTCAGCCTTTCCGTCGACAGAACGGATATAGACCAGCGCATAGTAGGGCGTTGCCTCGGGATAGACAACGGTGGCCCTGCACAGAAAACAGTGGAGGTCGCCTTTTGCCCCGAGAAAGGCAAGCGGTTCATAGTTCACTCCGGTCAGCCGCTCAAGAGCCTCAGAAAACAGCGTCTGCTGTTCTTCCGACAGCTCCGTCTGCCGGGCCAGCTCCCATTCCGCCGGAACTGCGGAGGAATCCGCGCCGGACACGATAATCCGGCTGCTTTCCGTGAAGGAGGGGCTGGATGCTATCACGCACTCATAGTCCCGGGACACGGTCAGGCTGAGTCCGGTTCCGTCGTCCAGCGAGATAACGTCGCCGGCATGCCCGGAGATCATCTCAAGGCGGGAGTACTGCGTTCCGTGCTCGAAATTCTTCGCCTTGTTCGCACTGCCGACTGCCAGAACCGTACCGCCGCTGATGCTCATTACGGCATCGCTGCTGTCCCCCTTGTCAAAAATGCTGTTTCTGCCGTTCATGGGACCCTCGACCAGAACCGTGCCGCCCTCAATGAGGATGGAGCGGTTGCTGTCAATGGCGTCGCCGTCGGCCCGGATCGTCAGGCTGCCGCCCTGGATGAGCACATCCCCCTGAATGTCATCCTTGCCGGAGGCGTTTATTCCATCGTCACTGGCCCGCACGGACAGCTCGCCGCTGCGCATGACCACCTGAGCGGCTTCCAGACCCTCATAGCTCTTTGTGACGGTGGTTTTTCCACCGTCAATGCAGATCCCGTACTTTCCCTTGAGCCCGTCGTTTTCCGCCTCGACAGACAGAACGGCGCCGGTGATCCGCAGCGTCCCCGTACAGTGAATTCCGTGCTTCCCGGATGCAATGCGCAGCCGACCGGTCCCGTTGACGGTCAGGTCATCGTTGGAGAAGACGGCAGCCGCGTCCTCTGAAGTGCAGGTCAGGCTGTTTTCGCCCACACACTGGAGAATGACTTTTTCCGCAGCCTCAGCCTGAATACAGGGTGCGGTACTGTTCACCAGAAACGCATGGTCCAGAATGAGATAGATGTTGCCTGATTTCTTCGGCTCGCGGATCAGAATGGTGACGTCTTCCGCCTGACCGGAAATGCGGTATACGCCCTTGCGTTCAATGATCACCGGATTCCCGGATTGCCCTCGGGTCGAGTCTGATAAGATTCCTCCGTTGCCGTCCAGCGTAATGACAGCGTCTTCCTTTTCAGCGGCTACGTTGTAGTAGTCGCTGTTTCCAAAGGTCGGATCCCCCTGGTATGCAAGGGCTGTGGTTGGGAAACAACACAGCACACAGAACACAGCGAGGAGCAGCAACGCGACAGACACGGAGCGTTTTTTCAGCAGTTTCATCCCGCAGCACCATCCTTTTTCACAGGTAACGAGATTCATGAACTGTAACTGGAACAGTATATTCTGATTATAATCATAACACCATAAAATGCAAGATCAGATACCCCGAATAGTCAGCAGCTTTGACGTAGCTCTGTCCTCTATTTCGTCATTTGGTCAGTACACATTTCCTCTCAGATGACAGCGGTCGATGCCTGCAGGGCGGAACGGTTACGATGCTTTTCCGCTTGGGAGCTGAAAATCTTGTCAAAGACCGGTTACTATGATAAAATAAACAAATCAAAAGCAGGGAATGGAAGGGAGTGAATGCTGCGTGAATCGGGACATGGCCGGAACTGCCCGGGGAAAGACAGGCAGTATTTTATGGCTTGCTCTGTCAGCGGCGGCATTCTGTGTCCTTCTGCTCCGGCCGCTCAAAACCAGCTTTGTGACAGCCCCGGTCATTACGGCGGGGCTTGCGGGATTGCTGATGAGAATCGGCCTCCTGAATGAGAAGGCCAGTCACACCGGCAGGAATGCTCTTCTGCGTGCAGCCGCACTGTCATTGCTGCTCGGTTGCGTTTTTGTTGCCGTATGGCTTCGGACGCTGCGTGTGGTTTCGCTGCAGTTTGTGGACTGGCAGCGTGCTCTTCCGTTTTTGCTTGCGGCGGCTGTCTGCGTGCCGGCTGCGGTTCCGTTTCTGCGTCTGCTTCTTGCCGCACTCTCTGTGGCGGGGAAATGGCAGGGTGAGGCACAGGATGCCGTGCAGGGGACAGCAGAACCTCAGGCGGTTTGCCTCACCCGGGATGACCGGCGTCTGCTGCTCTGCACGGCGCTTGTCACAGTCACGGTATGCTCCCTTTGCTCCCCGCTGTACCCGTTCAACAACTGGGTGGATGCCAACTGTTTCTTCACCGTCGGCAAGTCGATGCTGTACGGCGTGGTCCCTTACCGGGATCTCTATGAACAGAAGGGTCCGCTGCTGTATGCGCTGTATGCGCTGGCCTACCCGGTTTCCCGCAGAAGCTTTTTCGGCGTATGGCTGATGGAAGTTGCTGCTGCATACGTATTTCTGAGTCTTGCCTACCGTACCATGGCAATGCTGATGGGGAGAAAGAGTCCGCCGACCCTGCTGCTTTCGGCCCTCCTGGTCTACACCGCGCCGGCATTCCTCAAAGGCGGGAGCGCGGAAGAGTTCTGCCTTCCGCTCCTGATGCTGTCTCTGTATTACGGCACATCCGTTCTGCTGCAAAAACGGGAACTGACATACCGGGAAGCGTTCCTGATCGGCCTGAGTTCCGGAGCCGTCCTGTGGGTAAAGTACAGCATGCTGGGCTTCTACGCGGGGTTTATTCTGGTGCCGGCCTGGCAGATGATCCGGAATAAACGAATCTGGAAGCTTCTGAAGATCCTGCTGCTGATCCTTGCCGGTGTGCTCCTGGTCAGCCTTCCGGTGCTGCTGTATTTCTGGGTGAACGGGGCGCTTCCCGACCTCTGGACGGCCTACTTCTATAACAATATTGTGGTTTACGGGAAGGGTTCGTCCTTCGCCGCGACGCTTCGGGGGCTCGCCTCAGGGGCTGCATCGATGCTGACATATAATGACGCGACGATGCTTCTGGTGCTGCTTTCGGTAATCTGTCTGTTCCGTGAAAAGCGGTTTTCATACGGTCTGTTCCTCGCCCTGAGCTTTGGACTCGCTTTTACGGTCATCTATATGGGCGGCATCAACATGAAGTACTATTCCGAGATCCTGTGTGTGTTTGTGCCGGTCGCAGTTGCAGTGCTCTGGAGGAGACTGCTTTCCCTTCAGAATTCGAACTCTGAAGCCGGCAACGACGCAAAGCGCCTGCGTCTGGCACGGGTGCTTGTTCCTCTTCTGTTTGCCCTGGCACTCTTCGGCAATGAAAGCAGTCAGATGCTTCAGTACCGCAGGAATGATTTGCCACAGTACCGTTTTGCCGGCACCATTGCGGAAACACCCGATGCCACGCTCTTTAATTACGGAGCGCTTGACATCGGCCAGTATACCGTAAACGACCTGGTACCGGTCTGCCGCTATTTCTGTATGCTGAACATCCAGTCGGAGGAGATGTTCCGGGAAATGGACCGCTATATGGCAGAAGGGGTAACGGATTATATTGTCTCACGCGGGCTGCCGGTGGAAAGCCCGTATTATGAGCTGATTCAAACCGAGTATTTTGCTGATGACGGGACGGAATACCCTTATTATCTTTACCGCCATACCGGTTTGACGTCATAACGGTCATTGTAAAGGAGATACCATGAACGATATTATTCTTCTGAAGCTGGGCGAGGTTGTCCTCAAGGGTCTGAACCGGCGCAGCTTTGAACAGAAGCTGGTGGGCAATGTCCGCCGCCGCCTGCTGGGCCTCGGCGAGTTTCAGGTCAGCTGCATGCAGTCGACCATCTATGTGGAGCCGGTTTCGGAAGATGCGGATATGGATGCCGCATTTGAGGCAATGCAGGATGTGTTCGGTATTGTGAAGATCAGCCGTGCCGCCGCCTGCGAAAAGAGCCCGGAAGCCATTGCAAAGCTCGCAATCGACTATCTGAAGGATCATATGCTGCGGGCAAAGAGCTTTAAGGTCGAATCGAAGCGCAGTGACAAGCGCTTTCCTCTTACCAGCATTCAACTCAGCCAGTATGTCGGCGGAGAACTTGCGGAAGCCTATCCGGACTGCGCGGTGGACGTACACGATCCGGAGCTCGTTGTCAATGTGGAAGTGCGCGACCTCGCGGCATATGTGCATGCCGCACCGGCGGACGGTGCGGGCGGCATGCCGGTGGGCTCCAACGGAGTAGCGGTGTCACTGCTCTCCGGCGGGATCGACAGCCCGGTTTCCACCTGGATGATTGCCAAGCGCGGCGTGCGTCAGATCCCGGTGCATTTCTTCTCTTTCCCGTATACTTCTCAGCAGGCAAAGGAGAAGGTCATTGAACTCGGGCGTCTTCTTACACCATGGTGCGGTGATATGACGATGGAGGTGGTTCCGTTTACGCGCATCCAGGAAGAGATTCGCGACAAGTGCCCCGAGGAGTACTTTACGCTGATCATGCGCCGTTTTATGATGCGCATTGCGGAGGGCATCGCCCTGCAGACGGGGGCGAAGGCCATTGTGACCGGGGAAAACCTCGGTCAGGTGGCGAGCCAGACCATGGAGGCAATGGCCGTGACGCAGGCCGTGACGAAGCTTCCGGTACTGCAGCCGCTGGTCGGAATGGACAAGGAGGAAATCATCCGCCTCGCCCGGAAGATCGGCACCTTTGACACTTCCATTCTGCCATATGAGGACTGCTGTACGGTCTTCACGCCGCGGCATCCGCGTACGCATCCGAAGCTGGAGGATGTGGAGCAGGCGGAAGCGGCGCTTGATGTGGAAAGCCTCGTGCAGGAAGCCCTGAGCGGCAGAGAAAAAGTCCGCCTTTAAAACAGCGGAAAGATTCCCGGCTGACAGCCGGCTTACCATGCGGAGAAGGGATCGCCATGTCTTACGAAGCATATCGGTATAATGCCTTTATTTCATACCGAAGGACACCGCACGACATGCTTGTCGCGCGGGAAGTTCAGCACAGCCTGGAGCACTTCCGGATCCCTTCCGATATACAGAAGCGGACCGGAGTGAAGCGCATTGACCGTATCTTCCGGGACCAGGAAGAGCTGGAACTTTCTGCCGATCTCTCCGGGCGTATTGAACATGCGCTGGCGGAATCGGAGTTTCTGATTGTGATCTGCTCGCCGGAATACGGCCAGTCTCCCTGGTGTGTGCATGAGCTTGAGACGTTTATCCGCATGCACGGGCTTGAACGGGTGCTGTGTGTCCTGTCGGCCGGTGAGCCGCCTGCGATTTTCCCCGAGGTTCTGCTTCACCGGAAAAATGAAGTTACAGCGGAAGATGGCAGCCGCCATATTGTTGAGGAGAGCGTTGAACCCATTGCCTGTGACTATCGCGGGAGCTTCCGCAGGGCACGGCGGACGGAACTGCCCCGGCTGGCAGCGGCGATGCTGGGCTGCAGTTATGACGATCTGGTCATGCGACGTGAGAAATACCGCCGCAGAAGGATAACCGCCATTACTGCGGCGGCGGCTGCAGCCGCTTCTGCCGCAATTGCGTACCTGCTCTGGAGCAATGCTCAGATTTCCAGTCATTACCGTCAGGCGCTGATCAGCGAATCACGGCTTCTTTCCAGTGAGTCGCTGGAGGCATATGAAAAGCAGGACCGACTGCTGGCACTGCAGGACGGGCTGGAAGCCCTGACCGGGAGCGACCCGAACCGGCCGGTAACCGATGAGGCCATGTTTGCCCTCAGCCGTGCGACGTTCTCCTATACCACGCCTTATAATCTGCTCGAAACGCTGCGGGTAGACCGGAATCATGATATCACGGAGTGGTTCGTCAGCAGGAATGGCAGTTATCTCGTCTGTATGGATCAGACCGGAGAGTTCTCCTGCTACGATTTGCCGGCAAAAAAACAGATCAGCAGTTTCCGCCTCAGTGAGTCATCCGTTCCGGATACTCCCCAGGAGGGAAGTGACGGGCAACTGCTCTGCTACTGTGACGGCGAAGTGCTGTTTGCAGACTATTGTACCGGGGAAATCCTCCACCGGGAACCGACGAAATACGGCGCGGTGGGCAGTGTCAGCCGCTCTCCTGACGGCAGCCTGATCGCCATAGCGGATTCCTACCTGCTGCTGGTGATGACGGCGGACAAGGAGGCTTATACCGGCGTACAGATTCCGGATTTGAACGGGATGTGGATCACGGGCCTCACCTGGGCCGGGGACGGAAGCTGTATTGCGGTTGAACTGAGGGAGTCCGCGCTCTATACGGAAGAGCCGAAGCGGTATGTCGGTCTCTTTTCACTGGAAACCTCGGCGTTTACCCTCCTGGAAGGCGGATACAGCAGCATTGAGCGGCTTGCATTTGATGACGACGGCACTCTGTATGTGCTTGGGTCGCAGGGCTATGAGGAATCGTACCGTCATAACGGCTTTTCTCTGCTGGTTCGCGCTCCGTACGAGCTTCGCGCCTACCGGGACGCACAGCTGCAGTGGACCTTTCCGCTCAGCGTAAGCACGCTTACAGATTCCCCGTCGATTCGGATTGGAACCGTTCCGGATAAACGTATTATCGTGGCCCTTGGCACTTCTGTTTATCTTTTTGACGAAAACGGCACGCTGACAGGGTATATGGATTCAAGAAAAGAGATTGTTCAGCTGCAGGAACCGTCAGCGGATACGGTTGGCTTTATCACCTCCGACGGGGAACAGGGAACAGGCTGGCCGGCCGTCAGCATCTGCACATTGGAGAAGACGTTTCCGGAAGGCGTCGGGCGTGTTGAGTCTGTCCGGAGTGCGCCGGATGGAAAAGAGCGATATGTGGCCGCTGTCGGCGGCAATCTGTATCTGTATGACAGTGTATGGGATGAAAACGCCCGGTTTTTGAACGGCAGCGGCTTTCCCTATCGTCCGGACGGTTTCCTCCGGGAAGATGACCATGCCGTCCTTCTGACAGACCGCACACTCCTGTTTTATGACCTCAATTCCGGCAGCCAGTGCGGGAGTGCTGCCCTGCCGGCGGGGGATGCCGGCCATCTCCTGACGGTTATAAATAAAATGGCGTATGTTCTGCTGGTTCACGGAGAGGCGGGAGATACTTCCGTAGCCGGATTTGATCTTCTTTCCGGGCAGAAAGTCTGTGAGTACCTGCTCCCGGTGCACGATTTTTACTGCGGCAACGGCCTGATGGAGTATCCGTTTTCACATGGGGATGCGCTTCTGTTGTCGGCGGAATACGCCGCGCCTTCGTCTGTTGCCGTGAGCGGGGAAGATCTTTACTTCCACGATGCGTTTTCAAATTCCATCTGGCGGCTCCGCCTGCCCTCAGGGGACCTGGAAGAACTTGCCCTGCAGGATACGGCTTCAGAGGAAAGAATCCGATTTGTTTTCCAGGAAAACCGCTTCCTCTTCCCGTCGCCTCTGTCGGTTTCACCTGACGGACAGTATCTATTTACTGCCTGTACCGATCAGGAAGACGGAAGCCGGAAGGCGCTGCTGATACGGATATCCAATGGCACGTGCGTGGATCTGCCCGGCGTTCCGCAGGATCTGAGCGCGGTCTCTTTTATCAGCGGACCGAACGGGGAAGCCCAGGCGGTCCTCTACAGCGGGCAGCACGAATTGTTTACCTGCTCCGTGGAAGGGGAACTGCTGTCTTCCGTTCAATGGACCGGGGATAATCCGATATCCTTCTCCGAACACAGCGGGCGTCTTTATTGCGTTTTTCCGGACGCTTTCCTGCGGATCTATGAAGACGGCAACGAAATCCGCAGTCTTCCGCTTTCATTCGAGCTTCAGGGGGAGCGCCTGAACGGCCGGTATTTTCGCTTTCAGTTCACGGATGACAGGCTTTATCTGTATTGCGGAGAGGATCTCAACGTCATTGAGCTGAGCGGAGACGGTAGCACACCGGTTTTTGCGGCTTCCTCCGTACTGGACCGGATGGACAGTAACGGCCGCCTGATACTCTTCAGCTATGACCCGTACGGACAGCTGCTTGACCCGGCAGACGGCGGCACGGGAGATGAGACTGCTTCGGACACGGCCGCACCCAAAGAACAGCTTTATCTTGTTTCAATAGATGAATACAGCCCCGCTGAACTGGCAGAGCGGGCAAAATACCAGTTGGACAGCTATCTGCCCGGGTCCTGATTTCCGGACAGAGAGATTCAGGAATACAATAAGAATTGAGGAGAAGCTTATGAACCACATTATTACTGTCAGCCGCGAGTTCGGCAGCGGCGGTCGGGAACTGGGCAAGCGCCTGGCGGATGCTCTCGGATTTTCCTATTACGACCGCGAAATTGTTTCTGCCCTTGCAGAGAAAACCGGACTGGACGAGGACTATCTCGCCAACAGGACGGAAACGGGGGCCATGACACAGTTTCCGATCCACTTTGCCAGAACATTTGCGCAGCTGCCGACAATAGCGGATGATTCCGTCAGGCTGATGTCCATGCAGACCAGTCTGATCAAGGATATTGCGGCAAAAGGGGACTGCGTGATCGTTGGCCGCGCGGCCGACTCAATTCTGGAAGAATTCAACCCCTTCCGGGTTTTCGTCTATGCGGATGAAGCTTCAAAGCTTGAGCGCTGCCGCCAGCGTGCGGAAGACGGCGAAAATCTGAGCGACCGTGATATCCTGCGTGCCATGAAGCGGATTGATAAGGCGCGCGCGGAATTTCACGATATTATCTCGGAGTATAAATGGGGTGAGAAGGAGAGTTACGATCTCTGCATCAACACCACCGGACTCGAGATTAAGCAGATTATCCCGGCCCTGGCGGATTATTACCTTCGTATTTCGGGGTAAGCCATCAGACCTTTGTCTGTAACAGGACAACAAAGACTGTCTCAACACCGGAACGGGAAGAGACAGTCTTTTTGTTACGGATATGTACTTCAGGATCCGCCGATCAGTCGGTCACGTAAGGCAGCAGTGCGACCTGACGGGCACGCTTGATGGCCTCAGTGAGCTGACGCTGATGCATGGCGCAGGTGCCGGTCGTGCGGCGGGGAAGAATCTTGCTGCGCTCGGAAAGGAAGCGGCGAAGCTTCGCGGTATCCTTGTAATCGATATAGGTGGCCTTGTCCACGCAGAACTGGCAAACCTTTCTGCGGCGGCGGGCTTTGGGGTTGTTCTTATCAAAAGGCACTTTCTGGAACCTCCTTTGCAATCAATTCAAAACGATCATCAGAACGGCAGATCGCCGTCGTCTTCTTCAAGCTCGGTAAACGGACTGGGAGAAACCGGAGCAACAGGAGCACTGCTCTGCCGGCCGGCGTCATAGCCGCCAAAATTCCCTGCCGGGGGAGCATAGCTGCCGGTGCTGTAACCGGACTGGGAATCACTGTCACGCTTCGACTCGCCGAAGTAAACATTGTCAGCCTGAATATCCCAGGCAGTACGGTTGTTGCCTTCGCGGTCCTGGAATTTCCGGGACTGCATCCTGCCGGATACGACAATCATGCTGCCCTTGCGGAAATACTTGCTGACAAATTCACCGGTCTGACGCCAGGCCGAGCAGTCAAAGAAATCGGTCTGACGCTCACCGCCGTCCCGGCCGCCGAAATCGCGGTCAACCGCTACGGTGAAAGAAGCCACACTCACGCCGCTCTGGGTAGTGCGCAGCTCGGGGTCGCGGGTCAGCCGGCCCATAATCACAATGTGATTTAACATGATGCCGCCTCCTTATTCCGGACGGGTGGTAATCAGCCGACGCATAATACCATCCGTGATCCCGAGAATACGGTCGAGCTCAGCGGGGAAGTCAGGTCCGCTTGTGAACTTCATCAGCACATAGTAGCCCTCACTGATGTAGTTGATCTCATAGGCCAGCTTGCGCTTGCCCATTTCCTCCAACTCATCGAGA
>CAZBXX010000004.1:0-47767 GCA_964495965.1 uncultured Oscillospiraceae bacterium | reverse complement strand
GATCAGCTGGACGGAAAAAGAAAAAACCTTGAACTGAAAACAGTTCAAGGTTTTTTTGGTGACCCGTACGGGATTTGAACCCATGTTACCGCCGTGAAAGGGCGGTGTCTTAACCACTTGACCAACGGGCCGGATCAGGCGCAGCTTTGCTGCGCCTGTGGTAGCGGCACCTGGATTCGAACCGGGGACACTGCGGGTATGAACCGCATGCTCTAGCCAACTGAGCTATGCCGCCATTTGAAGTGCGGACTGTATAATACCAGAAACAGCAGCCGTTGTCAACCGTTTTTTCAGGCTTAACCTCCTTCAAATATCCGGAGCAGAGTTGAAACGTCTAAAATGAAATCCCGGGCTCTGCGGTCAGAGAATCAGAGCCCGGGAGATTGAGCAGGAAACAAGCGGAAATAAGATATCAGTATTCAGACCTCACAGCTTTCCCCGTGGGGATCCTCGCTCTCTTTGAAGAGCTCGGGGTCATAGGCGATGCCGTTTTTATCGTAGTAGTCCTTTACTGCGGCGCGCACGGCTTCCTCAGCCAGAACGCTGCAGTGTATTTTGTGGGTGGGGAGACCGTCCAGAGCCTCAACCACGGCCTTGTTGGAAAGGTCCAGTGCCTCTTCAATGGGCTTGCCCTTGATAAGCTCCGTTGCCATGGAGCTGGTGGCGATGGCGCTGCCGCAGCCGAAGGTGTTGAATTTGACATCGGAGATGATGCCGTCATCCACCTTGATGTACATGCGCATGATATCGCCGCATTTTGCATTGCCGACTTCGCCGATCCCGTCGGCGTCATCCAGCTTGCCCAGATTGCGGGGATTGCGGAAATGATCCATTACTTTATCGCTATAGAGTGCCATTAAACATTCCTCCCGGTTTTTTCAGTAAATCAAAAATGTATCATGAAATGGGTGATAAGTCCCGGTTTCAGATCAGGTGCTTCAGCTCGCCCTTTTCCAGTTCGTCCCACACGGGGCTGATGCTGCGCAGATATTCCACCACCTTTGGGACAACCTCAATAATATGGTCAATCTGTTCCATGTTATTGTATTCGCCGATAGAAAGACGAAGGCTGCCGTGCGCCACCTCATGGGGAAGACCAATGCTCAGCAGCACATGGCTGGGATCCAGTGAACCGGAAGTGCAGGCGCTGCCGGAGGAAGCGCAGATGCCCTGGTCATCCAGCATCAGCAGCAGGCTCTCACCCTCAATACCCTCAAAGCACATGTTCACTGTACCGGGAACATGGTGCTCAAGACTGCCGTTAATTTTGCTGTGAGGGATCTTCCCAAGTTCGGCAAAGAGCTTATCCCGCATGGGAATGATCTTGGCGGTGTTCTCTTCCATGTGGTCGCAGCTTTCCTTAAGGGCGGCAGCCATGGCAACGATGCCGGCAACGTTTTCGGTGCCCGCGCGCTTGCCGCGTTCCTGTGCGCCGCCCTCAATGATGTTGGTGAGAACGGTGCCTTTCCTGGCATACAGGACGCCAACGCCCTTCGGAGCATGGAACTTGTGGCCGGACATGGACAGCATGTCGATGTTCATGGCCTTAACGTCAATGGGCAGATGTCCGGCAGCCTGCACGGCATCGGTGTGGAAGGGAATCTTCCGCACACGGCACAGCGCGCCAATTTCGGCGATGGGCTGAACCGTACCGATCTCGTTGTTGGCGAACATGATGGTGACGAGGCAGGTATCCTCACGCAGGGCATTCTCGACGTCTTCCACCCGGATCACGCCGTCTGAGTGCGGGTCCAGCAGGGTAACTTCATAGCCCTCCTTTTCAAGCCGGGAGAGCGTGTGCAGCACGGCATGGTGCTCAAACTGTGTGGAAATGATGTGCTTTTTGCCTTTGCGCGCACCGATCCGCGCTGCCGAGACAATAGCCTGGTTGTCCGCCTCACTTCCGCCTGAGGTGAAGTAGATCTCTTTCGGATCGGCATTGATGCAGGCGGCTACGGTTTCACGGGCTTTCTGCAGGGCCTCAGTAGCCTTCTGCCCAAAGGAATAGAGGCTGGAAGGGTTGCCGTAATAGTCTGTCAGATACGGCAGCATGGCATCCAGCGCGGTCTTGCTGACACTGGTGGTAGCGGCATTGTCCGCGTAAACAAACATGGGGATCTTCCTTTCTATGGTTATTTCCTATTTTTTCAATAGGAATTATATCATGGGATTTTCGGTTGTCAAGAGCTATCTCACAGTTTCCGTGCTGTCCGGACTGGAGGGATCAACGCTCTTCCATCTTCCGCCGGACAGCAGGTCGTCCAGCGTTACGGAGGCAAGGTAATGATTGGTGAGCTCATCCAGTTCCTTCCACATGGGAAGCGTCATACAGGTGACGGCCTGAT
The DNA here is from genome assembly GCA_964495965.1 of uncultured Oscillospiraceae bacterium. Lineage (GTDB taxonomy): Bacteria > Bacillota > Clostridia > Oscillospirales > Oscillospiraceae > Limivicinus. Next base: position 45,422 of record CAZBXX010000004.1, on the reverse strand, counting down.
CACAGCGAACAGCCCCGTCCTGCAGACAGGAGACAGGGGCAAGGTTATCCTCAATGCTGTTGAGGATCTCCAGAATGGAATAGGCATTCGGCTCCCGGCTGAGGCGGTAACCGCCTTCTTTCCCCCGGGTGCTTTCCACAAGCCCTGCCTTCTTCAGATGGGCAACAATCATCTCCAGGTATTTCAGAGAAATTTTCTGCCGCTCCGCAGCCGTTTTCAGCGAGACGAAGCCGTCGTCCGGGTGCTGTGCCAGATCCATCATCACGCGCAGCGCATACCGGCCTTTGCTGGTAATGTTCATGTATTCCCCCCCTGATTTGCTGCTGCCAATCAATATACCATAAAAATAGTAGGAATTAAAGAGGAAATTTTTTAATTGTGAAAAAACAGCAGCCCGTCTCCGGACGGGCTGCTGAAAAAGAACATGAGAAAGAGAACGGGAAATGCCGGATTGCAGGGTGCCGGAAGGTGCAGAACCGGGAAGCTCACTGCTCAGCCGGTTCGAAGTCTTCTCTTCCGTGCTTGCAGAGCGGGCAGGTATAATCTGCCGGAAGCTCGCCGTCGCAGGGCTCAAAGTGCCCGCAGATGGTGCAGACGTAGCCTTTCTGTTTCTGCTTGACGACAGGCACCACGTGCTCAAACTCCTCCTTGCCATGCTTGCAGAGCGGGCAGACAAAGTCGTCGGGCATCTCGGCGCTTTCATAAACATAACCGCAGACCCGGCAGACCCAGCATTCCTTCTGTTCGGGCGCAGGGTTCTTCTTTGGCTTGATGTGGGCATGATAGTAGGCGTAGGTGCAGGACGGAGCCTTGGAGAGCACTTTCGCCTCCACAACGTTCGCAATGTAAAGGATCTGGGTATCAAGGTCTTCCATGCCGATCACTTCGCAGGACAGAATGGCATTGGTGTATTCCGGCACATAGCGGATTCCGTTCGCGGTGCGCTCCGTCCAGGTGACATCGGCAAACTTATCCACATCCCGGCCGCTCTGAAATCCGAAGCGCTGGAAGAGGGCGTAAGGCGCGTCTTCGGTCACAATGGAAATGTTGAACCTGCCGGCTTTGCCGACCATATCGCAGGTGTAGTTCTTCTTAATGCAGGATATGGTGATTTTTTTCGGGTCACCGGAGGCAACCTGACCGGCGGTATTGATGATGCAGCCGTAGTCCTTCCCGTCAACGCGGGTTGTGAGCACCTCAACCCCATAGCTGAACTTGTGGAAGACGCCGTTGTCCACTGGGAGCGTAATGCCTTCGGCAACCGGTGCCGCTGCCGGTACGGCAGCCGGAGTGGACTCCACGGGCTTCGGACCGATTTCAGCGGCGATGGCGTCCGCAAGGGTTTCCAGTGCGGAATCCTGACCGGCAGCCAGGGCGGACTTCAGTGTAATATTCTCGGCGATGAACTCCATGTTCTTCATGGGGGCAATCAGTTCGCGCATGACCTTGCCGCTCGTGGGGGCCCAGCTTCCGTTCTCAATCAGGGCAACCTTCCGCTTCTGAAGATTATGGGCGGCGAGGTCGTGCAGCAGGTTTTCCATGGTTACGAACACGCCCGCATTATAGGTGGTGGCAGCAAAGACCAGATGGCTGCAGCGGAAGGCATCGGAGACAATGTAGCTGGCATGGGTGACCGAAGTGTCATACATGCGGACCCTTACGCCGCGCTCCACCAGTTTGGTGGCAAGAATGTTGGCGGCATTTTCGGTGTGGCCGTAGACCGATGCATAGGCCAGCAGTACGCTCTCTTCTTCGGGCGTATAGCTGCTCCAGAGCAGATATTTCTCCAGGAAGTCACCGAAGTGGCTGCGCCATACAAAGCCATGCAGCGGGCAGACAGTCTGAATCTCCAGCGCAGCAGCCTTCTTCAGCACAGCCTGCACCTGCGGGCCGTACTTGCCGACGATGTTCGTGTAATAGCGGCGGGCTTCGTCAATGTTCTCCGTAAAGAAGTCGGCTTCGTCGTTAAATAGCCGCCCGTTCAGCGCCCCGAAGGTACCGAAGGCATCAGCCGTAAAGAGGGTTTTGTCCGTCAGATCATAGGTCATCATGACTTCCGGCCAGTGCACCATGGGGGCCATCACAAAAGTCAGCTGGTGGCGGCCGGTGGAAACCACATCACCTTCTTTGACCAGGTCGATCTTTTCGGAAAGGTCGGTCAGGAAGAACTGGCCGAGCATGGTCTTCACCTTGGCGTTGCAGAGGATGCGTGCCTCAGGATAGCGCAGAAGCAGACTCTCAATGGTGGCGGCGTGGTCCGGCTCCATGTGCGAGATCAGCAGGTAGTCCAGTTTCCGGCCATCGAGGGCGTAGGCAACATTTTCAAAGAAGACTTCGTATACGGCCTTGTCAACCGTATCAAACAGAACTGTTTTCTCATCCAGCAGGACATAGGAGTTATAGCTGACCCCTTCCGGCACGCCGTAGACGCCTTCAAAGCAGAAGAGGCGGCGGTCATCGGCACCGACCCAGATCAGATCGTCGTGGATTTTTCTTGTGCAATGCATAGGGTGCTCCTTTCTGTCCGTTTCAGTACGGACCGCACAGAGTATCATTCAGCGCAGGGATATTATAGAAAATTTTTGTTGTACATGCAATCTTTTTCTGATAAAATCCAGACATGTTTTTTGGGGAGGTAACCGCAATGGCAGAGAAAAAATTTGCAGGTGTGAACGGCAGTGTAGACAGTGCGGAAGTGAATGCGGATTTTGAGGCGGCCCGGGTCTTTGAGCGTCTTCGGGTCGGAGAACTCGGCGTTTACTTCCGGGACGGTCTGAAGACAAAGTTCATTCCGTACGATTATCTGGAGCGGGCGTTCATCCGGGTTCAGGAAACCCGCAGCCGCATGTGCTGCGGCCAGGCGAACTTCAACTATTTCCGTGTGGTGTTTGTCCATGACGGAAAGGAGTTCGCGGATTATATGAGCGAGAAGGAAGCGGAGATGGACGATGCGCTCGCAGCGATCGGCGCTCACGGCGTGCCGACCGGGTTTGTGAAGGCGGAAGAGAGCGCATGAAGCTGATCCTTGCAAGCAACAACCGGCACAAGCTGGAGGAAATCCGCGCGATTCTCGGTGATCATTTTTCGGACATTCTTTCAATGGCGGAGGCAGGCATCGTGCACGAAACCGTTGAAGATGGGAAAACCTTCATGGAAAATGCCGTCAAGAAGGCGCGGGAAATGGCAGAGCTCAGCGGCTGCTGCGCCCTTGCCGATGACAGCGGACTCTGCGTGGATGCACTGGACGGCGGTCCGGGAATCTATTCCGCCCGTTTTTCCGGTGTGCACGGCGATGATGAAGCGAATAACGATCTGCTTCTCAGGAAGCTTGAAGGCGTCCCCGACAAAGACCGCGGCGCCCATTATACCTGCGCTATCGCGCTGGTCTACCCGGACGGAAAGACATTGACGTCGGAAGGGTATCTGTACGGCAGAATCGGCAATGAGCGCCGGGGCACAGGCGGCTTCGGCTATGATCCGCTCTTTTATCTGCCGGAGCGCGGCTGCACGACGGCGGAGCTGGGTACAGAAGGGAAGAATGCCATCAGCCACCGTGCACAGGCGCTGCATGCTCTGGTCCGGCAGCTGGAGGGAGTGCCGGATCCGGACACGGTAACAGCATAAAGATATGAACAAGAAGAGGCTGTCTCAGCACCACCCGGAGATCCCGGGCGGGGAAGAGACAGCCTTATTTTGCTGTGCAGATGATGGGCCGGGCAGGCCTGAAGGGCCTTATTCCACAATCAGCGCGTGCTCCTGACCATCCAGCCGGTAGCGGACCGTAATCCCGTGATCCGCCTCCACACGGATGCGGTCTGCCTCCCGGAGACGGAGAATCTCCCGGTACTGGGCATTCTGTTCCGGGCGGTAGTTCGCCATATTGTCGGAGTGAAAAAGCACCCCGCCGAACAGGGCGTTCACCGTGTAAAGGGTTCGTTTCTGTGCCGGCGTGAGCTTCAGGTTCTCGTCCCGGAGGAAAAAAACGTCCGGATCACTCAGAAATGCCCGCCCGTTCAGCTGACGGCGGAAAACGGAATTGCCGATTGCCTGCCGGGTAGAAACCCGCTCACGGTGAATATGGCGTTTCAGGAGGGTGTCGTCCCAGTCCAGCGAAACATCGCAGCTGATCCGGCAGTAGTCCACCAGCCCGAAAGCGGGCATCAGCGGCACGCCGCAGCCGAGAATCAGCTTCTCCCCGCAGAGTTCCCGAAGAAACTCCATGGCCCGGATCATGCGGCCGGCCCGGCTTTCACGGGCATTGCCGAAAGGAGCAATTCCGTAAAGAAAGTCCAGCTTGACCAGATCATAGCCCCAGTCATCCAGAACGCGCTTAAATACCCGGCGGAGATAATCCTGCACACCCGGGTGATCCAGATCCAGTGAGTAAAAGCCGCCCCAGTTGCAGCCGCAGGACCATGGTTTTCCGTCCACTTTCAACAGCCAGTCCGGATGCTGTCGCCAGATATCGGATTTTTCGGTTGTCACAAATGGCGCCAGCCACAGGCCGGCCTGGAAGCCGGCGTCATGAATCTCTTTGGCAGCCTGCTTCATGCCGGCAGGAAAGCGGACGGCATCGGCTTCCAGCCAGTCGCCGACAGTCGGTTCCCAGCCATCGTCTATCTGAAAGATATCCCCCGGTTGCAGCTTGCCGATGCAGGCCTGCAGATCTTCCCGGATGGTTTCCTGGGTGATGTCCTCATAGCGGTTATACCAGCTGCTGTATCCGGCGATGCGTTTTTTTGTGCGGGGCCGGATGTTCATCGCGGCAAACCAGGCATTGAAGACCTCATCCTCTGTCCCTTCAGCATAGAACAGGTCAAAAGCGTGAAACGGACCGCAGCAGGCTAGGCCTTCACAGTCGCGCTCGATGCGGAGGGTTCCGGTCCTGCTGTCATAGCGGAAGAGTGTATAGCCGGGGCGCTCATCCAGCGAGGCCAGCAGCCGGAAACGGCTGCCCCGGCGAAAGTAGCAGTAACTTTCCCCGTGGCTGATACCGGGCTGTTCAGGGTAATCCACGAAGTGATAGTCCCCGTAGCGCTCCAGCTTGTAGTGGTCGAGCAGCGGCTGCGGGAAGCGGCCCATCCGTCTGGTAAAGCCCTGGCGGGAAAGCTCGGGACAGTAGGTCCAGGTCTGATAGCCGTTCATAAAGATTTTTTCCTGCGGGGCGGTCGGAAACTGCATGACGGCGGTCACTTTGCGCAGCGTGCCCTGCGGAAGGCGTTCGACGATAAGGTTTGGGCCGGCTGTCAGTTCCCGCGTCCCGCTGACGGTGGCAAGGTTCTCCTGAAACTGAATCTGATAGCTGAGCCTGGATGCAGCGGTGTTGATGTCATCATCCCCCTGTGATTCCGAATGGTCTGGCGGTATTGTAGTGGAGAAACAGAAAAAAGTCAATTTGCGTTTTACAAACCACGTGGAATGTGGTATTCTGGCAGGTAACACCAGGAGACGGAAATAAAAATGCAAATCCGAACTTTGCCGTTTCGCAGTACTTGAAACGTCAGATACGGTCAGACTCCGGAAAGGAGCATAAGGCATGCTTCAGTGGCAACATCTGTTCCCGGCGGCTGTTTTTCAGCGGGGAAGGGAATATTACAAAAGGAACCGGGTGCGCTCCCTGATCCGGGACGGCGAGACCTATTATGCTGCCGTGCAGGGGACGGCGGAATACCAGGTGGTGATCCGGTTGCGTGCCGACAGGGTGGAGCGCATGGAGTGCGACTGCCCTTATGCGGCAGACGGAAACCGCTGCAAGCATATGGCTGCCGCACTGTATGAGATCAGTGCCCGACAGGTCCCCGGAACCCGCAGTGAACGGAAGGCAGCGGCGGCAAATGCGGCCCACGTGCGCATTTTTCCGTTCACAGAGGAGAATACCGGCCCCGGGACGGAGAAAGAGCCGTCTTACCGTTATTATGTTCCTGCCCGATTTACCCGGAACCTTGCCATTTACGCCGACACCTGGGAAAAGGCCAATGAACTTCTTGCTGACGGCGGCATTGATGACATTGAGGCGCGCAACTGCTACACCGATGAGGCCGGAGCGGAGGGGAAGGCCGTGATCGTCCGCGGACTGGTGAAGAAGGGGGCTTATTATCCTGCAGGAATCCGCATTGCCAGGGACTGCGTCTACAGCCTGACCTGCCCGGTATTCGGCTGCAAGGGCTACTACCGAAGCTATCCGGACCGGAACAATATGGAAATCTGCGAACACTGCCTCGCCCTGCTGATCCGCGCGGTGGAAGAACTCAAAGATCAGAGCGGCTGGGACGCGACCGATCTGCGTGCCCGGAAGATGATTGATAACTTCTGGAGCCGGTACCGGAGTACTGCCCTGCCGGCCGCAGAACCGGATGAGGAAGAAGAAAAAACGGAATCGGGTTCCGGCCGGGTCGTGCGGCTGGAACCCCGGCTGCAGGATACGGGGGACGGGCTGGAACTCAGCTTTCGCATCGGGGCAGAGGAAAAACTGTATGTGCTAAAGAGCCCCGAGGCACTGGTGGAGGCGGTGGAAGAAGGGACCGAGTTCCCGCTGGGGAAGAAGATCTCCCTGCACTTCGGCCGGGATCGCTTTGGAGAGCGGGACCGGGCATGGTATGATCTGATCCGTCAGGCGGTTCTGGAAAAGCGGCATCATGAAGATCAGGGCTTTGGGAGAACGGCAAGGCTTCAGGGAATCAGCCTGTACGGCGCTCTGCTGGATGACTTCTACGACATGATGCTGGACCGTTCGCTGGAAATGAAAACACCCTCCGGCAGTACCCGCAGCCTGGCAGTCCGTTCGGAGGCGGAGAAAATCCGGATGGAGCTTGTCAGGGATGTGACCGAAGACGGCGTGTTTCACGGTCTGATTCTGCGGGGCGGGCTGCCCCGCATTCTGGACGGCGTTCACGCGCATTACTGCCTGCAGGACGGTGTGATGTCAAAGATGGATGCCGGACGCCTCCGTGCCCTGGAACCGCTCCTTGGCGACAGTCCGGGCACGGAAGTCGAAATGCACATCGGCCGAAATTACCTGACCGATTTTTACTATCACATTCTGCCGGAACTGGCGGACAGCATTGAACTCTCTGAGCCGGAAAGGGATGAAATCCTGCAGTATCTTCCGCCGGAAGTGAGCTTCCGCTTTTTTCTGGATGCGGAAGAGGGAACACCGCTCTGCCGGGCAGTGGCCCAGTACGGGGAGAAAGCAGAATTCACGCTTTCCGACTGGATGAAGGAAGACCGGACGATTGTGGACTACAGGGACCAGTTTCAGGAGACCGCGGTGCTGACGCGTCTGGAAGAATACTTTCCGCTCCTGCATGTGGAAGACGGGGAGTTTGCCTCGGAACCGGATGAAAACAGCGTCTTCCGCGTTTTGACCGAAGGGGTCGACCTGCTGTGCCGCATGGGGGAGGTAATGAGCACGGGCCGCTTTGATGCGCTGACTGTCCGCCGCGGTGTGAAAGTGCAGGTCGGTGTCTCGGTGGACAGCGGCATCATGGATCTGAAAATCTCCTCCGAAGACGTGAGCCTTGCAGAACTGGCGGAAATTCTGAACAGCTACCGGCAGAAGAAAAAATACCACCGCCTGAAAAACGGTGATTTTGTCCGCATGGATGACAGCATCGGGGAGCTTGCCGCCCTGACGGATACCCTGCAGCTTGGAAAGAAGGATCTGCTGAGCGGTGATGTAACGGTCCCGGCCTACCGCGCCCTGTATCTGGAGCAGATGCTGGAGAGCGCACAGAAAATCTATACCACCCGGGATCGTCATTACAGGCAGCTGATTAAGGATTTCAGAAGCGTACGGGAATCGGACTATGAGATACCGGAGGAACTGACGCAGAAGCTTCGCGGGTACCAGGCTTACGGTTATAAGTGGCTGCGGACGCTGTCCGGCTGTGGCTTTGGCGGCATCCTGGCGGATGAGATGGGGCTTGGGAAAACACTGCAGATGATCGCCGTGCTCCTTGCAGAAAAGCAGGAGGGAAGTATCGGCACCTCGCTCATAGTCTGTCCTGCTTCACTTGTCTACAACTGGGAAGAGGAGTTTCACCGCTTTGCCCCGGCGCTGAGCGTCCGCCCGGTGGAGGGCAGCCAGGCAGAGCGCAGGGAGATGATTGACCGCTGCGGAAAGTGGGATGTGCTGATCACCTCTTACGACACCCTGAAGCGGGACATTCAGGCCTATGAACACAAGCTGTTCCTTTATGAGATACTGGATGAAGCGCAGTTTATCAAAAACCAAACAACGGCTTCGGCCAAGGCGGTCAAGGTCATACAGGCAAAACACCGCTTCGCACTGACCGGTACGCCCATCGAAAACCGCCTGAGCGAGCTGTGGAGCATCTTTGACTTCCTGATGCCGGGTTTCCTGTACCGGTACGAGACTTTCCGAAGCGAACTCGAAAAGCCCATCACCCGCGACGGTGATGAGCAGGCGTCCCGGCGGCTGAAGAGGATGGTTACGCCCTTCATCCTTCGCAGGCTCAAGACAGAAGTGCTGAAGGATCTGCCGGAGAAAGTCGAAGAGTCACAGGTGGTGCGCTTCGGTGATGACCAGCAGAAACTCTACGACGCGCAGGTGGCGCGGATGAAGAACCTGCTGGAGGAAGAGACGGAGGAGAGCTTCCGCAGGAGCAAGATTCAGATTCTGGCGGAACTGACACGCATCCGTCAGATCTGCTGTGACCCGGCGCTGCTGTTTGAAAACTACGTCGGCGGTTCGGCCAAAATGGAAGCCTGCATCGATTTGCTTCGCAGCGCAATCGAGGGCGAACACCGGGTGCTGCTGTTCTCACAGTTTACCAGCATGCTGGATCTGCTGAAGGCACGTCTGGACCGGGAAGGCATCGCCTATTACGAGATCACGGGTGCGACCTCAAAGAAGGAACGACTTCGTCTGGTCACGGAGTTTAACGCCGGTGATGTGCCGCTGTTTCTGATTTCTCTCCGCGCGGGCGGCACCGGGCTGAATCTGACCGGCGCCGATATCGTCATCCACTATGATCCCTGGTGGAACGCTGCGGCACAGAACCAGGCCACCGACCGGGCCCACCGCATCGGGCAGCAAAAACCGGTTACGGTCTATAAGCTCATCGCAAAAGACTCCATTGAGGAAAAGATTCAGCAGCTGCAGGAAGCAAAACTGAATCTGGCGGATGAGATTATCGGCGGGGAACAGGTGGCCTTCGCCTCCCTCTCCCGGGAGGAACTGCTGGATCTGATCCAGTAGAACCGGGCCGAAGTAAAAGTACTGCAGAGGAGCACCGGCCGGAGTAAAAGTACTGCAAAGGAATTTTGCCGCGGGGAGTTTCACTGCGGGAAAAACATGTGACAGGGTAAAAAGAAGAGTACAAAAACACTCAGAGGAGCTTTCCGGTTTTTGGAAAGCTCCTCTGTCTGCGCTTCATCTGTAAGATCTGTAAGCTACCGCCGGTTCAGGAGAGAAAACGGAAGTTAATGCCCCTTTCCTTATAGAAGGGACGGGAAGAAAAGGCCTGTTCAAATTCCTCCTGGTATGCCAGATACTTCTCCCCCTGAAGAACGACGTTGACGGTATAGCGGTGATCTTTGCTGTCCAGGATGGATTTACGGATCGAAACCTGGCAGAGATCGAATTTTGTCTCGTCGGCAATAGCAATGAGAAACTCGTCCACATTGCTGTGATCAATGTCATAGCGCTCATAAAGCTCTTCAACCAGCGCCGCGGCCTCTTCCGCAAAGCCGGGGGCCGCCTCCATGTGAAGATGCATGAAGATTGTATCGTCCTTGTCATCGGCATTTCGCCAGGCTTCGGCCGGCGCATAGTCCGTACCGACGTTCTCCAGCAGCTCGGCGCCCTCCCGGAGGTTTCGGGCCACGCCGAAGTCCGTATCCGGCGAAGAATACCAGATATCCTGAAGGGAATAATAGCAGTATTGGCCGAGCCATCCCCTGGAGTTCACAATCTCGCAGAGCATGTCAAGAAGCGGTAGCTGATCCTCAGTAATGTGATCCGTACCGAGGAAGGGAAGCCGGTCAAAGACCAGGGCGCCGTCTTCCACCGGGGCGTCCAGATGCGCCCCGGCGATTTTGATTTTCGTATCGCAGGTGAGGTAGACGGTGTCATCGCCTTCGGCCAGCATGGCCTCTGTGGCGCTGCGGATCCGTTCCGTATCGCCGTGGGGGACCGTGGTGGTCAGGACAAGGGTGTAGAAGCCATCCTCTGTCTGCTCCACGGAGGCCCGGTAATCCGAGGCGTTGATCGGGAAAATCACATCCTCGTGCCGGTAGGAAGAATCGATGCTGATCCCGGAGGTGGGGAGAATACTGGCAACGGTGTCATATGCCAGCGCGTCTGACGGCAGGCAGACCACGATGATCCGGGCGTCGAAGAAATCGGTGCCGATGGCATAGGGAAGCCCCAGACAGTCCAGACGGCGTTTGAAGACCAGCAGGGTCTCCTCAAAGCTGTGTTCGGAAATCTCCTCGGCGGAGGTGGAGGTGTAGAACAGGGTGACATTCCCCTCCGGGATTGCGCCGATGGCCTTCTGAAAGGCCCCGCGGGCGTCCTCCGGCAGTTCGGCCGGCTCCTGCCAGGCGGCCTTCGGGTTCAGTTCCGCCCGGAAGGTGTAGCCGCGGTTCAGCGGCTCCTGCTTCAGCAGGGAGGCGAGCGCTTTCCAGACCGGAAGCCCTCCCCAGCGGCCGTCCAGCAGGTACCAGGAGCAGGGCGCCTCGCCGGGAAGCACCAGGGCAAAGTGCAGAGCGTCTGCGCCCTGGGTGCCCACATCCAGACGGAAAGACAGGCTGCGGTCCGCCTCCCGGAGGTCGTCAATCAGCGCCTGACCTTCCTCGGTTAGCACCAGATAGAGATAGGGATAATCCTGGTTGAAGGGTAGGTGCGCCTGTTTCCGCTCCTCGGTTCCGACCTGGGGGAGGCTGCCGAAACGTGCCTCCGCCGTGCGGATCATCCCGCGGTCAATCGTGCTGCTGTAAAATGTGCTGTAGCCTTCGGATGACGCGTCCAGCACGCCGGGACGGTTCAGGGTCAGGCGGATCACGTCATAGAGCCCGGCAATGTCGCCGAAGACCGAGGTGCGGGTCTGGGCGGTGATCTCGCCGCTCTCCTGATTGTAGGAAACTCTCCGGATTCCGAGGGCCTTCAGCCGCTTCCGGAGAAGCTCCCCGTCGTGGGCCAGGTCCGCCGCGTCCGCGCTCTCATCCGGGAAAAGGGTCAGGGTCAGCATAGGTCCGGGATCGGCTTCGCGGTTAGAGAACCAGAAGCCGAAGATGACCGCCAGCAGCAGGAGTGCCGCCGCGCAGAGGGGCTTCCAGGGGAAGGGCTTGTGAAGGCCCTTCCGGCCGACGACGGAAAACAGTTCTTCCAGCTGACGTTTTTCCGCCATTCCGGCATCGTCATAGAAGCCTGCCTTCTGGTTCCGCTGAAGGGCGGTAACAAATTCCCCGACGTTCTGCCAGTCGGGCTGCACGGTTTTCTCGCTGTCGCAGACGGCCTTCACCAGCGGGTGGACGGACCACATGCTGTTATATGCGTCAAAGCGCAGCCAGCCGCCCCGTTCCAGCTGCCCGGCGGTGAGCCACTGCTCCGGGGTCAGAAGCGTCACCAGCAGGTCGGAACTGAGTCCGCCCCGGGGAAACAGCCCGGCGCAGGCCATGACGGATTTCGCCGTCCTGCTCAGGGCGGAGGCCTTGAAAATGCTTTTCAGGTTTTCGAACACCGAATCGGCAGAGGAAGAAGCGGGCGTGCGAAGGCTCTGCAGGACCTTCTTCGCCGTCAGCTTCCCCCGGCTTTCGGCGGCGGAGCGGGCCAGCACGCCGAGGGTCAGGGTGTGACGGCCGGCGGCGTCGGCGATCTCCGTGAGGGTGCTGTCCTCATCCTCCGGGAAGGCGGTCCGGAGGAGGCGGATCACGGACTCTTCCTCCAGCTCCCCGACCGGGATGGTCCGGAGTCCTTCAAAACGGCAGCGGGAGGTGAACATCAGCCGGACCGGCAGGGAACAGAGCTCTGTAAACTCCGGCTCATAGAGCAGGGAGGGAGTGTCCTCATCCCGGGCGGCGTCAAAGTTGTCGATGATGAGAACCGTGTTCTCCCCGTATCCGCCGCGGAGACAGGAAAGAACCTTCTGATAGACCTCGTCATCCGGAAGCCGCCGGAGGAAGCCGCTTTCATCCGCGGACTCCTGGACCAGATTCTCGATGGGAAGGGAGAGGAGCGTCTCCTTTACCGAGCCCTGAAAGGGCACATAGAAGAAACCGTACTCCCCGCGGAGGGTTTCCGCGGCCTTCAGCGCCAGCTGGGTTTTCCCGATGCCGCCCATGCCGGAGAGGACCAGGGGGGCGGCGGAAGCGCGCAGGGCCCCGGCGATTTCCCCGAGCTCCCGTTCACGCCCGGTAAAGGCGGGGGCCGCGTGGGGGAGGCTCCTGATGAGCCGGGGGGTGGAAAGATCGGTGACCTTGAGCAGGGCGTCCAGATCCCGGAGCAGCTGGTCGTCCGTTTCATAACGCCCCGCCGGGGACAGAGTCAGCGTCCGGTGCAGCAGCCGGGAAATTGCGCTCCGCTCTTCCGCGGAATACCCGGCTCCGGCGCCGCCCGACAGCGCGGAAAAGTCATAATCGCAGTCCGGAAGGCAGTCGAAAAGCTCCGGCCGCCGGCCGAATACCGCCGTGAAGAGCAGGGCGCCAACGGAATAGAAATCCGCGGCGGGACCGATCTCCCGGAGGTCAATTTCCGTTCCCGTAAGCTCCGGCGCCGAATAGGCCTCAGAGGAGGAGAGAACCAGCATCCGGCCCTCCGCGGCGGCGGCTTTCACCTCCGCCAGGGGAACGAAGGAATCAAAATCAAAGAAATTGATGCCCTGCATGCCGAGGCTGTCAATGACCAGAATGTTGGAGGGCTTGACATCCAGCAGGAGCCATCCCGCCTCGTGGTAGGCCTTGATGCTCTCCGCGATGCGGCGGATGATTTCGATGTTCTTGCGGAGGGTGTTTTCCGGGAGGATCCGGTCCAGGGTCCGGCCGACCATGCCGCTGACCGAGGTCCAGAGAAAGCCCGTGTCATCCCGGTAGAGGCCGTAGAGCCCGGAGGTTACCGCGGCGGTCCGCTCGTCCCGCATCATGGAAAGCTGCTGCCGGTAGGCCTCCTGAAAGCGCGCTTCCGCCAAGCGGAACAGCCGGTCCGCGGGGCCGCCCATGTCGGCGGGGCGGAACTGCTTCAGCCGTACCGGAATCCCGTTTTCATCCTCCGCCTGATAGGCGACGCAGGTGGCTCCGGTTCCGATGCAGTGTTTCAGAAGAAATTTCTCGTCCCGGGCGGCGCTTCCGCCGCCCTCCTTCCGGAGGCGGATGACGGTATGATCCGGGAAAATCCGATTTTCCGTAGACATAATGGTACATCACCCCAATGATGACTGATGCTTCGCATTATACCCTGTATCCCGATATGACGCCACAAAAATTTTCAAAAACCGGGCCTTCCCGCGAAAATAACGCTGCTGCGGGCTGCTGACATCGTCTCCGGGTATACTGATCCCGGGGACAGCTGCGGGCTGCCGCCGAAAAATGATACACGGTGCGGGGAACAGACGCTTGTTTCGCTGCCGTGAATTGTGTATACTCAGGAAAGGACCGAAACCCATGGTAATCATTTGTCTCACAGACAGAGAAAGGAACCAGAAGATGGCATACGGACCGCTGACAAAAAGTCACCTGGGCAGCATCTCCCGGTCGGAGGCCTTTGCACAGGCCGGTGAATGGAGGCCGGACCTCTATACGCTGCCCTTTCCGGAGCGGCTGGCGGAGTTTACGGAATCCTACTTCGAGCCGCTTCCGATGGATGAGGCCGGACGGAAGGCCGCGCTGACGGCGCTGATCCAGCGCGGGGCCGCGGAGCGCGGGGTGAAGCTTGCCCGCAACACCCTGAACGAATGGCTGAAGGGGGGGAGGGACCCCAGCGTCACCAGCAGCGACACCCAGACCAGGGAGAATATCTACCGCCTGTGCGCGGCGCTGGATCTGGATCTGGAGCTGACAGAGGAGCTGTTTGAAAAGGTCTTTTTCTCCCGGGCTTTTGACCTCAAGGTGCTGAAGGAGTTCGCATTCTTCTTTTTCGCCCGGAGGGACTACCGGGATGGGGTGGAGGGCTGCCGCTGGTACGCCACCGGGGAACAGGTCTGGCAGGACGTGGGCCGGGCCGTGCTGACGGAGGATGCGGAGCCGGAACAGGCCATTCAGAATACGGTTCTGCTGGCCGACCGGACGGCCGTCATGAATGACCGGGAGTTTCTTCGCTTTCTCTCCACTCATCAGGAGACCTTCCTCCGGGAAAACCGCTTCAGCCGGGCGCGGGAGCGGATCCGCGACTATGCCCGGAGGGCCTGCCGGATGACGCCGGAACTGTCGGCGGAAACGGCGGGGAAAACCGGCGGAGAGGACATTCCCTATGAGCCTCTGCTGAACCGGATCCTCGGCTTCTCCCAGCGGGGAAGTTCGGAGGCGTCCGCAACGGTTTCCTCCCTGAAGTCCCTGCCGCCGCAGCTGAAAACCAATTTCCCCACCGGGCAGATCCTTCGGAAAATCTGCATCGGGGACGCCTGCAGTTATGACCAGGTCTACAAGATGTTCTGCCTGCTGCTGTTTTACTGCTATCATGTGAAGCCGGCGCCCGGCATCGACCGGGAACGCCGCTTCGGGGAATTTCTCCGCTTTGCCAATCTGAGCCTGGAAAAGGAAGGCTGCACGGAGCTTTATCCGCGGCAGCCCTTCGGGGGACTGCTTCTGTTCTGCGCCGCCCAGGAGGACCCCCTTGCGGCCCTGAGGGAGTTTCTGGAGACCGCGGTTGCGGAGGAGTCGGAGGCGGTGCTGATGGAGGGGATGCGGGCGGTGCCCGGAATTACCGACGGACAGCGCCTGGGGCTTATCCGCTGCGCGGAACGGGATCCGTTTCTGGTAAAGCTCATTGCCGGAACCCTGGGCCGGGAGGCCTGTGTCCTCAGGCCGGAGAAGCTGACGGCCACACGCTACTATGACGACCGCCCGTCGGAGATCATTCAGCTGCTGTATTCCGGAGCGGGGTTTTCAGCGGATGAGAAGCGGGTTCTGGAGTGCTTCACGCTGCTCCCGACCGAGGGCGTGAAGGAGGAGCTGTTCCGCCTGCTGTTTCCGGAAGAGGACAGGGCCGCCGCCCGGGAACTGGTCCGCTGCGGCTGGCTGAACAATGAAAAGGGGAGCTGGAGTATGCGCCATCCCGTCCGCAAGGTGGTTGCTGAACAGGAAGTTGCCGGAAAAGAGGCCCGCAGGTTTCTGGAGACGGCGGCAGCCCTTCCCGCAGGTCCGCTGACGGAGGATTGCGCGGCAACACTGAAAAAAATCCTGAAGCACAGGAAAACGATTCTGGCCTCCAGCTAGATGCCGAATGATTTCGGACAATGCGAGGTTTCCGGCTGAGGACCGGCGGAAATTGACTCATTAAAAACAGGGACTGCCTCTCAACTGGGGGCAGTCCCTGGTATTGTTCGACTAGGTTAGCCGGGAGTATAAGCCATGATTGAGTAACCGTAGGGGTCGACAAAGCGGAACCCGATGGTTGCGTTTACTTCCGAAAAGTAAACGGCGGTGGAGCACTGGTAAAATCCGGTGATTTCTGACCATTTGCTGCTGACAAGATTTCCCTGGCCGATATATGACAGGTACAGTTGCTGCCCTTCGGAATTGGTAAACGGGGACTGTTTCAGCAGCTTGTCTAGAGAGTCTTTAGTACAGTTCCAGCCGTCAATCTTGTACACATAACAGATCGAGTCTATCGAGTACCAGCCGGCGGTCACACTGTTCCCGGCCTTGTTGATCTGATACCGGTAAAAAGCATCCGCCTTGTCGGCAGTCGCATTGTCCCAGGGAATGTAGAAGGAGAATTTCATGTTTCCGGACTTGTAGACGTCGCTGTCATACCGGAAAAAGGTCGGTTCATAATACTGCGGCAGTGAACCCTGATACACGTAATAATTGTACGAGCCTCCGTTCCACGCTTTGACTTTATAGGAGGCCGCATCGGCCGGGGCTGCGAGTACGGTGCCAAAGAGCGCCGCCATCATGGCGAAAACCAGAAGAAACAGGATTCCTCTGCGCAAGACGGAAATTTTGCTTTCTGTGTTAGTAACTGCATACATTTTTGCATATCCTTTCTTTTATTCAGATTCAATCCTTTAGAGGTGTTTTATCTGCTGTGACGTCATCGTAACATGGAATTACTGTAACATGAAGATCTGAGAAAAATAATTCAATATGTGGGCTTCGCTGTCAGCCGCACATTTCATAGGCCTTCACCTGATAAATGCAGGTGTCGTCACACTGGTAGCCGGAGTAAACCCCCATGATGGTAATTTGCACATAGCTGGTGTATACGAGGTCCGGAATGATGATGGATTGCTCTCCGTTGTAATCTGCAAAGTCACTGAATAGATAGCTGCCGTCGGAAAAGGAAATCAGCAGTTGGCTGGGGCGGTTGTTCATTTCGTACCGGCGCTGATCCACCTGGTAGCCGAGGCGGAATGTCAGGCCGCCGATGCACTGTGGGCGGTCAAAGTACAGGGTGAGAGTCTCACCGATTCCATTGCCCTTTACGCCTTCCACCCAGGGGTAGTGGTTATTTTTGGCGGCGTTTTTGGCGGAGAAGGTAAGATTGCCTTGCGTGAGGGTTGAGCTTGCGGAAGCGGAAGTGAAGGGGATTTGAATACTCCCGTCCAGGTTACCGTACATCCAATCGAAACACAACTCAGTGTCATTGTACCAGGCAAAGCCGGTCTGCGGGATGGCGGAAATTACCAGTATCGCGAGAAGCAGGCTGATAGCGCGTTTGAAAATCTGATTCATTGTTTTTTCCTCCTCTGCTGTTGTGGTTTCATCATACCACATGCCAACGATCGGGAAACTTTTGCCTGTTATTTTGGCGGGCAGCCTGACCTGTAAAGGCTTGAAATCATGACACAAAGTCTTCCCCATTGATCTCCTGAACATAATAATAGTGCATTTGGTATCCTTCTCGTCACCGTATTTTGTGGCATTGCTCTGCTCGTAACCGCCGAACGCGGGCTTATGGAAAGCTGATCTGCTCAGGAATAAACAATTTTACGGCCGATCTCGTCCGCGTGCTCCTGGGAATCCAGACAGGCAATGATGGCGAGTGCGAAAGCGATGGAGGTCCCTGCTCCGCGGCTGGTAATGACCGTCCCGTCCCGGACGACGGAATCCGTACAGGGCAGTGCGCCGCAGAGCTTTTCTTCCATCCCGGGGTAGCAGGTTGCCCTCAGGCCTTTCAGAAGATCGGCTTCCGCCAGCACGGTGGGCGCCGCACAGATGGCGGCGGTGAGCTTTCCTTCGGCATGCATGTGCCGCAGCAGAGCCTTAACCCGCGGTTCGGCTTTCAGGGCTTCGGTTCCCCGGAGGCCGCCCGGAAGAATGACGGCATCGTAGTCCTCGGGCTGTATTTCGGAGAAGCGCCGGTCGGCGCCGATTCGAATGCCGTGGGAACCGGTGACGGTCTCCCCGTCGGAGAGCGAAACAATGTCGCAAACAAACCGCGCACGACGCAGAAGGTCCACCACGGTCAGACCCTCCACTTCCTCAAAGCCGTCGGCGGCAATCAGAAAAGTCCGGACGGGGGCTGTGTCGGCCGGCACTTCCGTTTTCTTTACATGGTTCATTGAAGATCTCCTTCCAGAAGTCTGTATTTCAGGGCAAAGGAGCGGCTCCCGGTCAGGCCCGCTTGTCTGTGAACAGTATTATAGCAGATCGGCACGCAGTCAACAACGGCTGTTTCTCTCCCGGCGGGCATCGGGCCCGGAAGCTTCGGACGGTTTCCGCCTAAGGGCCGCATGGAGGGATTACAATTTGAAAAAGCGCTTGCAAAACAGGCAAGGATACGATAGAATAAACAGGATCAATCAGCGGCATGACGTGCCGTTACCATCATCAGTTCGGAGGATACTACTATGATTACAGCAGGCGATTTCAGAAACGGCGTTACCTTTGAGATGGACGGCCAGGTCATGCAGGTCGTGGAGTTCCAGCACGTGAAGCCCGGTAAAGGCGCAGCTTTTGTCCGCACCAAGATGAAGAATGTCATCACCGGCGCCGTGACGGAGACTTCCTTTAACCCCACCGCCAAGTTTGAAAATGCCACGGTTGACCGCATGAATATGGAGTACAGCTATGCCGATGGCAACCTGTATTATTTCATGAATCCCGAGACTTATGAGCTGGAGCCGGTGGACGAAAGTGTTCTGGGTGACAACTTCAAGTTCGTCAAGGAAAATATGGAATGCACCATTTATTCCTACAAGGGAAAAGTCTTCAATGTGGAGCCGCCCTTCTTTGTGGAACTGGAAGTCACGGAGACCGATCCCGGTTTTGCCGGCAACACCGCCACGAACGCCACCAAGCCCGCCACGCTGGAGACCGGCGCGGAGATTAAAGTTCCTCTTTTTATTGAGCCGGGTGAGAAGATTAAAGTCGATACCCGCACAGGTGAATATCTGTCCAGAGCCTGAGTTCTCAGGGCAGGTGGCATTCTGACTGACGAGAATTCCGCAGGGGGTTTCATCATGACCATTACAGAAAAGGCTGCATACCTGAAGGGCCTGGTGGAAGGCCAGGGAATGGACCCGGAAACGGGAGAAGGAAAGCTCTGGAATGTGCTGTCTGAGCTGGTTGGGGATCTTGCCGCGGAGGTGAGGGACCTGCGGGAAGACCAGGAGGATCTTTCCGAATCGGTTGAAAATGTCGAAATCGGCCTGGAGTATCTGGAAGACCTTCTGCAGGATGACTTTGACGGGGACGATGACGACTTTGATGATGAGGATGACGCCTTTGGCGATGTCTATCCTTTCCCTGGGTCGTCCTATGACGGGGATGAGCCGGATACCGCCCCTGAGGATGATGAGGAATATGTCTATTATGAGGCGGAATGCCCCGGCTGCGGAAAGATCATTGAGTTTGACGACGAAACGCTGGAAAAGGGCTCCATCCGCTGCCCGGGCTGCGGTGCAACGCTGAAATTTGACGCTGCGGAAATCGAAGGCGACGGGGAAAATGCTGCGGCTGACGAAGCCGGAACCTCCGGGCCACCCGAAGAGGAGCCCGAAGAATAAAAAATGACCGCCTCAGACTGGAGCGTCCGAGGCGGTTTCCTTTTCCTGCCGCGGGGCGGCAACAGCTATGGAACGGGAGAAAGAGAGTATGGCATATGGTTGAAGCATATCAGCCGCTGGCGGATGAAATCCGTCCGCACAGTCTGGACGATGTTGTGGGACAGCAGCACATTCTCGGGCAGAACGGGCTGCTCCGGCGCATTGTGGAAAGCGGCGCTACGCCTAACATGATTTTCTACGGGCCTTCCGGGACAGGGAAGACCACGGTTGCCCGCATCATTGCCGAGCGGACACAGCGGAGCTTGCGGAAGCTTAACGCCACCACGGCGGGCATCGCGGACATCAAGCGTATCATTGATGAGCTTGATACCCTGCTGACACCCGGCGGAGTCCTGCTGTATCTGGATGAAATTCAGTACTTCAACAAAAAGCAGCAGCAGAGCCTGCTGGAATTCATCGAAGACGGACGTATTACGCTCATCGCGTCCACGACGGAGAATCCGTATTTCTGTGTGTTCGGGGCGATTCTCAGCCGCTCGACCGTGTTTGAGTTTAAACCGGTACAGCCGACCGATGCGGAACTCGCCGTGCGCAGAGCATTTGAGATCCTGTCCGCCCGCCGCACGGAACCTCTGACTGTGGAGGACGGCGTGGTGCAGCGCATCGCACTGGCCTGCGGCGGGGATGTTCGGAAAGCCATTAATGCGGTGGAACTCCTGTTTGCTGCCTCTGCAGGGCAGAACAGCATTACTCTGGAAGATGCGGTTCTGATTTCACAGAAGAGCGCCATGCGTTATGACCGTGACGGGGATGAACACTTTGATATTCTCTCCGCCATGATGAAGTCGCTGCGCGGTTCGGATCCGGATGCGGCGCTGCATTATCTCGCAAGGGCCATTGAGGTCGGAGATCTGACCGGAATCTGCCGCCGCATTCTCTGCTCGGCCAGTGAAGATATCGGTATGGCATACCCGCAGGCAGTACCCATTGTGAAGGCCTGTGTGGACAGCGCACTGCAGCTCGGCCTGCCGGAAGCGCGCCTTCCGCTGGCGGAGGCCTGTATCGTTCTGGCGACGGCGCCGAAGTCCAACAGCGTGGTGACAGCCATTGACTCCGCCATCGCTGATGTGAAAGCGGGCAATACGGGCAGCATCCCGCGCGAGCTCCAGAATGTGCACGCCGACGGAACGGGCTTTGAGCGGGAACAGGGTTACCGCTATCCTCACGATTATCCCGGGCACTGGGTCCGGCAGCAGTATCTGCCGGACGGTCTGAAGAACCGGGTTTATTATCAGTACGGAGACAACAGGACCGAACAGGCTGCCCGGAAATACTGGGAAGAGGTCAAACAGAAGTAAAACAGAAAGGGCTGCCTCCTGTTCTGAGACAGCCCTTTTATAAAAGACGGATTACCAGGGCTCCTTCCGGAGCCCTGCATTCTTATTTCCCGAAATAACGTGCCCGCTCGGCGGCAGAAACACGCAGTTCCTTGCAGATGGCGTCAATGTTGTGCTGCTTCCAGCTGTTTTCCGTGATAAACAGGCGCAGGGATTTGATGCTCTTCTCCCAGCTCTGATAACTGCGGTTCTGCATCTTCACATCCCGGGCGACTTCCGGGGCGATTTCTTCGGCGAGGCGGTCAATCTCTGCCAGAATCTTTTCATCCGTCAGGGGCCCGTCCAGCAGTTCTGCCGCACGGGTCAGGAAGCGGCTGCGGAAGTCAGGGTTTTCCATCAGGTCCGCGAACAGATAGGAGACCAGATAGCACTGCACATTATTGCGGTGCAGCAGGGTCGCATGATTCATGTAGGGTTGGGCAAGCGTAGCGTCCAGATCATAGAAGACAAAGCGCCACAGGCCGTCCCCCTCCGAGGAGCGGACAAAGCGGAGATTCCCGTAGGTCAGATCGGTGTTGGCAAAATAGCCCTCCAGAAAGACCCAGTCAATCAGGCTGTCCAGATCCAGAAGAGTCTGAATATGCAGATAGTTTTCTTCCTCGGCCATGTCGTGTGTGGAGCAGAAGACAAAAACATCGTTATACAGGTCCGAGGTCTTGGGTACGGTGGCATCGTAGTTCACTACGCTGTTGCGGCTGACGCCGAGAAGATTTGCATAGTGCTGCTCGTTCAGCTTCTCGCTCAGCGCGTAGATTCCGAGATAATCTCCGTCCAGATACACAACGCAATAGCGGCTGCGAGAGGCCACAATATGGTTGGAAGCGGAAAGGGCAAGGTTCTCACAGAGCTCATTGCGGATGATGGCGTCGATCTGATCCTGCCCGCCCCGAAGCAGCAGGTCCGAAAAGTGGGTGATCCCACCGCCAAAGAGGTCGTATTCCAGCTCCGACTTCCCGTAACAACCGCGGAAAGCAACGCTCATGCCTTTTTTCCGAAGCACCAGGCTGGTGTCGCCGTGCATGCTGAAGCCGCAGTTCATTGTGAAGCTTCCGCCGTCCTCGTACCAAGAGATACTTCCCGAGTTCTCCAGGTTGCGCCAGCCGGTATTGTACATGGTGTGGAATGCCTGCCGGTTATCCGACACAACGCTTACCACCGGTAGGGAGAAATCCTGGCCGATAAAGTAATTCAGCGTCAGGACCCTGCTGGGAAGCGCACCCGGCTCCACTGAGACGGCGCGGATGATACAGGTTGCCGGAACAGCGGTGGGGCCGGCCCAGGCCAGAGAAGATTCATCCGGTATCGTGGCATCAAAGGTGTAATAGATTTTTCCGTCTGCCTGCAGGTCCAGCGTGACCGGCTCGGAAGAGGCAAAAACGCCGTCCGGCGTGGTAGCAACCGGCATTGCCGAGACCCTTCTCAGCCCTCCGGTGTTCTCCTCGTCGGGACTGGCAGAGGCAAAAAAGTAGGCTCCGTTCTGCCCCTGCATCCGGCCAAAACTTCCGCCGAAGGGAATGTCCCGCAGCGGCAGCCAGTCGCACAGGCCGGTACTCTCCCGGTACAGGAAAATGGCTTCATTCTCGGAATTCAGGGAGAGACCGATCTGATCGCAGCGGATCACGGCCAGCGCACCGGGCGCTAGCTCCGCCGCAGGCAGTTTTGCCTTGCGCAGGTTGTCATCGTCATCCGAGAGATACCAGCCGGTAAGGGAGACAGTCTCTGAGGAGATGTTTTTCAGCTCCACCCAGTCGCTGCCTTCATACCGGGAAAAGCGGGCAGTAGGGTCAGACACCAGCACCTCATTGATCTGCAGCGGACCGGAGGCTGTCAGGTTCTCCTGCCAGAAATCATAGCCCTCCGCGGTATTCAGTTGCCAGGGTGTCGGATAAAGCGTCTCCTTCCAGCTCCCGTTTTCCTGCCGGCACCAGCCTCGGTCGGCCTCCAGCTCCGGACATTCCGCCTGCGCAATCAGGTTTCCGGCGGGGTCCCTCAGATACAGCACCTCGCCGGCGGACAGGGAGAAGGGCGCGTGAAGGTCTGCAGGCCGATTTTTGCCCGATGCGAAGACAACGAAGCAGCTGTCCTTCGGCAGCAGATAAGCCGGAAACACCAGCCCGGGGCGGTTTTCCCGGTCGGAGAGACTCCAGCCTTCCAGGTTGATGTCTGCGCCGCTCGCGTTACGCAGTTCTACCCAGTCCGAAAAATCCCCGTCTTGGTCCTGCAGGGTTGCATGATTCCGGCACATCAATTCGGTAATGAGGATGTCACCTTCGGAAGCGGAAGGAAGCACTGCGCTGACAGCGGAATCTTCAGCTGCGGGGTCAGGATCGCCGGAGGTGAAAACCGGTCCGGAGGCACACCCGCACAGCAGGGCAGAGAGAAGAATACAAAGCCCCGCGGGAAGGAGTTTTATGATGGTTTTCTGAAGATTCAGGCGCATTCATGCCTCCGGGAAAAGGGCTTCCTCAGAACATCGCCGCCCTGCCGGCAGGACGGCGATGTTCTGAAGTGTGGCGAAAAGCGGACGATCAGCGGATCTGACCGTCGCCACGGATAATATACTTATAACTGTTCAGTTCCTCCAGCCCCATGGGGCCGCGGGCATGCAGCTTCTGCGTAGAAATGCCCATCTCACAGCCGAGGCCGAACTCGCCGCCGTCTGTGAACCGGGTGGAGGCGTTGACGTAAACGGAGGAGGAATCCACCCGGGCGGTAAAGAGCGCAGCATGCGCCTCATCCTGTGTCAGAATAGCATCGCTGTGTCCGGTGGAGTGCCGAGCAATGTGCCGGATAGCGGCGTCTGTGTCATCTACCACTTTTACCGCCAGTATGTAATCCAGAAATTCGGTGTCAAAGTCCTTCTCACCTGCCGGAACACCGGGAATCAGAGCGGCAGCCTGCTCGTCCAGACGCAGCTCCACGGGAACCTGGCCTTGCTCTGCCCGCTCCGTAACCAGCCGCTTCTGCAGTTTGGGCAGAAAGGCGGGGGCGATGTCCCGGTTAACCAGCAGAACCTCCTCGGCGTTGCACACCGATGGCCGGCTGGTTTTGGCATTTTCAATAATACGCAGGGCCTTGTCCTGATCTGCGGAGTCATCCACATAGATATGGCAGATTCCGGTTCCGGTCTGGATGCAGGGAACCTTGGCATTTTCCGTGCAGCGGCGGATCAGTCCCGCCCCGCCGCGGGGAATCAGCAGGTCGATCAGCCCCACCGCACGCATCAGTTCATCCGCACTGGCATGGCTGGTGTCCTCCACAAAACCGACCAGTTCCGCAGGGAGCCCGGCTTCTTCCAACCCGTGATGAATGGCGTCCACAATGGCGGCGTTGGACCGGAATGCCTCCTTCCCGCCCCGCAGCACAACGGCGTTGCCGGACTTCAGGGCCAGAACGGCGGCGTCCGAAGTGACGTTTGGCCTGCTTTCATAAATGATGGCGACCACGCCCAGGGGCACCGATGTTTTTTCGATGACCAGCCCGTTCGGACGTTCCACCCGGCGCAGCACCCGTCCTTCCGGATCCGGCAGCGCCACGACTTCGCGCACGCCCTGCGCCATACCGGCAATGCGCTCCGGCGTCAGGGTCAGGCGGTCGATCATCACGTCTCCGTAGCGGTCACGGGAAGCTTCAATATCCAGGCGGTTTGCCGCCAGAATCGCTTCCTGCTCTGCCATCAGCTGATCAGCTATGGCTTCCAGAGCGGCGTTTTTCCGGGTTTTTGAGGCTGTCAGCGCAGGCAGCGCCGCCTTTGCCTGTATCATGATTTCATGGGTGTCTTTCAAGTCTGTTCCCTCCCTGCAGTCTTGGGCCTGCGCCCGACAAAACGTGTACCGGTGGATTTCCCTTCCAGCAAATCATACAGAAGCAGCGGCTTTGCGCCGTTGAGAATGACCATGTCCGTCCCGGCCTCCATGCAGATCTCCGCAGCGATGAGCTTTGTCGCCATGCCGCCTGTGCCGAGAGCAGTTCCGCCGCCTCCGGCGCTTTCCCGCATCTGCGGGGTGATTTCCCGCACCTCCGGGATCAGCCGGGCAGAGGCGTCGTGCCGGGGATCCGCGGTATACAGGCCGTCAATGTCCGAAAGGACAATCAGGAGTTCGGCCTTGATGCTGACGGCAACCAGGGCGCCGAGCGTGTCATTGTCTCCGACGCTGATTTCAGCGGTTGAAACGGTGTCATTTTCATTGATTACCGGCAGGGTGCCGAGTTCCAGAAGCCGGTTCAGCGTATTGGAAAAATTGAGGTGCCGTACTTCATCCCGCAGGTCTTCGCCGGTCAGCAGAATCTGCGCGGTGGTGTGGTTGTAGGCGCTGAAGAGCTGGTCATAAACATACATCAGCTCACACTGACCTACGGCAGCCGCAGCCTGTTTGGTGGGCATGTCGGCAGGCCGCTCGCGCAGGTTGAGTTTCCCTACGCCCATTCCGATAGCGCCGGAAGAGACCAGCACAACCTCATGCCCAGCGTTTTTGACGTCGCTGAGCACCTTGCACAGCATTTCCACATGGCGGATGTTCATACGGCCGCTGGCGTGCGTCAGGGTGGAAGTCCCGACTTTTACAACGATTCTCATGTGCTGTCACTCCCTGCTGCTGATGGGACTATCATAGCGGTTTCGGCAGGGAAATGCAAGCGCAAAATGTTCGACGGGAAAATGTGTAAAATGTCGATGGAAAAATCTGTTGACCGGGGAACATGAATGGCGTATAATCTTTTTTGTTTTGCGGTCGGATTCCGTACATTTAAGCTGGATATAAGGTTTGAGATGTATTCTGGGCGCACAAACGGCAGATTTTGCATCGGAAAGGAAGGTGACTGGCATCGAGACGGCAGTTCATTATCGGCATGAATGGAAGCATGATATCAACCGTGCGGATCTGTTTGCAATCCGGCAGCGGCTGAAGGCTGTGATGACACCGGATCCGCATGCGGTGGACGGAAAATACTTCATCCGCAGTCTGTATTTTGATAACGCCGGAGACAAGGCCCTGCGGGAAAAAATCGATGGCGTCAACATGCGGGAAAAGTTCAGGATCCGCTATTATAACCACGACCCGTCCGTCATTCATCTGGAAAAGAAGAGCAAACGCAACGGTCTGGGCAGCAAGTACAGCGCTGACCTGACAGCTGCTGAGGCACAGAAGATCGTAGACGGAGATCTGGGCTGGATGTTGGAGAGCGAAAGGCCGCTGGTGCAGGAGCTTTACTGCAAGATGCGTTACCAGGGCATGCAGCCGAAAACCATTGTTGACTACACCCGGGAGCCGTATCTTTACCGGCCGGGGAATGTCCGCGTCACCTTTGACTATGACATCCGCACAGGGCTTTCCAGCACCGACTTTCTGAATCCTGACTGTGTCACGATTCCTGCCGGGGATGCGGGCATCATTCTGGAAGTCAAGTGGGATGAATTCCTGCCGGATATCATCCGAGATCTCGTCTGGATGCCGGGAAGGCGCGAAACTGCCTTTTCCAAATATGCGCAGTGCCGGATTTACGGATAATCACCAGGCGACCGGGAACTGGGTTCCGCGGCCGCAGATAAGGAGAAAACCATGAGCTTTAACGACATTTTTAAATCCAGCTTTCTGGAAAACGTCACGTCTATCAGCATTCTGGATATGGCGCTGGCGCTGCTGCTGGCCTTCGGCGTTGGCCTGTTCATCTTCTTCATTTACAAGAAGACGTATGCCGGGGTGATGTATTCTTCCAGCTTTGGTGTGACGCTGGTTGCGCTGACCATGATCACGACCCTGGTAATCCTGGCGGTCACCTCCAACGTGGTGCTGTCGCTCGGTATGGTCGGTGCCCTGTCCATTGTCCGTTTCCGTACCGCCATCAAGGAACCGCTGGACATCGCTTTCCTGTTCTGGGCCATTGCGGCGGGCATTGTGCTGGCGGCCGGGTTGATTCCACTGGCTGTGTTCGGCAGCCTTTTCATCGGCATCATCATTCTGATATTTGCCAACCGCAGGGATATGAGCAATCCTTTCATTGTGGTGCTGGACTGTGACGGCCAGAAGAGTGAAGAGGCGGCCGTGGCATTTCTGCAGCAGCATACCAGACGCTGCAGCATCAAGAGCAAGACTGCCAGAAAGGGTGCAGTGGAGCTGAACCTGGAAGTGCGCCTGCGTGACACCAATACCGACTTCATCAACCAGCTGACGGAGCTGGAAGGCGTACACTCTGCCGTTCTGGTCAGCTATAACGGAGACTATATGGGCTGAGGTGGGGGACTGTGTCAACACATCGACATATTGATGCCATCTGTGTTGCCGTCCTGATCGTTACGCTGCTGATTACCGTTCTGTTCATGAACGGCGAGGCCCTCGGAATCCGTGTGATTGTCGACGAAGATGCTGAAGAACACAGCGGGGAAAGCTGGTTTACCACCAACGACCTTGACGGTGCCTGGGATACGGAAGGGGCAACGCAGATCTCGCTGAACGGAAGCTCCGCAACGGTCTCGGGCGGAGGTGCCTATGTTCTCAACGGCGATGTGATCATTTCATCTGCCGGCAGGTATGTCCTCTCCGGCGGTCTGGAAGACGGAAGTGTCATCATCGACACGGATAAATCGGCGAAGGTCTGGATTCTGTTGAACGGTGTGGAGCTCTCCTGCTCCGATGCCCCCTGCCTTGACGTGGAGCAGGCGGAAAAGGTCTTTCTGACGCTGGCCGCCGGGACGGAAAACAGCATGGTGACCACGGGCTTCTCTGCAGAGGCAGTGGAAAATGGAGAGGACGGAACCGTCTTCGCCCGTGATGACCTGACCGTCAACGGCTCCGGCAGCCTGGTAGTTTCATCACCTCAGGCCCACGGCATTGTCGGAAACGATGATCTTAAAATTGCCGGCGGCAGCCTGACAGTAGAGGCTGCCCTGGATACGCTGCATGCCAACGACAGCCTCCACCTGGCGAATGCGGATCTGGTGCTGACGGCCGGCGATGACGGTCTCGCCGTCACCGGGGAAGAGAGCACCTTTTATCTGGAATCCGGGGAACTCACGGTTACGGCAGCGGATAAGGGCGTGAATGCCGGCGGCAGTCTTCTTTTTGCCGGCGGAACCCTGACGGTTGACGCCGGTGATGACGGCATCGCGGCTGCCGGGGACATTACGATTGAAAACGGCGAAATCACCATTACCGCCGGTGATGACGGCATCCACTCCGATCTCTCAGTGGCCGTTTCCGGCGGGACGCTGCTGATGCCCTCCTGCTATGAGGGCATCGAGGCGAAGACCATTGATATCTCCGGCGGGGAGATTACCCTTTACCCGCAGGATGACGGTATAAACGCCAATGGCGGAAGCAGCAGCTTCGGCATGGGCGGCATGCCCGGTATGAGTGGCCAGAATGGCGGTCAAATGCAGGATCCTCCGGAGATGCCGGAGGGCTGGGAGCCTCAGGACTTTGAGGAGGGTTCCATGCCGGAACCGCCCGAAATGCCGGAAGGTATGGACTTTGGCGGACGGCCTGGCGCTGCGCCTGCAGGGGAACCGATGGATGCGTCTGCCTTCAGTGAGAACAGCAGCGGCAGTCAGGCCGGTTCAGACAGCACGGATGAAACCTGGATTCATATCAGCGGCGGCAGCGTCACGGTGATCAATGACAGTGCCAGGGACGCGGACGGCCTGGATTCCAACGGGGATATCATCATTTCCGGCGGAAATGTCCGTGTGAGTCTGGTAAACAGCGGCAGTAACAGTGCGTTGGATTACGGCAGCGAAAGCGGCGGCGTCATGACAATCAGCGGCGGGACCGTAGTTGCCTGCGGCAGTTACTCCATGGCGGAGGGCTTTGACTCTTCTTCCACGCAGTGCGCGATTCTGTATAACATCAAGCGCGGTATTGCAGCGGGGAAAACCGTAAGTCTGGAAGACAGCGAAGGGAATGTAATCATCAGCTATGAGGTTCCCTGCAGCTTCTCCTCCCTGATCATCAGCTGCCCCGAGATGAAGCAGGGTGAGACCTATACCGTTGTCATTGGCGATACAGCGGAAGAAATAACGCTGGAAGAAGTTTCGGCTTCCTACGGTGATGTCCAGAGCGAAGGCTTCGGAGGCAACATGAACTGGGGCGGCGGAATGCAGTTCCGTCCGCACCGTCCGCAGGTTTCAACGGGAGAGACCGGCAATTAAAAAGAACAACTTACCGGATCCGAAGCTAAAGCATGTGGTCCGGTAAGTTCTTTTTGTTTCCTGTCGAAGCATGAATGGAATCGATTTCCTGAGAGCCTGATGATAAAACAGCTGTTTGGAAAGCATATCGTAATGAATGGAGTAAAACTCTCCGAAAAAACGGGATCAGCCGGAACCGCTGCGTACGGGTTCCGGCTGATCCGATCTCTATAAGGGATTAAGTCTGTCTGAAGACCGTTCACAGTCCCAGCATGCGGATGTATTCCGGCAGTTTAAGCTCGAATTTGACGCCGTACCAATGGGCGGGATCTCCCTGAGTGACCTCAATACACTGGACGGTGTAATCCGCTGCAAGGGTTGCGGCTTCAATGGCGGACTGCCCGTGCAGCAGAGCGCCCACAAAGGCAGAGGCATAAACATCGCCGGTGCCGTGGTAGCCCTGGGCGATCTTCCGGTGCTCATAGTAGTCCTGTTTCTCCCCGTCCAGAACCACCACGCCGGTATGGCCTTCCCGGTAACCGACGCCGGTCAGGACAACCGTCTTTGCTCCTGCGGCACGGAGTTTTGCGAGCAGGGCGGCAATCCAGGCCTCGTCATACTCTTCACGGTATTCGGTACCGGTCAGGAAGCAGGCCTCCGTGATATTGGGCAGAATGATGTCGGCAGAGAAGGCAAGCCCCTTCATGGCTTCCACGTATTCGGCGTCAAAAGCCGGATAGAGTTTGCCGTTATCTGCCATGGCGGGGTCCACAATGCTGACGCTTCCCGGGACGGAAAGCCTTGCAATGATGTCCTTCACGTAGCCAATCTGTTCTGTGCTGCCCAGATAACCGGTATACACAGCATCAAAGGCGATTTGCTCCTTTTCCCAGTGCGCGGCGATAGCGGGGATATCCTCCGTCAGGTCCCGAACCGTAAAACCGGAGAAACCCGCTGTGTGGGTGGAGAGCACTGCTGACGGGAGAATACAGGTTTCAAATCCGGCAGCAGAGAGAATCGGCAGCGCAACCGTCAGGGAACACTGGCCGACGCAGGAAATATCCTGAATGGTGAGAATTTTTTTGTATGACATTTCAGCAAAGCCTCCCTCTTTTTATTGCAAACCGGCCGCTGGCCAATGTGTGGAATCTGTGAGCGGAACCGCAAAGAGAACCGCACATCCGGCGGATGAAAAAAGTTTAACAGCAAACTGGCCTTATGAAAATTGCCAGTCTGCTGTTATTTTTACATGCCAGATTACGGGCTCTGCACAGTTACCGCCGGTCAGCGGATTGCTTACCAGCGTCCTCCGCCATGCCCGAAGCCCATACCGCCGGTACCCATACCGCCGCTGAAGCCGCCCTGGTCCATTCCGCCCTGATTACCGAAGCCTCCATGAGCGCCAAAGCCGCCGCGGTCAAAGCCCCGGCCGCCCATCATCTGATTGGGGATACTGTCAACCTGCTGGCCGTTTATGATGACAGTGCCGCCGGTGAAGGTGATGCTGCCGTCCACGTCAAAGGCGGAATTGCCGGTAACGTTGATGGTGCCGCCTGTAATGATCAGATCGCCGTTGGTGTCAATGCCGTCGGTATCGCCGGCGCCCATGGTGATGGTGATCTCACCTCCGGATATTTCGACTGCCGGACGGTAGGCCGAAGACTTGTTTGCTGCATTGATGCCGTCGTCCTGGCTCTCAATCCGGAAGGTGCCTCCGCTGATAAGCACACAGGTGCTTTCTATCCCCTCACCGGAAATGATGTTGAAGCTGCCGTCCTCAATGGTAACCGTGGCATTGGCATGAATGCCGTCATCACCGGCATTGATCTCAAAAGTTCCGTCCTGGATGGTGATGTTGCCCCTTGTGTTGTCATCATTGTTTTCTGCGTGGAGACCGTCAGTACCTGCTTCCAGGTGAAAGATACCGTCATGGATGAGGATGGAGTCTTTGACCTCAAGGGCTTTGGAGGACGCTGTGATGTTGTAGGTTCCGCCGGTCACCTTCAGGTCATCCTTGCTGACGATGCCATTCCCGGTAGAAGCAACATTCAGTACTGCGGTTCCGTTCAGAACCAGATCCTCTTTTGAGAAAATGACGGCGTCGGTGTTGGTGCTGCCGTCCTTTCGGAAGCTGCCGGTTACGCTGAGGTCACTGTCGGCGTAAACCGTAACAAAAACCTTGTCGGCGCTTTTGACATAGATGGCTGGAAAGTCTTTGTTGGTGATGCTGACGCCGTCCAGCACCAGCTGCACCTTTGCCTCTTTGTCGGATTCCACAATCACGGTGGCGTCAGCGGCCGTACCGCGGAGCAGATAGATTCCGGCATTGGAGATGGTAATATCCTGCCCGCTGACAACGGTAAGCTCTGTCGCCTCACTGAGGTCGGGAATCTGCTTTAGATCCCGGGCGGTAAAAAGCTCGTCCGCTGTGGCGGCTGTATCCCCTGCTTCGGTAGCGGCAGTGGTTTCGGCATATGAGACCGAGGAGAGCCCGTTAAAAAGCAGACTGGCGCAGAGCAGCGCTGCCAGGTTAAAGCAGAGTGTCTTGAAGCGAGTGCGTGTAATCATATCCTGCAGTCCGTCCTTCCTGTTTGATGGCCATATTATACCCCGGTTTCTTTAGAAGAACCTTAAGGGTCAGATCGGGAATGAAAGAAAAATGATAAAAATTTTTAAAGCAAATCTGAAATTTCTGCCAGAAAAGACTACCACATTTTCGGAAAATACGCTATAATGCGAAACAGTTAATAAGAAAACTTAAGAGTATGGTCACAGATTCGCAACAGACTGGGAACTGCAGAGGGCCGAAGCCCGGAAAGAGAGGAAAACCAATGTTTGGGAGAAGGCCGGACGGCAGAAGAATTAAGGGTATCGATCCGGTGATGAAGATCACGGCTTATGTAATGCCGATGCGCTGCGACGCGCAGGTGTTTTTAAAGCACCGGGCGGATCTGGAAGCGATGTCCCGTTACATTCGCCGGCAGAAAGCGGAGAAGAACGAACGCATCACGTACATGCAGATTTTGGTCGCTGCCTATGTGCGTGCCGTCAGCCGTAACCCGCAGGTGAACCGTTTTATCATGAACAAGCAGCTCTTTGCCCGCAACAACTGTTCTGCTGCTTTCACCATTCTGAAGGATCCGGCAAACGCCGACAAGGGCGAAGCTGTGGTGAAGATCAAATTTGATCTGACGGACACGATCTATGACGTGCGTGACCGCATGGAAGCGGCCGTTGCGGCAAACCGCGGTGATGCGCCTCCGGGTTTCGTGGATAAGCTGCTGAACTTTCTGTTCGCGGTGCCGGGCCTTGCAACGGTTGTTGTGGGCTTGGTTCGCTTTCTGGACCGCTATGGCCTTGCCCCCGGCATCCTGATGGAAGAGCTGCCTTTTTATGTGGGAATGTATGTCACCAATCTTGCCTCCATCGGGCTGCATGATGTGAATCACCACATCTATAACTGGGGAAATGTCAGCCTGTTTTTCGGCATGGGCACCACCGAAAAGGTTGCTGTGGTCGAAAACGGTGAAACACGCATGAAGCGGTATCTGCCTATCGGGATTACGGCGGATGAGCGCGTCTGCTCCGGCGCCCACTATGCCCGGTTCTTTAACGACATGCGGCGGTACCTGGACCATCCGGAACTGCTGGAGCTCCCGCCTGCCAGGGTGCATTATGATGATGGGCTGGAGTACCACGAGGAGAAGCCGAACAGAACTCACACAACTTCATCAGAATGCAGTGAGTGAAAGAAACCGGACCGTAATGAGCAGAAAACGATACATTTTTTTTGATATTGACGGAACTTTGCTCGCCGGCGGCGTACACGGCTATATTCCGGAGTCTGCAAAACTTGCCCTTCGGAAGCTCAAGGAGGCCGGTCACTTTACGGCCATCGCCACCGGCCGTGCGCAGCACATGGCCGTGCCGTATATGCGGGAACTTGGCTTTGAGAATATGGTCAGCGATGGGGGTTACGGCGTAACCATCGGGGGAGAACTGCTGGGTATTGACCCGCTCCCGAGGGAAGCGGTGCTTGCCCTGCTGCGGGAGTGTGATGAGAAGGGCTTTTCCTGGGGCATCCAGGTGGACAACAGCGATACCCGTCTGGTGCCGGATGACCGCTTTGAGGCGCTGACGGGGGATGTCTATCTGAAGAATCGGATTGTCCCGGGCATGAAGCCGGAACAGTTTGAAAACATTTACAAGGCATACGTCGTCTGTTCGGAAGAACAGGAACCGCTTCTGGAGAACCTGGCTCGTGTGCCCTGGTGCCGTTATATGCCGGAGTATTTCTTTGTGGAGCCTCTGGAGAAAGAGCGGGGCATCCGCCGGGTTATGGATTATTATGGTGCCGACTACGGTGACGTCATTGTTTTCGGAGATGGAGACAATGACCTGTCCATGTTCACCGGAGAGTGGACCGGGGTTGCCATGGGCAACGCCACTCCCCGCCTGAAAGCGAAAGCCGATCTGGTTACCACCTCCATTGAGGATGACGGTATCTATAATGCCTGTGTGGAGCTCGGCCTGTTTTAGTGAAAGCTCTTGACAAAGCAGATTGCCGTAACTATAATCATGAAAAAAATAAGCCGCTGTTCACCACCGGGTGGGCAGATCAAAGGGGTACTCGAAATTCGGCCGTAGGTACGGTGCACAATGTGCATTATAAGGCGGAATTCCGTGTGCCCCTTTCGGCGTTTACGGAGGTTTTGCATATGAACATAAAACCCTTTTATGTGGAAGAATGGATGAATGCCTATGAAGAAGGCGCCCGGTATAATATCGCCGAGACCTGTGTGGACTCCATCTCGCTGAATGAACTCTGGGAGCTCTCCGGTGTGGACGGGGAAGCCTTCTGGAGGGAATTCTGCACCCGGCGGCTTACCTATGGTGATATTACCGGGTTCCCGGCTTTCCGGGAAGGCGTCTGCGGCCTGTACAAAACCATCCGCCCGGAAGAGGTGATCCCAACCCACGGCGCGGCGGGCGCCAATCATCACGTGTTCTACTCCCTGATCAATCCCGGCGACCGTGTTGTCAGCATCATGCCGACCTACCAGCAGCTCTACTCCATCCCCGAATCATTCGGGGCGGACCTGCGGGTGCTGCCTCTGCGGGAGGCGGACGCCTATCTCCCGGACCTGGACGCGCTGCGGCAGCTGGTGACGCCGGAAACCAGAATGATCTGCATCAACAATCCCAACAACCCCACCGGTGCGCTGATGAGCCGGGAACTGCTGCTGGAGATTGTGAACATCGCGAAAG
Organism: uncultured Oscillospiraceae bacterium; assembly: GCA_964495965.1. GTDB lineage: Bacteria > Bacillota > Clostridia > Oscillospirales > Oscillospiraceae > Limivicinus. The sequence continues at coordinate 11,508 of CAZBXX010000004.1, read as the reverse complement.
AAGCTGACGCGTGGGTGCTCTGCGACGAAGTCTACCGTCATCTGAGCCAGGAGGATGAGTGGTGCGAGTCCATTGTTGATCTGTATGACAAGGGGATTTCCGTCAGCAGCATGTCCAAGGTCTTCTCGCTTGCGGGGCTGCGCCTGGGCTGGATTGCGACGCATGACGAAGCTGTGATCCGTTCATGCCTGTCCCACCGGGATTATAACCTCATCAGCTGCGGCATGATGGACGAGCGTATTGCCGCGGTTGCCCTGCGGCATAAAGATGCGCTGCTCAGACGCAGCCGCGGCATCGTTCGGGAAAATCTCGCCATTCTGGATGCCTGGGTAGAAAGTGAGCCAAAGCTCCACTATGTAAAGCCCCGGGCAGGAACGACGGCTCTCGTCTATTATGATTACCCCATAGATTCCTATGCGTTCTGCACACGGATGTATGAGCAAACAGGGGCCTTTGTTACGCCAGGTGACTGCTTCGGGCAGCCCTGCAGCATTCGCATCGGCTATGCCAGCGACACCCGGGTGCTGAAGGAGGGCCTTGCGGCAGTCAGCAGATTTCTCAGAACGCTGGAGGAGGAATAAGCAATGCGCACGTTAAGTGACCGCGTCGGCCTGTTTACCGACTCCGTGATTCGGCGTATGACGCGTATCAGTGATGAATACGGCGCCATCAATCTCTCCCAGGGCTTTCCGGACTTTGACCCGCCCAGACCTCTGATGGATGCGCTGGCACGGGTGGCTTATGAAGGCCCGCATCAGTACCCCGTGACCTACGGCGCGCCGAATCTGCGGGAAGCCCTCGCCCGCAAATTTGAAAAGCAGACCGGACTGAAAACAGACCCCGAAACCCAGGTCCTGGTAACCTGCGGCGGGACGGAGGCTATGATGTGCGCCATGATGGCCATCTGCAATCCCGGGGACAGGGTTCTGGTTTTCTCCCCTTTCTATGAAAACTATGGCGCTGACGCCATTCTCTCCGGTGCTGAACCCATCTACATTCCTCTCATCCCGCCGGACTACCACTTTGAGCTTGCTGCAGTGGAGGAAGGCTTTCAGGCCGGCGCCAAGTGCATTGTCATCTGTAACCCCTCCAACCCCTGCGGCAAGGTCTTTACCCGGGAAGAGCTTGCTGCCATCGGTGAGCTGGCAAAGCGGTATGATGCCTGGGTGGTCACGGATGAGGTGTATGAGTATATGGTCTATGCTCCCAGCTTCCACACTGTGATGGCAGGTATTCCGGGCATGGCGGAACGCACGGTCACCTGCAACAGTCTCAGCAAGACCTATTCCATTACCGGCTGGCGCCTGGGATACATGATCGGCCCGGAACCGGTATTGGAGGCCGCCAGAAAAGTACATGATTTTCTGACAGTGGGCGCGCCCTCACCCCTGCAGGAGGCCGCGGTAGTGGGCCTTGGCTTTGATGAGGGCTACTATGAGGACCTGAACCGCCTGTATCATGAAAAGCGGGATTATTTTCTTGCGGGACTGGACCGTATTGGGCTGAAGCATAACATACCGCAGGGCACCTATTTTGTGATGGCAGACATCGGCGATTTCCTGATGCTGCCGCAGTTTCAGGATATGACGGACCTGGAGTTCTGCGAGTGGATGATCCGTGAGATCGGCGTGGCAGCGGTTCCCGGCAGCAGCTTCTTTCGCGAACCGGTCAACAATCTTATCCGCCTGCACTTTGCCCGGGAAAAGGACACACTGGATGAAGTGATCCGCCGGCTTGGCAGGATGACGGCGCTGCTGCCGGAGTAAAGGAACGGAAAAGCGATACGGGAGGCTTGCCTGCCGAAGCCCGGAAAGCAGAGCGGCACCCCGGAGCACAGACTGTGTTCCGGGGTGCCGCTCAGTCGGTATGGAAGCTTATGCGTCTTCTTTTACAATGTTGTTTTCGGCAGCGTTCTTGCGGACGGACTCAATGCCATTCAGGCAGCTTGCCAGCTTCGTATAGCTCTCGCCAACGGCAATGATCTGTCCGTTGGTGGCCTTCAGGCGGTAGCGGAACTCTCCTGCCTTGTCGAGATATACTTCAAACTTGGGGCACTTTTCCTTTGCATAACCTTCAATAGTCTGGTTCTCCAGCGCCGCAATGGGGGCGTTGCGCACGACGCTTGCGATGCCCTTCATGCAGGATGCCTCAGAATTGTAGACTTCGGAGGTGGCAATGACTTCACCGTTGCCGGCCTTGAGATTGAACATGATGCCGGTCTTCACTTTGCGAATTACAAACTTACCCATATTTGGAGCCTCCCATATGAATTGATGGTACCATAAGAATAACCCAAACAGTCCCGAAAAGCAAGAGAAAAACAGCGAAAACCCGGAACATTTCAGCAACAGTTTCTGACACTGCATACTTCAGTATGATTGCAGCTGGTTTGAACTGCTGCCGTGCCCGAATGCAGCAGGCTGCCGCCGGGCGCTGTGCGGTCAGGCAGCCGGTACGCTGTCCGGTTCCTTTTCAAAGATCAGCCGGGTCCCGTCTTCCCACAGAGTCAGCCGCCCGTCCTGATAAAAGAAGGAGCAGACTTCGGGCCCGAAGCGCAGCAGCATGCGGTTGGCGTCGCAGGTGAGGCTGAGATTCAGGTCAAAAATCGTGAGCGCCGCGCTTCCGTCTTCCGAAAGCACCAGTTTCATCGGGACGCCGAGGCTGCGGATGGCAGCCAGATCCTCATCGGAAAGCTCCAGATCATGAGAGCGGACGGAAAGAAGCAGATAGACGCCGGGCAGCTCATTGGAGAGAGACGTGGTATAAGCAGGGGGTTCCTCCTCAGAGTTCCCGGGAAGGAGAATCAGGTTTTCGTTCAGGTTTGCGGAAGGAAAGAGCATCCGGATTACCCGGTGGCCTTCCGCGGTAAAAAACAGTGCCGCAAGCAGCAGCAGAACCAGGAGAAGAATGACCGCTGCGGCCAGAACCCGCTTTTTCATGACCGTGTTTCTCCCTCAGTAGTGTCCTGAACATAGATCAGGTCCGACAGCGCCCGTGCCTCACTGGGGAAGCCTGTCTCCCTGCCGCGGTACCACACATGGGTGGAGCCGCCGCCGTCGAGATTGTATGCCTGCTGACAGCCCAGGTCCGCAAAAAATCGGGAAAGCTCTTCCAGCGTCACGCCGGGCATGCTGTTCTGATGCCCGCTGACCGTGACGATGCAGTAGTGGCCGGGGCCGAAGTAACCTATGGCGGTGCGGGGGTGCAGCCGGGTGAAGTACTCAGGGACCCGTTCCGTGAAGTCCGGAATGGCTTCCCCGTCTTCCGTCAGCAGCAGCGGGCCGAATGACCAGGCCTGCCAGGCATCTGTCAGCGCTTCATTCACCACCTCCTGATCATGCAGCAGGCTGTGGTGCCAGGTGCGCATGCTGCCGTCTTCGTAAAGGACGCAGAGGTCATAGTTGCTGATGCAGCTGTTCAGTACCGTGCCGTTGCGCACGGCGTTCACCCCCTGCAGGGTGTAAAAATCCCCGTTTACGGCATAGGCGGCATTTACAACTCTGGCCGCCGTCTGGATATCCGCGTTGCCCTCCAGCGCATCCGCCGGATCGTCCTGGTACCAGGTGCGCAGACAGTGAACGTCAGGGACATAAATGTCGGCGTAAATGTAGGCGCTGCTGAGAGCGCCGTCCCGGCTGCTATGGCGCTCCAGAAGCACCAGGGCGTTGTCGCCAAGGTAGCGGTCACCGTCAAAGCGCGAGGTCTCCGGCAGCAGGGCAGCATAGGCGGGGTACTGGGCATCCGCTGCCGAGGCGGGAGATCCGGCGCCGGGCGTTCCTGCATAGCCGGCAGACTGCGTAAGTGCCCCGGTCAGGGCAAGCAGGGCCAGCAGCCGCTTCAGGGTCTGGATGATGGTTGCGAACATAGGGTCACGCTCCTCCTGTTCATGGCTCTATGATACACCGCCTCGGCACCGCTGTCAAACGGGAGGCTGCCGGGCGCGGAATCACGGCCGCCTTTCGGCGGGTGCTGGGGATTGTTCACAAATTTGTGTTGACGGAATCAGGGCACGCGGACTATAATCCGAAAGTACCGCACAGGCACCATCGTGTTTGAAGCGCCGGATGGCGCCTCCGAAACGCATTGTGAAGGGAATGCTCCTGTGTTCACCTGTGCGAAATGAATGGAATGAAAAGGAGAACAGCATGAAAAAGAGCTTTTGCCTGCTGCTTGTCATGGCTTTTCTGCTGACGGGCTGCGGGTCTGCAAAGAAGACGCAGGCTGCCCCCACCCCGACCCCGGCGCCTGCCGCCGCACCGACCGCCGAAGCGGCGCAGCCGGAGGAAACTGCCGCTGCCGAGGCCCCTGCGGTGGATGCTGCCGCACCGGAAGAAGAGGCGGAAGCCCCTGCCATGACGCCGGACGGCTATGTGATTTCACCCATCGGGCCCGGCGGCATCACGCCGGACGGCACCGATGCGGAACGGGGCATGACGATTCAGCTGGAACGCACCACCCGCGAGGCCTATGACCCCGTCAGCGGAGAGGAACGGATCCTGACCTTTACCTGGGATACTGTACAGGTGCAGTCGGATGTGAACCCGGACGCCGCGGCGAAGATCACCGAAACCATGGCCGCCATGGAGGAGGAATGGTACAACGGCACCGATACGGAAGGGGATATCTTCATGTTCGGGTACAGCGCCATGCTGGGTGCGGCTGAGGACCACTATAACATGGCTGCGGAGGGCAGTGAGATGCCGGTGGAATATTATTCCTCCCGCACTGTGGAAGCCCTGCGTGCCGACAGTGAAATCTGTGTCTTTAACGTCCATTACGATGTCTATATGGCCGGTGCCCACGGAAGCTATCTGAACGAGGCCGTCAGCTTTGATGCCCGTACGGGTGAGCGCCTGTCCCTCGCCTCGCTGGGCTCGGACGAGGCCGCTCTGAAGGCGCAGCTGGTGTCGGAGATGACTGCCCTGGTCAATGAGGATGCGGAGGGCTACTATTCCGAACGCATCGACCCCAGCATGATCAACAATGATTATCAGGCGGCCTTCACCGCCATGATGCGGGACGGCGCCTGGTATCCGGGAGAGGATGGGTTCCACGTTGCTTCCAGCATTTACGAGCTGGGCCCGTATGCGGCTGGAATTGTGGATTTTGTCATTCCCTATGAAAAGCTCGCTGCGGTGCTGGATGCCCGCTGGGTCCCGCAGGCCCCCGCGCAGACGGCAGAGCTGGAGTTTCTGTCCATGGAGATGGTTCCCGAAGGCAGCATGGAGGTTGTCGAGCGGGTGACGGTGGGCGAAGGCGGCAATTCCTGGCTGCTCTTCTGCCAGGGTGAAGCACGGAATCTGTCCATCTGGACCGGAAGCTATGCAGAGAGTTTTATCCCGCTGAGCCAGGCTTTCTTCTGTGGCAGCCTCAGGGACGCCGCCCTCCAGGTGACATTGGAGGTCCCGGGCGACGCACCCTGCGCCATGCTGCGTTATACTGATGCAAACGGCCTGAATGAGCTGCTGGTCAGCATGTCCGGCGAGGATGGCAGCCTGATCCTGACGGATCTGGCCGGCAACGCGGTTGCCGGCGCCGATGAAGGCCGGTAAAACACTTGACTTCACCGGCGTTCTATGGTATAAAAAATCAACAACAGAAACCCGGAGGTTCTGAATATGGAACGGAAACATATTGTCACCCTCAAGACCCGCAACCTGTGCGAAAGCGCCCGTAAGGGTGGCTGCGGCGAGTGCCAGACTTCCTGCCAGTCCGCCTGCAAGACCAGCTGCGGTATTGCGAATCAGCAGTGCGAGAACGCGGAAGCAAGAAAGTAAGGCTGTATCAAGGCAGATGAATGCCGCCGCAAGGCGGCATTTTTCATGGGTTTTCCTGAGAGGAGGCGCTGTATGATTCATCAATATCAGTTGAACGGCTACAACATCGTGCTGGATGTCTGCTCCGGTGCAGTTCACCTGGTGGATGAGCTGGCTTACGCCATGATTGCCCGGTATGAAGAGCTCTCCCGGGAGGAACTGCTTGCCGTGATGCTGGAGCGTTACCGGGATGATTCCACCGTGACGGCAGAGGTCCTCAGCGACTGCTATGAGGAAATCACAACGCTGAAGGAGGAAGGCCAGCTCTTCACCCCGGATACCTGGGCGGACTCCGCCGGCACGCTGAAGCAGCGCAGCGGGGGTGTCATCAAGGCGCTCTGTCTGCATGTTGCCCATACTTGCAACTTAAACTGCAGCTACTGCTTTGCCAGCCAGGGCAAGTACCACGGCGAGCGCGCGGTGATGAGCGCTGAAGTGGGAAAGCGTGCGCTGGATTTCCTCATTGAAAACTCCGGTACCCGGCACAATCTGGAAGTGGATTTCTTCGGCGGAGAGCCGCTGATGAATATTGATGTGGTGAAGGAGCTGGTTGCCTACGCCCGTCAGCGGGAACAGGAGACCGGAAAGCATTTCCGCTTCACGCTGACCACCAACGGCATGCTGATTGACGATGATGTCATTGACTTCTGCAACCGTGAGATGAGCAACGTGGTTCTGAGTCTGGACGGCCGGAAGGAAGTGCATGACCGCTACCGTGTGGACTATGCCGGCAACGGCAGCTGGGAACGGATTGTTCCGAAGTTTCAGCACCTTGTCGCTGCTCGCGGCGGCAAAAACTACTATATGCGCGGCACCTTTACCCATCAGAATCCGGATTTCCTTGCGGATATCCGGCAGATGCTGGAGCTGGGCTTCACGGAACTGAGCATGGAGCCTGTTGTCTGCGCTCCCGACGATCCTTCCGGCCTCACGGCAGAGGACCTGGAAGTAGTGAAGCAGCAGTATGAGGAGCTTACCCTGCTGATGCTGGAGCGGGAAAAAGAAGGCCGTCCCTTTACCTTTTATCATTATATGCTGGACCTGGCTGGCGGACCCTGCATCTATAAGCGCATTTCCGGCTGCGGTTCCGGCACGGAATATATGGCCGTGACGCCCTGGGGTGACCTGTATCCCTGTCACCAGTTCGTGGGCGAGGAGCGCTTCCGCCTGGGTGATATCTGGCACGGCCTGGACAACCCGGATGTGCGCGCGGAATTTGCCGCCTGCAACGTCTATGCCAAACCGGAGTGCCGGGACTGCTGGGCGAGGCTCTACTGCTCCGGCGGCTGTGCGGCCAACGCTTACCACGCCACCGGCAGTATCACCGGTGTGTATGAAGCCGGCTGCGAGCTGTTCCGCAAGCGTATGGAGTGCGCCATCATGATGGCGGCGGCGCGGGCGGACGCCGGTGTTGTCTCCTCTGAAGCCGAAGTGACGGATGCTGCCCTGTGAGCATGAATACCCCCATCTGTGATTTCGTCCGGCGGTACGCCGCATCACAGCCCGGACGTCTGCATATGCCCGGCCATAAGGGGAAACCGCTTCTGGGTCCGGAACCGCTGGATATTACGGAGATCCCCGGCGCTGACATCCTGTATTCCTCATCCGGGATCATCCGCGAGAGCGAGGACAATGCTGCCTCCCTCTTCGGCAGTGCCCGCACGGTCTATTCGGCGGAGGGTTCATCGCTGTGCATCCGTGCCATGCTGTACCTGGCGCAGATGCATGCCGCGCTGCGGGGAAAAGAGCTTCGCATCGCTGCCGGGCGGAACGCGCACCGCGTCTTTCTGGAAACGGCCGCGCTGCTGGATCCGGAACTCGTCTGGCTGCGCGGGAAGGATGACGCTCAGCAGACAGAAGCAAGACCCCGTCTGCTCAGCTGCCCTGTGACGCCGGAAGAGCTGGAGCCGCTGTTTCAGGATGCGGAAACGGCGCCCACCGCGGTCTTTGTGACCAGCCCGGATTATCTGGGCTGCTGTACGGACTTGCGGCCTCTTGCGGAGCTCTGTCACCGGCACGGTGCGCTGCTGATAGTGGATAACGCCCATGGTGCGTATCTGCGCTTTCTGCCCGGCGGGCTGCACCCGCTGGATCAGGGGGTGGACCTCTGCTGTGATTCTGCGCACAAGACCCTTCCTGTGCTGACGGGAGGTGCTTATCTGCACTTCGGTTCGGGCTGCCCGCAGGAGCTTCTTCCGCTGGCGGAGCGGGCCATGGCACTGTTTGCCGGCACCAGTCCCTCCTATCTGATTCTGCAGTCGCTGGATGCGGTGAATGCGCTGCTGGCGGCGGACTATCCGGAACGCATCCGGGAAACGGCCGCCCGGGTCCTGAAGCTGAAAGAAGATCTGCGGAGCATGGGATGGCAGACCGTAGGAGATGAACCGGTAAAATGCACCCTTCTCCCGAAGGAGAAGGGCTATACCGGAACCGAACTGGCTTCTCTGCTGCAAAAGCAGGGGATCTTCTGCGAATTTGATGACCCGGACTGTCTGGTGCTGATGTTTACCCCGGAAACCGGGGAAGAAGAGTACCGCAGGCTCAAAGCCTGCCTTTCAGAACTGCCGCAGCGGGAGGCTATCCGGGCTGTGCCGCCGGCGCCGGGAATTCCGAAGCCGGTTCTGCGCCCGCGGGAGGCGGTCTTCCTGCCCTCAGAGGAGATTCCGGCGGAAGAGAGCCTGGGAAGAATTCTTGCCGCACCCTGTGTCAGCTGCCCTCCGGCGGTGCCGATTGTGCTTTGCGGGGAACAGATTGACGAGTCAGCAATTCGGATGTTCCGGTACTATGGCATACGGACCTGCCTTGTGGTGCGGGAGAGCACGGGACAGTAAAAGCAAATCATTCAATGAGTGGCAGAAGCGCCGCCGGATCATTACCGCGGCGCGTCTGCCAGATGCCGGTTTTTTAGTATTGTACGAGGTTGAAGGGCAGACGGACGGAATGCAACAGGGCATCGAATGCGTCCGGCGCCAGCAGTGAGATTCGGTTCAGCGGCCAGACCCTGAGAACCAGACGCCCCAGCAGGTCGTCTCCGTCAATGACGCCCAGAACCCTGTAACGGGAGTCTACAGAGCTGCCCCGGTTATCACCCAGTACAAAGTAGCCGTTGTCCGGCAGGATAACCGGATAGTCCAGCTCACCTGCGGAATCACCGGTGAGGATGGCCCAGGGCTCGGAGAGACGCTCTCCGTTTACGAGCACGCTGCCGTCATCCTGGACGGTGATCTCATCCCCCGGGCAGCCGACCACGCGCTTAATGAGCACACGCTCGCCGCTGCGGAAGGCGACCAGGTCACCCCGGGCGGGATAGTCGGCGGATGCGGCAAGCACCAGATCCCCTTCATGCAGGGCGGGCGCCATGGAATTGCCGTAGACCACAAAGGTGGGGAAGAGCAGTATCGCGGCGGCGGCCAGCAGGGCAAGGATCAGCAGCAGAATCAGGAGAAAGCGAAGGAAGCCGTGGCGTTTCTTTGGTTTCTTTTCGGGTGGTTCTTCGGCCTCGTTTCGCTTCTTTCTCCCGCCGGAAACTCTTTCCAGTTCGGCGCGCAGCTGCTCAATGGTCGGGCGGTCAGACGCGGAGGAAGGCAGCTGTTCAGGATTCATCTTTGTCCTCCTTCCCGGACAGCGCCTGCTTCTGCAGCGCAGTGTTCACGTCCTGCCAAAAGGCATCACTGTCCTCCTGGGCCTGCCGGATCAGGCGTTCCGCCAGTGCCGCTGCATCCCGTTCGGTGCGGGATGCGGCTTCCCGGGCTTTGCGCAGGGTTTCCGCCGCAGCCTCTTCGGCGCTGCGGCTGCGGGCAGTGGCGTCCAGGTCGGCATTCCGGCGGACTTCCGCCGCAGCCTGCCGCGCTTCCTGCAGAATGCGCTCGGCTTCATTGCGGACCTCATGGCTGCGCTGATTCAGCTGCACCTCCAGCCGGTTCAGATAGTCTTCCCGGTCCTGCAGGCGCTTTTCCCGCTCCTGCAGCAGCTGGTCCTGCGCAGCGTGCTGCTCCCGCTGGGTTGCCGCGACGCTGTCGGCAGTTTCCCGCGCTTCCTTCAGCAGGGCGGTTGCCTGCCAGTCGGCGCTGGCGGAGGCGCCCTTCGCCCGCCGGGCCTCATCCTCTGCATGGCTCAGCTTTTCACGCAGTTCTTCTGCCTGCCGGGTCAGGTTCGCACAGCTGATCCGCAGGGTCTCATTTTCGGTCTGAGCTTCCAGCAGCAGCTCCAGCAGATCGGTCCGGTTCAGTTTGGATACTTCTTTATCGGTCATGGTGTCCTCCTGAAACTCAGGCAAGGTGCGCGAGGTTCAGCTTCAGGTTTTCGATCAGGGCTTCCAGCTTCGCTTTTTTCTCCCGCTCCACATTCACAACGGCCTCGGGAGCGCGTGTGACAAAGTTCTGGTTGGAGAGCTTGCCGATCTGGGCCTGCAGCTGCTTTTCGGCATTCTGGAGCTCCTTCTGCAGACGGGCACGTTCCTTCTCCAGGTCAACCAGATCCGCCATGGGCATGAACATGCGGGCGTTGTCCGTTGTGGCCGTTACCATGGTTTCGGCGTCGGCGGGCACGGCGTCCAGCACACTCACTTCGCTGGCGTAGGCAAGCTTCGTGATATAGGCGCGGCCGGCCTCGAAGGCGTCGCGCTCCTGCGTCACGATCATCAGGTGGGCCTTGCGGGAGGGCGGAACGTTCATTTCCGCTCTGCGGGCGCGGATGGCTTTGATGGCGTCCATGACGGTCTCAAAGCGGCGGGCCTCCTCGGGGAAGGAGAGCTCCTCCCGGAAAGCCGGGTACTCTGCCACCATCAGCGCCTCACCCTCATGAGGCAGCGCCTGCCAGATTTCCTCGGTAATGAACGGCATAAAGGGGTGCAGCAGCTTCAGGATTTCCGTCAGCACATACAGCAGCACCTGCTGGGCAGCCTTGCTTGCCGCCTCATTCCCGCTGTTCAGCCGGGGCTTCGTGAGCTCAATATACCAGTCGCAGAAGTCATCCCAGATAAAGTCGTAGATCTTGCCGGCGGCCACGCCCAGCTCAAAGTGGTCCATGTTCTCGCACACTTCACGCACCACGTCGTTCAGCCGGGACAGAATCCACTGATCTTCCAGTTCCAGTGTGCCGGGCAGGGAGTTCTCCTCAATGTGAAGGTTCATCATCACAAAGCGGCTGGCGTTCCACAGCTTGTTGCAGAAGTTGCGCATGGCTTCGCACTTTTCCACATAGAAGCGCATGTCATTGCCGGGGGAGTTGCCGGTAATCAGGTTGAAGCGCAGGGCGTCCGCGCCATACTGGTCGGCCATATCCAGCGGATCAATGCCGTTGCCGAGGGACTTGGACATCTTGCGGCCGAGGCTGTCGCGTACCAGCCCGTGGATGAACACGGTGTAAAACGGCTCTTCCTTCATCTGCTCCATACCGGAGAAGATCATCCTTGCCACCCAGAAGAAGATAATGTCGTAACCGGTCACCATGACGGTGGTCGGGTACCAGTAATCCAGTTCTTCGGTCTTTTCCGGCCAGCCCATCGTGGAGAAGGGCCAGAGCGCAGAGGAGAACCAGGTGTCAAGCACATCCTCTTCCCGGCGGATATTCCTGCTGCCGCAGTGGGCGCAGCAGGTGGCGTCCTCACGGGAAACGGTCATTTCACCGCAGTCGTCGCAGTACCAGGCGGGGATCTGGTGGCCCCACCACAGCTGACGCGAGATGCACCAGT
>CAZBXX010000003.1:43555-48850 GCA_964495965.1 uncultured Oscillospiraceae bacterium | reverse complement strand
TTACACATTATTAAGAACTATTTTGTTCAGAACTTTGTTTTTCAGTAGACCCTACCTATTATTGCATTGTTACGGACTGCTACGGAAATGACTACGGCGGACTGAGCGATGGGGCGGTATGGGTTGAAGCGCTGGAAGGCCCCACCTCCTTTGAACCGCAGAGCTATCTGCTTCTGCAGGAAAAGGATAAAGACATATTCACAGAGGTTGCGCTCATCGACTTTGATTCCGCTGATTTTGTAAGCCTTGATGAATGCTATATAACGGATGAAAACGGCAATTATCTTGACAACATTCAGGATTACATCAAAGTTGAAGCCTCATCCGAAGGGGAAGAGAAATACATAAAGGTTTCTCCGGTAAGTGTCGGCATCGGTTATGTAGTCGCAGAATATACCAAAATTGTCAGCAGGAAATGGGAACTGGTTTACCACGAGGGTGAAACGGAAGCTGACAGCTACTATCAGAATGAATGGGTTGACTATCCGGAAACGGAGGTTGTCCGTTGCCGTGTTGATGTCATTGCCAGTGAAGAAGGCGATGATTTCCCCCTTGAAACAGAGGTAACATGTGTCTCTCTGCCCGTTAACAAGGCCACGGTGGAACTCTACAGCACGGATTATGCGCAAGTCTCCGTGCTGTTGGAAATGGATTGGATCCGGCCGCAGAGCGAACTCCTCACCGGTGATGAATTCGGGACCCCCGAGGACAGCGGCGTTGCCATTGAAAGCGCTTACTTTACCGGTACTGCAAAAGAGAACAATGCAGCAGAGCTTTTTGACCTGACGGTAGTGGATGACCGCACGCTCGCAATCGTGCCGAAGTATGCTACCATGATGATGGCACTGGAAAAGGCCTCGAGTGTCAAGGGAAGCTACAAAACCGGCATTGAAGTATTTTTCAGCGACGGCTCTTCTCAAACCGTTAAAGATGCAAAGGGCAATGATGCGGTCCTGACCATCACAGTCAAAAAGTCCTTGCCCAAGCTGAAGGTCGGAAAACTCACTTTCAACAGCGTTGTCGCAAAGTATTCCAACGAAGGCTTTGAACCTGATTATATCTCGCTCGGCATTAAGGGTGGGACCGTCACCGCGTTGGAAGCGGATGAAGCCGCTGCCGCAAAAGCAAAGAAAACCGCACTCCCTGATTGGATCAGGTTGAATCAGGATTATGGTGGGAATTGGTACGCCGGTCTTGAGAATAACAATGCATCCGTGCCCAACAAGGGCAGCGGCAAACTCTACCTGCTGGCCACAGTAGAGGGCTGGGCCATCAAGCCTTCCATTGTGGTGAACTACACCATTAATTACACAACTCCGAAAGTCACCTTCAAGCCCGCTTCGATTACACTGAACACGGCGATCGGTGAAAGCGCCTATACGCTGGCCGCGATCAGCCCGTCACGCTTTGGGGAGTACGGTCGGTTTGACTTTGAGATTACCAAGGTTACAGAAGGCAGCGGGAAGAAACTGCAAATGTATACGAAGGAGTCCACTCCGGCTATTTCGGATATTCTGTCTCTGAGTATCGGTTATCCTTACGGCGATAACGGACCGGAAGGCCCTTATATGGGGCAGGACGGGAAGGCATATTGCTTTGTCAATGTCGGTCCTGCGGCTGACACTACAACAGCCCATACCTATAAGGTGTACTGCACTTTCTGCGGGAAGGATTACACCTTCACGGTGAAAACCAATCCCCAAGAAGTAAAGCTAAGTGTCAAACAGAGCGGCTCGATTTTGGTCTACTCGAATGCTGGCTTTGCGGATAAGTCCATTAAACTCACTCCTACCCTGAAGAACTACAACAGCGCCTACAATGATGACTATTATTATTCAACAGGTGTAACCCGGGTCGCCAAAGGATCAACTGAGGAAGAAATCGTCATTTCTCGTGAGTATGGCTGGAACGGTTCTGAGTGGGAAAACGATGACGGCGAAGACTGCGTTTTCAAAATCTGGCGGCCGTATCCGTTTGATAACACGAATAAGAATATCGAAGTCTACCCAGCGAACGAGTGGATTGAGCCGGGTTATACGTACTACCTGTATACCATGGCAACCTACTTTGTCGGCTTTGATGAGGACGGCAATGCGGTACACAAGCAAACCGAACCCGTCAGAACCAAGCTGAACATCAAGTGGACTAATTTAAAGAATCAGGTGACCTGGAGTACCAGTGTCAGCGGCAGCATCGATGTTCTCAGACCGTACAGCACGAGAATTCAGACGGTGGCCAAGAACTCGCTGGGCGGCTTTGCTCAGTATATATACATGATCGACAATGGTTATGACGGCGATTACATGCCGATCCTTGTACGCGAGACCTATGAAGGGAAAAAATTAGTTGAAAAGAAAGAGATCTCTCTTGGTGAAGAAGCATTCGAAGACGGCATGCCGAATCCCTTTGAGGTTGGGTCGTATCCCAACGCAAGGAATCAGCCGGTCAACACGTTGATGTTAAAGGATGGTTTTGCAGATCAGTATGACCTGCTCAACACGTATAAGTTCAAGCTGAAGACTTATAAAAGCTGGAATTCCAAGAAGGGTGAACCGAATTACCAAACGATTGCTCTGAACATCAAGAAGGGCTCCGTCAAGATTAAGGCAACTCCCGCAACCCTGACACTCTATGTAAATGACCGCTATAGTCAGGCTGACTTTGACATTACCTCTGCAGATCAGAACCTCACGGATATCTACCGAGTGGAGATCAGCGGAAGCAGCACTCCCTTCAAAGTCGTCAACCGGGTCGGGTCAACGGAAGACTACACACCTTCCTCCTTTGCAACCTTGGGCATCGGGTTCAGGACTGATGAAAACGGCGCCATCGCCGCCGGCCTGAAGGCAGGTCAGACCAAGACTGTGAAGCTGAATGTTTGGCATTATGGGAATAAGACGAACACCCCGGATGCCACCGTGAGTGTTAAGGTCCTGCTTAAGTGATCTTCGCAGTCTCCTAAAAAGGAGCAAAGCAAGAACAGCATAACATAATATCTTAAACAGCGCTGTCCCGCAGAGGATAATCCCCTTGATCATAGTTCTGCGGGACAGTGCCTCTTGATGATTCCTTCACCACCTATGCTCCGGCGCGGCAGAAGGCAACACGGATATCGTACACGATGGTAAGAAGAGCTTTTTAGCTCCCCTCTCTGCTCAGAAAAGAGGGGTACGAATTCCTCGGGTAGTATACCAGTTCAAACTTCAAGGAGAGCACAAGAATCACCCAGATCGGTCCCCGCGCAACCGGGGACATCACCCTGTACGCCAAGTGGATGCTGCTCCCATGACCGCTTGGCAAAACCGGCAAAAGCCAGGGCTTCGGAGATGATCCGGGCCCCGGCTTTCAATTTGAGCTGCAGCATTATACGTGCGAAATAGCGGACAAAAAACTGCCTTACGCTGCAGCGCGCAGGCAGAGCGTGCCCTGCACGCGCAGGATCTCCGGTCCCGGATAGGGCAGGTATACTGTTGCGAAATCCGTCTCTACGGTCGTGAAGGCAATGCAGAGGCCGTAAATCCGCTCCGGAAGTTCCGTATACTGGTAATCCATGTGCTCATCCAGAACCATGCGGGAGATGCTCTCGGGATGAACCTGCTCTTCATACAACTCATACACGTGTTCGTCAAAGTAAACAGTGATGGGAATCGGCGTCCGGCGGAAATCATATTCCACCGCGATTTCTGTGCTGACGGCCACAAGCCTGTACGCATACTCCGGGCGGATACGCAGGAAGAACGCCAGCTCCAGCTTTCCCGTCTCGCCGAAGCTGTTTTCCTTCCAGCGCTCCTCGGTAAAGTACTGGAAATAATGAAATAGATTCTCTAGGGTAATCTCAATCTCCTCATCAGGCGATTCCGGGGCCGGCATGGTAACAGCATCTTCCTCCTCCACGACAGCGTCCTCTTCCCCGTATGCTGCCCCGTTTGCTCCTTCCTCAGCTTGGACCGACGCATCCTCCTCGGGCTCTGCTGTCACCCACGGGAACGGCTCGTTGGCTGGAATCACGCCGCACCCAGCAAACATGGGCAATATCAGTGCCGTTATCAGGCATAAGCAGAGTCGTTTCTTCATCTTTCCCCAACGTCCTTCTCTGTCCTGACTTGGTGAGGTTTATCCTCTTCCGGATTCCATTCTAACCGAATGCACGGGGTTATTCAAGTCCTTTGGTGCAGAACCAGGAATCCGTGCAGATCCTGTCTGTCCTGACACCGACCCCTGAATTAACACTCTGTAACGGGGAAATCGCCATCGGCTATGCAGGCAGCAAGATCACAACAACCAAGGCCGCAACTATGAAGATCCCGGTCTACTTCCATGGCAACGAAACCGCAAAGGCCAACGCAACCCTGATCGTGAAGATCATCTTCGTGTAAAGATCAGCGCCGTATCACTGTGCACCTAAGCTGATTCTGCTTATCATACGGTTCCATCTGTTTTGGCACACCACATTTGCAAGCACCCCGTACCAGGTCTGGTACGGGGTGCTGTTCTTGTCGTGGCGGGAATCCGCCGATATGTTTACTTTTACTTCTTCTTTTTCAGGAGATACCAGGCAATGCCGCCTGCGCCGGCCAGAGCCAGGACACCCACCGTCACGTACAGGGCCACATTGCTCTCGTCGCCGGTCTTGGGGCTGGAGCTGATTCGGAAGACGCCGTCGTCATCTCCAAGGAGAGTATCAATTTCAATGGTGTGGTTCCCCGTTGAAAGCGACTTGATAAACGAGGCACGCAGCGTGACGACCGTACTGCCGCTGGCGAGGGTGTAGTTTTTGGAGCTGACTAACTCATCGTCCACATAAACATCGACATCATCTTTCACGTAGGCGTAGTAGGTGTTCATCGTGACCGAATGGGAATATCCATAGTAGGCGACTCCGTTCTTAGTGGCGGTTGTGCCTGAGGTGATCTTTGCGGTGAACTTTGGATCCTCATCCTCGTCGAAGGTGTCATCCGCTTTCCAGCAGTAGTAGCAGATACCCTCGCTGTAAGGATGCTTCCATTTGGCATACAGGGTGGTGTCTTCGGTAATGGTATCGCTTGTGAAGTTAAACGCTGTTTTATACGCGCTGTCTTTATACCAACCCAGAAACGTGTGGTTCTGCTTGGAATCGGAAGGGTTGGCCGGTTTGGTGACTTTGCCGCCCGAGGGAATGCTCTGATCGGCAGGCGCATTCTTGATCGTTGAAATCGGGAGAACCGTGTCAAAGGTAACCGTGTATTTGTCAACGTATTCTGCCGTTAGACTTACGTTGTTTCCAGGCATCGTAAAAGTCACCGGATTCGCTGTCGC
>CAZBXX010000003.1:0-43455 GCA_964495965.1 uncultured Oscillospiraceae bacterium | reverse complement strand
ATCCGTGAGCGTTACTCCCGTAACCGTCCACTTGCTGAACTCTTTATCCGTTTTTCCCTCGGCCGTTACTGTTACCTGCTTTCCCTCTGCCGCACTGGTCGGACTCGCCGTTCCATTCGTAACATTAACAGCATACTTGTCAACGTATTCTGCCGTTAGACTTACGTCGTTTCCAGGCATCGTAAAAGTCACCGGATTCGCTGTCGCATCCGTGAGCGTTACTCCCGTAACCGTCCACTTGCTGAACTCTTTATCCGTTTTTTCCTCGGCCGTTACTGTTACCGTTGCTCCTTGTTCGGCAGTTGTTACAATTTCGCCTTCAACCGTTGCTATACCATCAGATACACCGATATAAAATGCATCCGCCGCTGCTGACACTGGCAGCAGCGAGAGACCCATCATGACGCACAGCATTATGGCAAAAATTCTTTTCCTCATTGAATCAGCCCTCCTTTTCAAGCGCAAAACGGCAAATTCAATTGCAATCTTCATCGTTATGACCACTATACCACAGAAGAGCGAAAAAAACTACTTAGGATATCTTAATTTATAACGGATCCGGCAGGCAGCAGGAATGAAGAGCGCGCCACGTGCGGTCTATCCGGAGCGGGTTATGCAGTTTATCCGGGCGGATGTTGTTGCGTGCGGTTGATTTCTATGGTACAATTCGGATATCCGCTGAGTTTCCCGTGCCAGCGGAATTCCGGCAAAAAAGATAAGTGTGGGAGCCTCACCATGAACCGCTGTCCCGAATGTGGCGCAAAAATGAAAAAAAACATGCTCTACTGCCCTGCGTGCGGCACAGCTTCCCTGCCGCCTGTGAAGCAGCGGTCCCGCAGCAGCAGGAAACGGGAGAACTCTGGAAAAAAGAAGCCGAAAACCGTGCTCATCGAGGTCTTGATTTTCGTGCTGCTGACTGCTCTGGTCTGCTTTGGGATATACATTTATGTGCGGGACTATGTTCCGTTCGCAAATCTTCCTTTGCCCGCAGAGCGCAGCCCGGCCCCGGTTATGGATCAGCCTGTACCCTCAGTGTATGACCCTGCTTCGGTTTGGAACCAGCCCGTACTCTCTGAAGAGCCGGACTCTGACTTCGCCCAGGACACCGAAGCCTCTGTAGAAACCGGTTTTTCAGATGATACTGCAGCGATACAGTCAGCCTCCCGTTCCGTTGTCGAGCTGACCGGCTACAACTATGAAGGAGAGCCGTTCGTGTCCGGCAGCGCTTTTGCCGCATTCGAAGAGGGTGTTTTCGTCACGAACTGGCATGTGATCTCGGAGGCAGCCACGTTCTTCGCAAAAGCAGAAACCGGTATGGTATTCGAACTGGATACCATTGTTGCCACGGATGAAGAGCGGGATCTCGCCATTCTGCGCACCTCGGAAGACACCGGAATAGAACCCCTGCCTCTGGGAGACTCCACAGAACTGGAGAAAGGTTCGAAGGTGATTGCCATAGGGAGTCCTCTTGGTCTGCTGAACACGGTGTCTTCGGGGGTGTACAGCGGTGTGATCACACTGCCGGAGGACGGACAGGATTACATCCAGGTTTCCGCACCGGTTTCCGGCGGCAGCAGCGGCGGCGCGCTCTTCAATGACGCAGGTGAGGTCGTCGGGATCACAACTCTTATTTTTGCCGAAGGGAACAATATCACCTGCGCGATTCCGATAGAGGATGCGGAATGGCTGTACGATAACGCCGAGTCTTACTGATTTTCTGATAAGAAGCAGCGCCGCCTTCAGGCCGTAAACAGACTGAAGGCGGCGCTTCTGTTTTCGTTATTCAAAAGAATTCTCAGGTTCTGATTCCGTATCCGCTTTCCCTGCAGGGGCGGCGGGCTCCTCCGCCTCCGCCGTGCCGCCCACCTCCGTTGAGGCTGCGGGCGCTTCGGCCTCGGTTTCAGTGCCGGTTGTCTCTTCCTCGGGCAGGGCTTCCGCTGCCGGGTCCGCGGAACCGTCCTCCGGCAGAACGGCACCGGGGTCGTTCTCTTCAAAGGCTGCATCGGTTTCCGCCTCTGTGAAGACATCGGCGTCTTCCGCTTCCTCCGCATTTTCCGCGGAAGCGGATTCTTTCGCTTTGACGGTGCTCTCGGCCTCTTCCAGAAGAGCCTCGAGAAGGTCTTCCAGTTCGGCCAGCTCTCTCAGAATCTCAGGCTGACGCGCATCCGGGAAGAGCAGCGGGAAGAGGCTCCGGCAGGCGTATATCCCGCGGCGCACCCCGTTCAGTTCGGAATATTCGGGCCGCTCAAATTCCAGGCAGAAGATATAGGCGGCATCACAGGCATCACGGGCCGTGTTCCCGGCGGCGCGGAGCTTCATCAGCGTGGGATAGCGCTTCTCGGTATGCAGGAGTTCGTAAACCAGATACTGCAGCTGCGCGTTGGTTCTCCGGAAGTTCAGACCGTTCGACTCGCTGAAGAGGATCAGGCGGTCCCAGCGGGAGAGCCGCCACTGGCAGAGCCCGTAGGCGGTGTCGTCATCTCCAACTGCGCGGGGAAAATAGTCCGATTCATACCCGATGTTGGCAAGGATCCCCGCAGTAGCAGCCGTGGAGATGCCGAGTTCCTGTTCCAGAAAATCCGCCGCCTGCAGAAGGAGCGTGTCCTGCACTTCCGCAACGCGCAGGAACGCAGTTTCGTCCGGGAGTTCCGCCACAGGGGCCGTTTTCAGCACCGGATATCCGCAGCGGTTGCAGAAGACCCATGTGAGGGTTTCCGCATCAGTTGCCACAACGATCCCGACCCGGGCAAAACGCTCGCCCGAATCGCCACCCGGCTCAAAAATCAGATCGTTTTCCTGCGGAGTGAGACCGCCGCCGTGCAGCGGGAAGACCGGATTGCCGTGCGCTTCCAGCTCCGAAAACAGCGTCATCCTGTCGTCCGTGGCCGGGAAGAAGCCGTGACGGAGATACCCCGTGCGGTCGGCGCACCACAGGACAAAGAGGCTGTCCAGCTTCTCCACCGGAGGGCGCTTCTCCGCGGCGCCCGAGCCGGAGAACGCGCCGTCATAGTACCAGTCCAGATATTTTTCGTTTAGGGGAGCAATCTGAAAAGCGGCATCCGGAATGCCGTTTTCATCTGGAATGCCGAGGTGCGAGCGCAGGTATCCGCTGAATTCCGCTTCCTCCGCAACGGCCAGGGAGGCGAAGCTGCGGAAAAAGCTGCCGTCGTCCATGTTGAGGGGGCCGCTTGCGCCGGGCCTCTGGCCGGTAATGCCGTAGCGCCGGAACAGATAATCTTCTTCCTCTTCATCTTCGTCCCGGTCGTTAGGCCACTCGTCCAAGTCCTCCCCGTCCCAGTTGTCCAAGTCTGCGTTGTCATCCTCGTTATGGTCATCGCTGTCATCCGCACCATCGGCGGCAACTTCCTCCGGATCCCGTTCCGGTTCCCCGGTAGCGGCAATGTCACTCCCCGAAGCGCCGTAGTCACTGGTCTCTGAACCATCCGCATTGACCCCGCCGGCTTCGGATTCCGCACCCGGCAGTCCGGAGGAACCGCCCGTATCCGGAGCAGCGGAAGCCCCGGAATCTTCGGCCCCGGGGGAGAGCTGTGCGGAGTCAAGGTCTTCTTCGGGTTCCGTGCCCGCTTCGGGTACCGAGTCCGGGTTTGATTCTTCCCCGCCCGTCTCCTGAGGGTCCCCTTCGGTGGCGCTGTCTTCGTCCGGCAG
Organism: uncultured Oscillospiraceae bacterium; assembly: GCA_964495965.1. GTDB lineage: Bacteria > Bacillota > Clostridia > Oscillospirales > Oscillospiraceae > Limivicinus. The sequence goes on along the minus strand of CAZBXX010000003.1, from coordinate 39,789 downwards.
ATACAGGTTTTCCTCATCCCGGACGCCGTCCTCAAAGCCCTCGTCCGCAGAAGCGGGAACGGGAAGAAAGGAGAGCAGAAGCAGCAGCGAAAGCAGCATGGAAAGCCCGCGGAAGAAGTGCATCTTCCTCCGGGCCGTTCCGGTATGCAGTTTTCGCTGTTTCCGGTTCTCCATCTGCTGCTCCACTTACCCCTGTCCAGCAACCGGACACCGGATGCTTATGAGACTGGGGAAATCTTCAAGCGCTGCTGGTGGTTTACATCAGGCCGTGGTTGACGCCATATCCCTGACGCCGGGCGTCACGCACAAGGCGAACAGATCATTGAGCGCACAATCCAACCAATTATAATAATATCACAGAGGCTTGCGAAACACAATCAAAAAGAACGGATAAAGTTCCCGCACAAGCTGAAACAGCTCCGGTCAGCGGCGGATGATGCTGCGCCCACGCAGGCGGCTGGGTGGAAACAGGACAGCCCGCGGAAAAGGCCGGCGGGCTGCCGTGTTCTGTTTACTGTGTTTTGCTTTACTGCCGCGTGCCTGGCTTCCGTTTCTTCAGAGCTTCATACGCAATCCAGAGCACAAGGGTGGCACAGGACAGCATCACGCCGGTACGCAGCCAGGGCGTCTGGTATCTCAGCTCCACATTGTGCTCACCTGCCGGGATCAGCACGGCGAGATACATGACGTCTGACCGGATTGTTTCCGTTTCCTCTCCGTCCACATACGCGGTCCAGCCGTCGCTGTAGGGGATGGAGAACTGCAGGATCCGCTCCTCCGGGACTGAAATTCGGCCGGTGACGCGATCCACGCCGACCTCAGGAGATTCCAGCACTACCTCCCCCAACGCCCGGGCATACTCCCGGTAGGGCGACATGGGCACCGCAGTCACTTCAATGCCGGCCAGGGAGAAGTCCGCGTCATGGCCGAATTCCAACGTAATCCGGTTTTCCCCCGCATGCCCGTAACCCAGATTGTAGACCACATTGTCTCTCAGAACCGGCCAGCGGTAGTTGACGCCGGCGACGGCCGCCTGCTTCTTCACCGAATAATCTTCCGCTTCCCGGGCGGCAGTGACCGTGACAACATAGCCCTGCTTCGGCACTTCCCGGGGAATCGTGCCGATGAGCCGGATCTGTCTGAGCGTCAGATACACCTCGCTGTCTTCCGGAATGTCAACCGACAGAGTAATTATCCCCCCGTTTGACACGGTGAGATCGCTGCCTACCCAGGAGACATTCCGGGTGTCTTCCAGTTCATAATCCAGAACCTGTGCCTGCCGAACGATCTCCGCCTTTCCGACGGAGGCGGAGCCGACCGGAGCTTCCAGCACGGCAGCCTGCAGCAGCGCCTGCTCCTTTCCGATTTCATCCAGTGCGTCGTATTCCTCCCGCGTAATATACCCGGAAAGCGTATACCCGACCGGGAGAGCGAACTCATTTTCATAGATCTCGAACCTGCTGTCCGGTGAAGGAACCTCCCGGTATCCGTACGGCACAAGGCCGGTACCGGAGGCGGGCCTGGTATAGTACTTTACGCCCGCAAGCTCCAGCAGTCCGGTCCGTCCGTTCAGCCCGGCAAGGCGGACATTCTGGGAAACGGTGCTCAGACCAAGATCCGTATAATAACGGTAGACATGGGCAGGGAACAGGCTCCAGTAAAACGAAGTGCCGTTCAGGCCGTGGTACCCGCTCATGTTTTCCCTGTTCGCCTCTTCCTGTTCCTCCGCCTCGACCCGGAAGAATCCGTCATCGATCCCCTTTGCGGCAGCGGCGGAAAACTCCGAGTAGACGGCGGAGGCCCGCGATCTGTCCAGGAATTCGCCCACGTAAAACCCGGCTGACGTGGAAAAGGTCGCAAAGCACTGGTACGCCGCACAAAGCACAACCAGACTGAAAAGACTGCGCTCCAGCTGCAGACTGTTCCGGAAGCGCAGCACCAGCCAGAACAGGAACGTTACGCAGAAGAAGGCTATTACCAGACGCCGAACGCTGTTCCTGGTTGCAGGGTCAGAGTGCAGAAGAAACGTAACCAGGCAGAGGGCAAAATAGGCCGCCGCCGCAAGGAAGACCGCGGTCTTTTCCCTGCCGGTCATCGTCTGCACCGCATCGAACATCCGGACAAGCGCAACGCCAGCATAAAACGGCACCGCGTAGCACCAGCGGTTGGTGGAGTAACCGAATCCGTTCAGCACTCTGCCGGCCAGGGGCACGCACAGCATCAGCAGCGACAGGATCAGCAAGCTTTTGAGCTGCGCATGATCGCCTCTGCGGAGAAACAGCAGGACAACGGGGATAAAGACCGCCAGATTCAGGCCGAGGGCAGTAGAGTACCCCGGCTGATAGTTCGCGGCGAACAGCGCTTCCGGCAGCTTGAAATAGTACTTCCATTCATAGTGCAGCAGGGACGCCGTATATCCGGTCGCAACGCCCACCCGGTAGTTTTCAAGGTAGGCGTGGACTGTGGGCAGAAGGACAAAGGCGGACAGCAGAACGCCGGTCATCCCGACCCCGACAAGCTTCAGCACGGCTGCCGCCTCCGCCTTCAGGGCGGCGCGCTTTTCGCTGCTCGAGGCAATTCTGCAGACGCTGCCGGTCAGGACATAGAGCGCCGTCAGAACCGCATTCATGTAAAAGGTGTAAAAACTGGTGACAACGTTCCAGAATACAAAGACGGCAAAGGGCGCCCGCTTCCCTTTTCGGGCATAAAGCTCCGCGCCGGCAAGCAGAAACGGGAAAAAATAGGACCAGTTGGCGTAATTGGGGTGCCGCGCAAAGTTATACAGAACCGCGCCGGAAAAAGTATAGGCCATCGCGCCCGCCAGCACGGTCAGGCGGTTCTTCTGCTCCGTGGCGCAGCAGTACAGCAGAAAGGAGACGCCGACAAGATAGAACTTGAGAAAAATCATCAGCGTGTATCTCTGCATCCGGCTCAGGGGGAAAACCAGCGCGGCGAGGACGGAAACCGGGTCCGTGAAATCATAGCTGTCGAGGGTGGTCAGAATATCCATGCCCTGACCCAGCGTGAAATTAAAAAACCCTCTGAACTGACGGAAAACGAGCAGATCATGCAGATAATCGCAGAGATAGTTGAAAGCCGTAAAGTGCTGGGGCACTCCGTCCTCTTCCCAGATAAACGTTTTCCCGTTCACCCGGAACACCAGGCAGATGATCAGGACGCACAAAAACCACAGCGCCGTATACGCGGGGAGATACGACGCCAGGCGGGTTGTTCTGTTTTTCTGCAGCGTTCCGGTTTCCATCCCTTTTTATCCTTTTCCTTATTTCTCCGCACATCCTGCCATGAAAGGTCCGTGCCGAAGGGCAGACTTCTTTCAGCCAGTGTCCGGGAGCTCCGCTTGTGTCTTCGGACCGTTCTGAAGCGGATCTATGCCCGGTAAATCCAGAGCTTTCTCGACAGATAATTCCAGATAAACACAATCCCCGTCGCCAGCACCTTTGCCACAATCTTCAGGAAATTGGTGCTCATACCGATGACGTCCACAAACAGAAGCATCAGCAGCAGGTTAAAGACCAGCCCGACTGCACTGGCGGCAAACACCAGGAAAGCTTCCTTTGATTTCTTTTTCTGATAGGCGCTGTTCTTAAAGGTAAACGTCCTGCCCAGAATCCAGTTCACCGTTGTGGAAACCAGAAACGCCAGGACGGACGCGAGCAGGTACGGCAGGTCCAGCAGATACTCCAGCAGGGAGAACACGCTCCACTCGACCAGGGCAGCAGTCCCGCCCACAAAAAAGTAAGATATTAACTGTCTGACTGTCTTCGATGATAATAGTTCCTTCAACGGAGCTTCCCCTTTTGCTTCTTTGCTTTCTGATCTGTCAGCCAACACGGATCCCTGAAAGGCTTTGACCAAAGTCGCCCCCCGAAAACCGTAATGATATTATTTGTATGGGTGTTGTGTACACGACCGTATTATATTATAACCCGATTAAAGAATTCAACTGTTTTCGACAGAGAGAAAGAACGGAAAACCGGTTGTCGAAGCACGCGCGGCATGGTATAATTGTGAAAGAAATTCCTTCTACAGAATGGAGTTCCGTATGAAAAACATGAGACATGCAAAAATCATCCTCTCACTGCTTCTGGTTCTGGCACTGGTCATCCTGATCCCTGCCGGGCCGCTCACGGCGTATGCCGAGTCAGGCTTGGAAGATACCCCTGCCCAGGCGAGTGGCGAGGAGGCCATTGCCGCCGATGCCGCAGAAGGGGCCGATGCCGGGGAGGAAGCAACTCCTGCGGAGAGTGCGGACGAAGCAACCGAAGCGGAGGAAGCTTCTTCCGGAGATGAAGAGGAGCCGGAGATGACGGAGGACGGGCACATTGACGGCGAGAAGCTGAAACTGTGGCTGGAGAATTATCTGGCGGCAGACCACTGGGACGAACCCCAGTGCTCCATCTCTGTCGGCTTCTGGTATTCCGGCTCCGATGAAACCTGGCTGTATAATGCCGACGAATGGATGTACGGGGTCAACTGGTCCAAACTGCCGATCTGCATGAACTTTGCCGAGAAGCTGGCAAGCGGAGAACTGAGCAACGACACCAGCATTAACGGCATTACCCTGGAATACGCCCTGCAGACCGTTCTGGAGAACTCCAGCGGACCCAGCTACACTTCGATGATCGTCTATCTGGGCGGCAACACCACGTCGAACTGCGCCGAAATGGTGCCACAGTACGCCAATCTGCCGGAGGACTATTACACCGATGACTTCTACCAGAGGAGCTATTACACGGCGCGCATCATGATGGAAGTGACCAAAACGCTCTACCTGGGCGGGGATGAGCGCTTCCCGAATGTTCTGGAATATATGAAGGCCTCCCAGCCCTGGGATATGTTCAACCGGGATCAGTGGATCCGCGAAGGCCTGCACACATCGCAGGCTCATGTCGCTGTCTGGGGGAACGGTGCGGGTGATTACCTTCACTGCACCGGAGTGATCTACACAAACAACCCGATTGTTGTGACCATCATGATGAAAAACATCTCGGACCTGGACATTATGGGCGGCATTGCCCACCACCTCTGCGTGCTGGGACAGAGGATGGGCTACCGGCAGGAGCACGTCCGTGAACGCGAAGAGGCCGCTGCGGCCCAGGCTGCAGAGCAGGAGGCTGCCGCTGCCGAGGCACTAGCAGCAGCGGAAAGCACGGTGACGCCGGACGATGCTTCCGTACTTCCCGCCGGCTCCGCCGCTGTCACGGGCGATGCGCAGGACGCCGCGGAAACTGCTTCCCCCGTTCCGCAACCGGCGCTGGAGGAAACCTATTCCCCGACCCCGAGAATTCTGCTGATGGCAGCCGCTGCGCTGATTCTTGTGCTGCTGATTGTGATGGCGGCGCTTCGGAGAAAAAGAAAACCGCCGCGCAAAAAGACACGTTCCGGGCGGAAATCTTAAACAGAAAAAAGACTGAACCGGCGTGAACCCTTACTGCCCGCACCGCGGGCGGCACCGCCGGATAATGAATAACATGATGATCGTGGACTGCCGGAACGGTAGTCCACGTTATTTTGCCTTCAGGCAACTTTTCTCTTCCTGCGGGAAGCCGTGAACTCACAGCCGAGCCAGAGAATCAGCGTCACCGCAGAGATCACAAGACCCGCTTTCATTCCGGGCGTTCGATAGCGCAGTTCAGCACTGTGTTCCCCCTCCGGAACAATCACCGACATGTACATGATATCAGACCGGAGAAGCTCTGTTTTCTCCCCGTCCAGATACGCGGTCCAGCCAGAACTGTAGGGGACGGAAAACTGCAGAATCCGGGCTTCCGGCACTGCAATGGTACCCGAAACGCGGTCGGCGCCGACCTCGACATCCTCCAGAACATGTTCCCGCAGCGCCTGCGCATACCCCGTATAGGCGGACATGGGGACTGCAATGACTTCGATGCTGCCGACGGTGAAATCCGCATCCTTCCCGAACTTGAGCCGGATGGTGTTTTCCCCGGAAAACCCGCAGCCGAGGTTAAACGCCACATCATCCCGCAGAACCGACCACTTGTAGTCACGGTTTGAAATCCAGGTGGATTTTGTCACGGAAGTGTGATCCGCTTTCCTGGAAACATCGATCTTGACGCGGTAGTCCCCATCCACGCTCAGCGTTGCATCCCGGATGGTTTTCAGGTGGATCCCCCGGAGATAGAGGTACAGCTCGCAGTTCTCCGGGACGTCTTTCACGGTCAGCGTGATTTTCCCTTCCCGGTCGGCGGAAAGCATGCTGCCGTCGAGCCGGACTCCGTCGGTCTCCGTGATTTCACAGTCCAGTATCTGTGCATTCTGCATCGGCGTCACGTGGCTGATTCCGGCGGCATCCGGCGCCTGAGGCAGCACAACTGCCTGCAGAAGAGCCTGCTCCTTTTCAATGCCGTCCAGCGCGGCATACTCGTCCTCGGTGAGGTAAGCGGAACAGGTATATGCCACCGGAAGCGCATACGGATTCTCATAGACCTGAAATGCCGGATCTGCCGAGAGAATCTCCCGGTATCCGTAAGGGACGGTTCCCGAACTCGAAGCCGGTTTGGTGTAGTATTTTACACCTGCCAGCTCCAGCAGGCCGGTGCGACCGCTCAGCCCGGCAGGCCGGCAGTTCTGTGACACGCTGCTTAAACCAAGGTCCCTGTAATACTCAAAGATGGAGACCGGATACATGCTCCAGTAGAAGGAGGTGCCGTTGACGTTGTGGTAACCGTCATAGTTTTCCCGGTTGATGATCTCCTGGTCCTCCTCTTCCGTGCGGAAGAAGCCGCCGGAGATGCCCTTCACCGCCACGGAGGAGTAGTCCTGATAAACGGATGCTGCCTCTGCCCGGTCCAGATACTCATTGACGTATCCCCCGGCTGCCGGTGAAAACATGGCGTAAGTCTGCAGCATCGCGCTCACCAGCACTGCCCCCAGCAGCAGTGAGCCTGCCTGCCTCCCGGCACGGCCGGTCTGCAGAAGCACCCACACCATCGCCGTCACGCCGAGCAGGATCCCCAGCATCGGCAGGAGAAGCCGCTTCGTGACCGGGTCACTGTGGCGCATAAAAGTGACGGCACAGATGGCAAAGTATGCTGCAAACGCAGCCAGGCAGAGCGCTTTCTCCTTCCATGTCATGTCCGGCAGGGCGACAAACAGTTCCGTCAGGGCGACGGAAGCATAGAACGGCAGCGCATAACTCCAGCGGTTGCTGGCATATCCGAAGCCGTTCATGACGCGGCCCGCCAGGGGCAGACACAGCATCAGAAGCGTGATCACCAGCATAGCCTTCAGCTCCGTGCGCTCCCCTTTCCGGAGAAACAGGAGAACAACGGGAAAGAATACCGCGGCGTTCAGGCCCAGCTCATTATGGTACCCCGCGGTATAGTTCATCGCAAACAGCGATTCCGGCAGCTTGAAGTAGTATTTCCACTCATAATGCAGAAGGGATTCCGTATAGCCGGAGGCGAAACCGACCCGGTAATTATTCAGGAATGCATAGATACTCGGCAGAAGGATCACTGCGGAAAGCGCAACCCCGACCGCACTAACAAGAACGGTGCGGAGCAGCAGCCCGAACTCCTGCCGGAAAGCAGCCGCTGTTTTCTGCCTGAGAGCCCTGCAGAGGCACCCGGTCAGAAGATAGATTCCGGTCAGAATGGTATTGATATAAAAGGTGTAGTAGCTGGTAACAACATTCAGCGCCACAAACAGCACCAGGGGCGCCCGCTTTCCCCTGCGGGCATAACCTTCTGCGCCGGAAAGGATCAGCGGGAAGCAGTACGCCCAGTTGACATAGTTGGGGTGCCGCGCAACGGTAAACAGGACGGCGCCGGAGAAAGTGTAGGCAAGCGCCCCGGCCAGCACGGCCGGCAGGTTCCTCCGCTCCGTTGAGAAGCAGAACAGCATGAACGAAAGCCCGGTGAGATACAGCTTCAGGAAAATCATCAGGGTATACCGCTGCAGCCTGCCGAGCGGGAAAACCAGGGCGGCCAGGGCGGAAACCGGGTCGGTAAAGTCGTAGCAGCCCAGGGTCTGGACAATGTCCATCCCCTGTCCGATGCTGTAGTTAAAGAAGCCCCGGAACTGATGACGGAGGATCAGATCCTCGAGGTATTCGCACAGATAGTTGAACGAGATGAAGTGCTGGGGAACCCCGTCCGTGATCCAGAGAAAGGATTTGCCGTTTGCCTGGAAAACCGCCCAGATGACCGCAGTGCAAAGAGACCACAGCACGGTGTAGGTCAACACGTACTGCAGCGGTTTTGCCGGTTTTTGAGCGGTCTTCGCATTCAGCATATATAAAACCTCTGTAGAGTATTTCCGGTATTACAGAGTACGGGTAAGCACCCGCCCCTCTGTGCAGCGCAGTCAGACGCCTGCATACAAAACCCGCGGCATGCCGGCGGCGGCACTGCCGCCGGGTCCGGCGCATTCTTTCATGAACTCCACCGGCTGTCGAGGAATTCGATCCGGCTGGTCAGCCACTGCTGCAGAAACGCCGCGGCTTCGGCCTCGTTACGGCAGTTTTTGGCCGGCTCTGAGAGTTCTTTTACGAACAGATGGTTCCACCGGATGTTATCCCACTTTTTATAGTTCCTTTTAAATTCCCTCTGCAGCGCGGCGCTGTCCTCCCCGATCATCGCAACGGTACGCTCCAGCACCCCGCTTTCCCGGATCCGCGCCCAGGTCTCCCGGATCAGGTCCTGATACCAGTCCTCATATGCGAGCACGACGAGCCAGGGATTGACCGTATAATACGTCACTTCTCTTACCGGGCTGGCATTCACATCGGGGATCAGGTTGCAGGCATAAAAGCCGGTGCCGTCCAGACAGCGGTCTTTGTTCCCCATGGCGGAATCAAAATCCCAGGGCGCCTCAAACCGGAGCTTCCGGTCCCCATCCGGGCCGAAATCCACATCCATAAAAAAGCTGGAAAAGTAGAGGTCCGCGTCACAGGTGAGTTCACTGATGATATACATATCCGCCAGAGACTGCACATCCACCACCCGCTCCACCGCCTGCCGCGGCGTGAGCGCATCGGTCTCAGAGATCTCGCGGTACGCGTCGTCGAATACAAAGGCCTTCTGATGGTACGCAGCTTCATACAGGATGCGGTAGGTCTGATTGATGAAATTCTCAATGAAATCGTGCTGCGCCTGAGAGTAGATATCGCTCTTGATGGTGATCCCGATCGGCCTTGTCGGATCGTCCTCCGATACGGGAAGCGGGCTGCAGGTGACGGCAGTGTCGGGGTTGCCGTCATAGACGCGCAGGGCCGCATTGCCGGCAAAGTCCGGGGAAAAACTCTGAAGCTCCTCCTCGTAAGTGTAGTAGGCATCGTACTCCAGAAAGTAACCGATATCGGTGCCGGTGTACCCTTTATCCGGCTCCGTAATCCGCACCCGGTGTGCACTCACCTGCTGCATATCCGCCAGCAGATACACACCCCAGTATTCCCCGTTGATGGTAACCGAAACCAGTTCCGCGTCGGCCGCATACAGGCCGTCTGCCCCCAGAATCTCCCGGCTGAGGGAGAGCGCCGCCTTGTCCCGGAGCATGGAGATGTCCTTGTATTCGGCAAGGAGCACCCAGTTTTTCTGCTTGGCGCCGTCATTCAGCCCCAGCAGCTTCTGTTTTTTATCAAATTTGATCCGCAGCGACTTTTTCGGATAATTTGTCGTCCAGTTGCCCCGCACTTTCACCTGCGCGTCACACGGCTTGAGCAGCTGCTCCCCTTTCCCGCTTTTCAGCGTTACGGTGCAGGCCTCATAGTAGGGTGCGGGCGGCATGAACTCCGGCAGATACATCCTCTCGGCAACAAGGGGCGCAACCGGCTCGGTTACAAAATCTTTTGCGCCGGCATCCCGGCGCTTCGTTTCAATGGCAAGGACCGGCAGCTTCGTCTGGGTTGCGCCCGCCCAGCCCTGGCACTGGGGAATGCCGAGCAGAAGTGTGAAGGACAGCGCTGTCGAGAGCAGTCTGGAAAGCATTTTCATTATGATCATCTCCGGATTTGTAACCGTACTGACAGCAGAGGCAGAACGCTCCGCCGCTTTCCCGCCGGCGGCGGAAATTATGCGCCTGTCAGTTCTCCGCTGATCTCCCCGGCGGCCTGTTCGTCAGCTGCATAGTCCTCTTGCCCGTTCATGCTTTCATAATCAAATGTGGTGTAAAACTCATACTCCGCTTTCCGGTAAGCCTGAACATTGTCCGCGGTCAGCCACCCGGTTCCGTCATGGATCCACTGCAGAATCAGGCTGTTGACCCAGTCCCCGGAATGGTAGGAATCCCAGTAGTGGTTCAGGTTGGTCGTAATATCCGTTCTGTTGTTGAAGGAAAACAGACGGATGTTCTCATGCGGAAGGATCAGATCCGTGATAAAGGCTTCTGCTTCCAGCTTTTTATACAACAGGCCCTGATTCCCCCAGTCGTTCCAGGCATCGGCACTGTAGGGCGGATAGTAATAGCAGAAAACAACATCCGGATGCCTGTCTGCCGTTGCGGTCACATTTCGCTCAATATTCTCCCGGATTCTCTCTCTGTCCTCTTCGGTCAGGTGTTCCTGCTCCGCCGGCCAGTTCGATTCAATCCCGTAGGGACAGACGGTGCCGATCCCGAACGTGTGCTTTCCCCGGGTGCTGGAATACTCATCAAAGGATGTGATGCCCGGCTGAAAGCCGGCCTCCCTGCGGGCGGAGATCATCGGGAACACCCGCCCGAACAGAACATCCCGGTTCAGCAGATACTTCACATCATTGAACGGGTTATCGTCATAAAGATAGGTCGGGAACTCCCCCAGATCCGTACGCATGGCATCCCAGCTGTCAAAAAAGCGCTCGATATCCAGGCAGCGGATGACCATTCCGCATTCCGGATGGGTTTCCAGGGCTTTCTCGATATTGTCGTTCATCTCTTTGTAGGAGCCGCCGTTAAAAACTGTCTTGATAAAACGGCGCTGAAAGAGCCGTTCCGCTTCCGAGGTTCTGAAGTTTTCCGTCATGGAGGACCCGATGATCATCGCATCATAATCGAAATGCCGGATGATCCCGTCATTCTGGCTGCGCTGGTTGTCCAGCGTGTAGTAATACCGGCTCGTGTCCGGCTTATGATAGTGGAAAAACGGATCCACCCGGTAAACCAGAAAGCCCAGTGCGCACAGCGCCGCGACGACGATCAGTCCCCAGCCGAGGAGCCACTTTTCTGCCTTCATTGTTCCCTCTCAAAAGCCAAAATACACAAACGCGGATTCCGTCCCCAGGCACAGCAGGCCCCAGACAAATGCAGCCGCCGCCGGAAGAACCGTCGCATTCAGCCGGTATCTGTTCCGGTAATTGTTTTCCGGCACCAGGCACACAACACCCGCGGCCAGGAGAAACAGGAGCATGCAGATCATCCGCGCCGGTTCCGACGTCAGCCCGATGCCCAGACGGGCTGCAAAGAACTGCAGCTCCGCCGGCTGAAACGCACTGAGCATGCCGCGGCTGACCGCAAAATCACAGAGGCGGAAGATCTTCATCAGCGTGGAGAGCCACAGCCGGACGGAACCGAGGTAAAACAGCAGCCACAGGATACTGACCTCAGCAAATGTACACAGCCACCTGAGCGGTTTCCAGACCCGCCTCTCCAGGGAATCCAGCAACCGGTCCAGACAGCTGAGAGCCCCGTGCAACAGCCCCCAGATCACAAAACTCCAGCTGGCCCCGTGCCACAGTCCGCTGACCAGAAAGACCAGCATGGTGTTGAAATAGGTAAACGCTTTCCCCTTTCGGGACCCGCCGAGAGGAATGTAAATGTATTTAGTGAAAAACCGCGTCAGGGAAATGTGCCAGCGTCTCCAGAATTCCCGGATGGAGAGCGCTTTGTAAGGGGAATCAAAGTTGATGGGCAGATCAATGTTAAACAGGGCCGAGATCCCGGTTGCCATGTCGCTGTAGCCGCTGAAGTCAAAGTAGATCTCGAAGGTGTAGCACAGCATCAGCAGCAGGCAGTCCGCGGAGGTGGCTGCCTGCATATTAAGGCGTGCCCATGAGACCGCCTTTGCAAAGGTGTCAGCGATGAGGACCTTCTTCAGCAGACCAAGGCTGAACAGCTTCACCCCAGCCGCGATGTTGTTCAGATCCGGTTTCTTCCGTTCCGGCTGATTCAGCTGCGTGATGAAGTCCGCAGGCTCTGCCAGCGGGCCCATCAGCAGTTTGGGAAAGTACAGGATATAGACCAGATAATCCGGCAGGCTGCAGTCCAGTTCTCTTCTCCATACCGCAACAAGATACGCAATCTGCTGAAAAGTAAAGAAGGAAATCCCGAGCGGCAGAACCACCGCACTCAGTGCGAAATCCGTCCCCAGCAGGAGATTCACATTGCTGACGGCAAAGTCCAGATACTTGAAGTACAGCAGCAGGCACACATTGAGCGCCACCGGGAAGGCAAGGCTCCATCTGCTGTAAAGCTGCCGCTTTGTGATCAGCAGAACAAAAAGATAATTCAGAAGGATGCTGCCGCCGAGATAGAGCAGCATATTCCATCTGCCCCAGCCGTAAAAGAGCAGGCTTGCGGCGATCAGCACAAGCTTCCCGGCGGCGGGTCTGATCCTGTTCGCCAGAAAATACAGGAGCACCGCGGCGGGAAGGAAGAAAAGAATCAATTCATAACTGTTAAACTGCATTCCGTTTGCCCCAACGCATTTTCCTCAATTGTCAGTCCGGGCAGCCCAGACAGAGAGATCCCATGCATTCCGCTTTTGGAGAAAAGGTCCGGCTGTCTGCGTATCAGAAAACAGGCTGAATCCCTGCCCGTGACAGATGCAGCAGTTCATAGTCTTCCATCCGGATCAGCTCCAGCTTCTGGGCCAGTGCAACATCCAGCCGGTTCCGGAAGGACGGATTCTGAACAAAAATGCTGTCCGAAAGTCCGCTGTCCTTCATCCGGATGGTCACGGTGGCGCTCTGCCCTCGTTTGCAGGCGACTCGGAGGACACCGTCGCGGATTTCCGCGGTGCACCCGGACGCATTGTCGCAGGAAACCTCATACGCATCCGGGCTCAGCTCCGGGATGATTCCGTTCGAATACAGGCGGAAGGACTGCGTTCCCCCAAAGCCCAGAATGTAATCGTAAGCGAAGTTCCCGTCCAGATCCATCAGCTTCAGGAAGGCGGCTTCCGGTTCCTGCCACTCGCTGAATGCCTCGATTTCCGTCAGTCCCGGCCGGTCCCCTTCCGTCTCCAGCAGCCGGATCTGGAAGGAGGAAACCTCTCCGCCGCTCTCCGCGGCAATCCGGGTGGGCGCGCCGTGAACATCCAGGGGCCCGGTTTCGGTGACGGCACCGTTATCGAAGCGAATTTCCGCATTCAGGATGTTAATGTTCCCATCCGGGTTGTCATAGAGGACGACCTCACGCACAACAGACGGCGAATCCAGCCGGACCGTGACGGTCTTTTCTTCATCTCCCTCATCCGGAGACCAGACGCTGTCAAAGGGGTCGTGGTGAGTATCCGAGAGCTTCCGGGTATCCAGAAGCATAAAGTCGTTCAGGAGCGCCGGTTCCCCGCTGCTTGCTGTCAGGGAAGCAAACCTCAGGAGAGAATCCGTGGAGCGCTGCCAGAACACCTTGTCCCCGTTGATGACGGACGGTGCATACTTCTCTTCTTCCTGAGAGTGGTAAAACAGTAGTTCCCTGTACTGCCCGGAGGCCAAAAGGGACCTGGACAGCGTACCCGCACATACCGGGAAACGGATTCTGTCCTCCCAGCGGTAGAGCGGGGGCTCCTGAATCACCATACTGTTGTGGTAGACATCCTTTGTTCCCCGAATGTTCAGGGAAAAGAAATCGTGCTCCGCTGTCCAGGCCGTGCTGTAGGCGAAGCCCTTGTACACCGCCGGGGTATAGTCCGGCTCTGTGCGGAGGATGTCGCCCATAGCCTGTTCAAGCAGCATGGAACAGGCCCGGTGATCCGGATGCGTGTCAAAGTCCACACAGAAGATGACATCAGGATGAACGGTGAGAATCAGATCCCGGATATCCGCGTACAGGTTTCCCCGCGTATAAGCGTGACCCTCGCGAAAGGCTGGCTGCCCTTCAATGCCGTAGGTTTTCGTTTTCCTCACACTGGAGGCAATCACTTCGTCCGCCGGGGCGTTGTAGATGTGGTAATCCGGCGTCTGCAGGTTGTCGCCGTAACCAAGGAAAACGACATGGTCCGCCGGAACGCCGAGGTACTCATAGAGGTCCAGCGATTCCCGGATCCGGACTTCCCCCAGACCGTGATAGTCCCCATTTGTCATAAAGGCAACGGTGAGCTCACTGCCATAGCGGATGTATTCATCCATCGTCCCACCCAGAACGTGCAAGTCGTCATCCTGATGCGGAACCAGGAGCAGCACATTCTTGCCGGCAAAGAGCGCCTCCTTGCCGGAGTCCACCTCGCGATAGGCGAGCTTATCCGGGAAATCCGCACCTTGAGACCGGTGGTAGAACCACTGCAGGAAGATGCAGGATAAGCAGATCAGAACCGTCAGCACAATCAGCAGCCATTTTGCGGCTTTGCGGCTGAGCAGAACCAGCAGGAAAACCGCCACGATAATGCCAACACAGAGCAGCCGGAACAGGCGCATCGGGAGATAGACCGCGGAGAACATCAGAACATAATCCGCGAGCAGGCACAGTTCTACAGCAAGTGCAAGGAAAATCAGTATCGAAAAAGCGACCGTTTTGATGCTTCCGGATTTTTCAGTACGCTGCATATGAAACTCCCTTACTTTCTAGTTTCCGGGTCCGTTTCGTCAAAGGGGAGATTGCTCATCTCCACCTCATCGGGGATCCCGTAAAACTGCTTAAAGAACCCAACCTGTTCACTGCCGTCTGCGGGTTCATTCGCCCAGAGATATTCCGAATGCGGAAGTTCCGGAAAATACAGCCGGGAGATCTCTCCGTTCCTTGCCTGCTGAATCAGGAGATCCCGCTCCCGTTTCCCTTCGCCGACCCGCGCATAGACCAAAAAGCGGTGCACGCAGACCGCCGCCAGCGCCACGGCAAGAACAGCCGGCAGTGCTTTGGAGAGGCGCGGACGGAGATTTCCGTATTCATACGCCAGCAGGGCCAGGGCAAACTCGATCAAGAAAAGATCCGAGCAGAAGTAATACCGGTAAGTGACCATCTTTACCGCAAGCAGGGGCAGAATCGTCCCGGGTACGGAGAGCCACAGAAAAACCAGTGTTTTCCGGGCACCTCTGTTCTGCCACCGGAACAGGAAGAGCATCAGCAGAACACCCCAGAAGAAGAGCAGATGCAGCCGCTGCGTCAGCACTTCATTCCAGCGGGAGAGATACGTTTCAATGGGGCCAAAAAAGCGGGCGAAGACGAAGTAACCCGCAAAGCCCAGGCAGAACAGGAAGGACAGTGCCCGGAAAAAGGATTTCTGCCGGGAGGCGGGAAGCAGGAGCAGCAGGCAGATTGCACAGCACATCACCCAGTTATTGCCCCAGATATCCGCGGGATAGAAATAAACAAAACGCTGGTAGAAGATCTTCAGAATCTGAAGCGGGCCGTCTTCCCAGCTGAAACTGAGCGCCCGGAACTGGCCGATTGCGTAGCCGGTATGCAGGAGCCTTGTATAAATGCTGCTGGAGAACATCACCGCCGTGCCGAGCACGCAGCCGGTGAAGAGCGCCAGAATCCGGGGCGGGCATTTCTTTTGCCGGATCCACCCGGTTATCAGTGCGAGAAAGGTCGCCGCCAGAGCATAGACGGTGATGTTTTCCAGCACCAGCTGCAGGCAGACACCGAAGAGGCCGTACAGAAGCAGGGGCCCGGTCCCCGCCTTCTTTTCTCCGTTCCGGACCGCGCTGAACAGGAGCCCCTGCCAGCAGACCAGCAGGAAGGCCGCAAGACCGTAATTGGAAAAACCGCCGACCCAGCCGCAGGTCTCCCGCCAGACGGCGCGGGGGATCGTCAGGAACAGAAGCGCCGAAAGAAGCAGCAGGGTGAGGCGCCTGCCGCCGCTTTCGGTTTCCTCCGTTCCTGTTGCCGTGACTCTTCCGATCATGCTGGCAGAAGCCACCGGAAGCAGCATACCCAGGGTTCCGTGAAGAAGGACCTTCAGAAAAAACGACCTTGTTACGATGATTTCCAGCAGGTTCCCGACATAGCGGCTGTTCAGGCCGCCCGTGAGAAACTTTTCCATCCCGTAGTCGACGCCCCATGCCCAGTCGTCCACACCGTAGGGCGTGTGAAAGGCGATCCAGAGGCAGAGGCACTCAATCAGAAGACAGACCAGAAGATATGCGGTTTTTTCGATTTTTCGGTTTTGCTTCAACATAAAATCACCAGTTCACTGCAGAATGCTGGGGCTCCTTTTACCTATTCATCAGGGGAGAAGCTTTCCGGCGTATTGCTAAACTCAACAGAATCGGGAATTTTATAGAATCTCTTAAAAGCGGAAATGCCCCCCTCGTTGTCGTCCGGCGGCTCACTGACTACAACATACTCACTGTGAGGCAGCTCGTCAAAGTAGAGCCTGTTAATTTCTCCATTTTTTGCGGCCCGAATCAAAACTTCCCTTTCTTTTAATCCCTGACCAATATCATAATAAATCGAAAACCGATGGAGGCCGACCAACAGATACACAGCAAGAACAAGGCATTCCGCGACTCTGCGCCATTTTCCCCAGTCTCGGTAGCTTTCTGCAAACAGAAACATACAAAACTCAATCAGGAATAAGGATGAGAAAATAAAATATCTGGGCCAGATCAGTTTAATGACAACCAGCGGCGCTATAATTCCCACGGCAGAAAGCCAGACAAAGATCAGAATTATCCGCATCTGGTTGCCCTTCCAGGGGAGAAGCAGGACCGACAGAAAAATGCTCCAGAAGAACAACATATTCAGCCACTGAGTATACATTTCATTCCAACGGGTAATATGATCCTCCAGCAGCCCACAGAAATGCGTGAACACAAAGTATACAAAAAAGAATACCGTAAATAACCGAACCCCAACCCGGACCAGCCTTTTTCCTCTGCCGGCAAGAAGGAACATCAGGGCGCAAATCAGGCTGCAGATTACCCAATTGTTCCCGAAAGTCCTGTGCGGATAGTAGTACATAAAGCGCCTGCTGACAAAAACGAAAATGTTAAAAAGGCCGTCATGCAGGTCAACAGTCAGCGTTCGGTAACCGTTGACGGCCGTTCCGGAATGCAAAAGAGACTGGTAAATGCCGCTGGAAAACATAATGAAAAGACCAATGGTATTCCCGGCAAGCATGGCAAGCATCAACCGTTTTGCCGCTTTACTCCGTTTCTGAATCATCATGATGATCAGTAGAAGAAAATCAACAAGAAAAACATAGACTGTCATGTTTTCCAGTACAAGCTGAATGCAAATGCCGAAGAAGAAATATCCGATCCCGGTAAGCCAGGAAAAACCGGGTATTTCACCCAAGGCAATCCGGAAAATCAGCAGCTGAAAAGCTGCAAGAAAAAATACGGCAAGTCCATAGTTTGAGAATGCCGCAATCCATCCGTATGTATCCTGCCAGACGTCCATCGGAATCGTGAGAAACAGAACATTTGAAAGCAGCAGAACCGCCTCCGGCAAGCGATCAGCTTTTTCACTCAGACCCGGGCCGGGCCGGGTCCTGGTTATGACCAGTACGGCGATCAAAAAGGGAATCGCTGCCGCGATCAGCCCATGCAGAACCGCTTTTAAAAAGACGGACCTTGTAACAATAACCTCCAGAAGATTGCTTACGTATCTGCTGTTGACCCTCCCTGTAAGAAGATTTACAATTCCATTGGGGAGACCCCAAAACAAGTCATCTGCTACGCCATATGGCGTATTGGAAAAAATCCAGATATACAGGATCACGGAAGAGAGAAGCAAACAATAGAATAAAGGAGAAAACCCTCTCGCTGTTTTCTGTTCTTTCATTGCAGACTCCATTACAGACTCCTTTGATGCGGGGGGATGATCACCCGGTCCTGTCTTCAGCGGCATCAGCAGCTTTCATCCCGGTCGAAGCGGAAACTTATTCTCCCTTGCGGTATTTGAAGATGCAGTAGATGGCGCGAAGACCGTCCTTAAAGCCGATCTTCTTCCCCTCTTCATTCGTGCGGGGGTAGTACGAGATGGGGACCTCCTTTACCCGCACGCCCTTCATCCGGGCGATCTTCGCCGTGATTTCCGGCTCAAAGCCGAAGCGGTTTTCCCGGATGTCAACGGACTGAATCACCTCGCGCCGGAAGCACTTGTAGCAGGTTTCCATATCCGTCAGATGCAGATGCGTGAACAGATTGGAAAAGGCCGTGAGGCCTTTGTTCGCCAGCCGGTTTGCAAGATACCCCTTCGCCGCCTGATGCAGAAAGCGGGACCCGTAGCAGACATCGCACTCATCGTTCACGATGGGCATGACGACAAGGGGATACTCATCGGGGTCATACTCCAGGTCCGCGTCCTGCACGATGACCACGTCCCCGGTCGCGTACCGGAAGCCGGTGCGCAGGGCGCCGCCCTTGCCCTGATTGACTTCATGATGGACAATCCTGCTGACCAGCGGGGCGATCTCCCGGTCCAGAATGTCACTTGTGCCGTCGGTGCTTTTGTCATCCACCACGATGATTTCCTTCTTCTCAACCGGAGAAGCGAGAACCTTCTCCACAATAGTGCGGATGCTGTCCTTTTCATTGTAGCAGGGAATCACGACGGAAAGCGTAAACGTATCCAGCTTCATGCTGTTCCTCCTGATAAACTGATAAATCTTTCAGCAAATGTCAGTATTGTGCCATATCGCCGCATAAAATTCAAGGGCTGCTTTTATTGCACTTCCATTTCCGCGCGGGTAAGCACTTCCCGTTTATGCAATCAGCATGACCGGCATCGCGGATGGGGCTGCCGCCCCGGAAGAAACATGTCCCGCTTATTCTTACGGAGAGAAATCTTCCAGCGAATTGTGCATTTCAACAGAATCGGGAATCTTATAGAACGTCCTGTAGGACTTAACGGCCCCGCTGCCGTCCAGCGGCTCGTTGATTTCGATGTACTCGTTATGAGGCAGATCTTCAAAGTACAGCCTGGTGATTTCCCCGTTCTGCGCGGCCCGGATTAACGCTTCCCGTTCTTTTTTGCCCTGGCCGATCTCATAATAAATCACAAACCGGTGGATGCCGACAGCCAGGAAGGCGAGGAGAATCAGGCCGTCAGCGGCTCTCCGCCATTTTCCCCAGTCTCCGTAGCTTTCCGCAAACAGAAACATACAGAACTCAACCAGGAACAGGGCTGAGAAAAGGAAATACCGCGAACCGACGATTTTAACGGCAACCAGCGGCGCAAGAATTCCCAGAACGGAAAGCCAGACAAAGACCAGGACTTTCCGCGTCTGTGCGCCCTTCCATGGGAGAAGCAGGATTGACAGCAATACACCCCAGAAGAACAGAATATTCAGCCACTGTGTGTACATTTCGTTCCAGCGGGGGAATATGAGATCTTCCAGCAGCCCGAAATAACGGGTGAACACAAAGTACGCAAAATAGAGTGCCGCAAAGGCGCGGATGCCAAACCGGATCAATCCTTTTCCTCTGCAGGCAAGGAAAAACAGCAGCAGGGAAATCAGGCTGCAGATCAGCCAGTTGCTTCCGAAAGTCCTGTGCGGATAGTAGTACAAAAAGCGATTGCTGAGAAAAACAAAGTTCTTAAAAAGACTGTCGTGCGGGTCAAAGGTCAGCGTTCGATAGCCGCCCAGCGCAACCCCGGAATGAAACAGAGACCGGTAAATGTTGCTGGAAAACATGATGGAAAGACCGATGGCATTCCCGGCAAGCATCAAAAGCATCAGGCGTTTTGCCGCTTTGCTCCTTTTCTCAATCATCATGATGATCAGAAGGAGAAAATCAACAAGAAAAACATAGACCGTCAGGTTTTCCAGCACCAGCTGAATGCAGATGCCGAAGAGAAAGTATCCGAACCCGGTAAGCCGGGAAAACCCGGATACCTCATCCAGAACAGGCCGGGCAATCAGCAGCTGAAAAGCCGCAAGGAAGAATACGGCAAAACCGTAGTTTGAGAACCCCGCGATCCAGCCGTAGGTTTCCTTCCAGACGTCCATCGGGATCGTGAGAAGCAGGACATTTGAAAGCAGCAGGACCGCCTCCGGCAGTCTGTCCGCTTTTTCACCCGGGATCGGGCCGGGCCGGATCCGGGTTCTGACCATGACAGCGATAAAAAAAGGAATGGCGGCCGCAATGAGCCCGTGCAGAACGGCCTTTAAAAACTCGGACCTGGTGACAATAACCTCCAGAAGATTACCGAGGTAGCGGCTGTTGATGCTGCCCTTCAGGAAGGCCCGCATACCGGCGTCAATGCCCCACCTCCAGTCATCCTGTCCGTAGGGCGTCTGTGAAAAAATCCAGATATACAGCAGGGCGGAAGAGAAAAGCAGAAGATAGAATAAAGGGGAAAAACCTTTTCCGGTTTTTTGTTCTTTCATGGCAGACTCCGTTTTTGCGGCAAAGATCAGGCAGCGATGTCACTGCGCGCCGTCTGTTCCGCCGCCGGTCGAAACCGGCGGCATAAACAGCTCTTCCCGGTATTCCTCGTCCGGCAGCAAGGAATTGTATTCCATATAATAGTACTGTTTCAGCTGTTCCAGGGCGTCAAAGGTATCCTCCGGATATACAAATGTGTTTCCATCCCTGTCCATCACAATGCCGTTGCTCATCCGGACCGGCAGCACCTCGGTCAGGTCCAGGATCTCCGAATAAAACGTGGAAAGCGGGAATCCCGCCGCGCGCAGCACCATCGGGACAAGATCCGCCATGCTGACCAGAGCCGTGTCGGATCCGGCAACAGGAGTCTCGTAGTTTGCCCAGATGATGAACGGCACTTCTCTCTCCGCAATGTAATGCTGCTCGTCTGTGAGATCCGGATTTCTTTCCGGCAATTCCGGCAGGAAGGAGGGCCCGTGGTCTCCCACCATGCAGATGATCGTCTTCCGGTCGGACCGGGAATAGTATTCCGTCAGGTCCCGGAAGGCCTCAGCCGACATGCGGGTACTGGTGAGATACTCATTAGCGCTGTCTCTCAGTCCTTCAGCCATGTCCGTTAAGACATGAACCGTATCCCATTCCGGGCCATTCTGCCCAAATCCGCCGTGGTTCTGATAGGTCATCAGGTAGAACAGCTGCGGCCGGGAAAGATCCACCTGTGCATAATGGAGCTTCAGATCCTCATAAAACGCGGCGTCGGTAAAGTCTCGAAAGCCGTAAAGGGAGACGTCGCTGTTCGGCTGCTCTCTGCCAAGATAAATATGGTCAAAGCCAATTGCCGGGTAGGCGTTGTTCCGGTTGTAGTTCCGGTCAAACTGATGCATAGCGGTTGTCTCATACCCCAGCGCCTGCAGATACGGGACCACGCTCCGCGACAGCTGTTCATCGTTCAGGCAGGTGAAGGGCGAGTTCTGCGTCAGCAGGTATTTCGACTTGGACATCAGAAGCTCAAATTCCGAGTCGTTCGTCCCGCTGCCGACGCCGTGTACGGTTGCATAGCCTCTGGCAACGCACGGCAGCGAATAGAAGGCCTCCAGAGCGGGGACGTCGGTTTCAAGGCCGGCATAGACATCCAGATCACAGAAGGTTTCGTTCAGGATCAGAATGATATCGGGATACTCTGCTTCCCCGGAGAGCTGAAGAGGTTCCGATCCGGCCTGTGGAAGAAGGGATTCATCATAACCGTCCGGCTCGATGACCAGGTTCGCCCGCAATACCAGGTCCTGAACGGAATAGACCAGAAAACCGCAGCTGCTCACGCTTTTTGACCATGCCCACCACTGTTTGTAATTCAGCGAAAGGACCAGGGGGAACAGCAGGCCTGCCGCGAGGCCGGTCACCGCGACTGCCACCGCCTGAAGCGCCAGATGCCGGACCCGGCTTCCGGTCCGGACCAGGACCGGTGCGCTGACGAAAACGAGAAAGAGCTCCAGCAGCCCCAGCAGCAGCGCGGCGACAACCTGCAGCGAAATGCTGAAGCGATAAGCGCCGATGACCGCCATGGCCGTGCCGGCGTTCTTAAACTCGGAAAAGATCAGGGGGCTTCCGTGAAACTGAATGGTATAATAATTGGCAATGCTCCACAGCGTGATCAGCACCGACAGCACGGTCAGCGAGCGTTTGCTGTTCCCGAGCAGAAGCGCCAGCACCGCCTCCGCCAGAAGGACGAAACAGAAATTGCCGAAAAAGACGTCCAGCCCGCCGTGGAAGAGTTTGATTAACAGCTTCAGGCTGCTGATTTCCAGCGACCAGTACTGCAGCGCCGCCACAACAAACACAACCGCCACGCGCAGCGCGAGCCGGGCAGCGGGTTTTGCGGCGGCCCTTCCGGCAAGCGCGGACCAGCCAAACTGAAACAGCAGCAGCACGGCCGCGGCACCCGGCAGCGCCAGCAGCGCCAGCAGCAGCGGCGTGAAGCGCAGCAGCTGGCTGAAGTCAGCATGAAGAAGGCCGGCAAGGGAAAACAACGCTACATTCTTTTCCCCAACCAGCTGAAAGAAGGGAACGGAGTAACCCAGCAGAACCGCTTCCAGCAGAAAGCGGAAAAAGCGCATGGGTACGGCGGATTTGCCTTCCAGCCGCCGGAGCAGCGCGAAGCAGCCCGCCCGGTATTTCTTCTGCGCATACAGGGCGCCCGCAACCGCGGCAGCGGCAGACGCAGCGGCAGACAGCAGCGTTATCGTCATCCCGTTCAGGATCATACCGGGCAGCAGCATTACCAACGCCGCTACAGAGACGCCAAGCAGGACGGGAGGCAGAATGGATGTTTTTCTGTCAGACATATTAGGTAATCCTTTCAAAGGGGTCAGAATTTAACCGTTATTCATTCCTTTTTGGTATAGAAACTGCCCATAGTTCAGCCCGTTACTGGTAACGCCCGTCACATAAGGGTCCATCTCTTCCAGAAGGGTTTCGTCGTTAACCACCCAGACCTCCAGCGGCAGGTCGGCGTTCCGGCACTGCCGCACAAGCTCGTCGCTGTAAACGCAGGTACTCAGAAACAGCAGGTTCTTTCCGGAGCGGAGCGCGGCGATTTCATGGACCGCCCCGGTGTCCGCCTTCGAGAGCAGAAGCCCCAGCCTTGCCTCGTCATCGGACCAGCGCACCGCGTTCAGAAGGTTCCGGTCAAAGGAAATCCAGCTGACCATCCCCCGCATGCCGTACCGGTTTACCGTTTCCACAAGATCCCGGATCTGTTCCGTTGTGCCTTCCTTCAGTTCAATATACGGGTGGAGTCCAAGGCTTTTGCACAGTCCGATAAACTCCTCAAAAGCGGGTATGCGGGTGCCGGCAAATTCGGCACTCTTCCAGGCGCCGAAATCATACCGGCGCACTTCATCGAAGGTCATCTGCGAAAGATCGCCGGTTCCGTTGCTGGTCCGGTCGATGCTGCTGTCGTGCAGGCAGACGGGCACCCCGTCCGCCGTAAAGCGGATGTCCGTCTCCACACAGGAAAACCCGTGTTCCGCCGCCAGCCGGAAAGCCGGGAGTGTATTCTCCGGCGCCAGTCCGGAAACGCCGCGGTGCGCGATGCTTTTCACCGTGAGGTCCCTGCTCCGGCCGGCTTCGCTGCGGCTGCGTTCCTCTTCCAGTTCCTGCAGCATGCTCTCCATCTTCTCGCCGGAGTCCGCGGCAGCCTGCTGCACGGCGGTATTCACGACTTCATCCACACGGGCCTGCATCCGCTTCAGGTCGAAGCTGGCCTTTACTGCAATTGCAGTCGCCAGCACAGCGAGGATCGATGCCAGGTATACGACGAATTTCAGTCCGGACTGACCGCGCATTGTATTCCCTCCCGAGGTACTGCCGATTACTTATTCAAAACCTTTCCCTTCATTTTACCGGCATGATCCCGGCGGTCAGAGAGACGGCGCTCCCCTGCCGGCGTTCAGTTCAGCAGTGCCGTGATGAGCACGCCATAGTGATCCGAAACATAGCCGTCATACTGGTCATCCAGGATCCGGTAGTCCAATACGGTTACATTTCCCGGAGAATGAAAGCAGAAATCCACGAGAGCCTGCGTTCTGCCGTATCCATGAAAGCTGTAATCAACAGAACTGCTGTTTTTGATGGCATCCTGTGCAGAGTCTACATACCAGGCGGTAATCCCGGAATAATACTCCTCATCCGAGGTTCCATTAAAATCTCCTGTCAGGAACCCGGGATTCGCAAACAGCATATTCCCATCGCGAAGCTGCCAAAAAAGGGTTTCCGCCTGTTTTGCCCTGACCTTCTGATAGGTTTCACCGCCGCCCTGTTGGAGATGCGTGTTGCTGAACAGCATCGTATTGGCCGTTTCCGCATCCTGCAGCAAGGTCCATGTGCAGATTCGGATATGGCCGTCGTAATTCAGCTTGCTGGTCGCCACACCCGGCGTGTTTGAGAGCCAGAAGGTTCCCCCATTCAGAAGCGAAAAGCGGTCCTTCCTGTAGAGGACGGCGTTCCATTCACCATCCTCTGCTTCCGGACCGAGTCGTGAACATCCGTAGAAAGCATAACGGTCTGAAAGCGCCTCCTGCAGAAGCTGCAGCCATTCCAGCGTGCACTCCTGCGTCCCGATCAGATCCGGCTGATAATCTTCCAACAACCGCAGGAAGCGTTCCGCCCGCTCTTCCACTGAGTTGCCGTCCTCGTCATCCAAACAGCGCAGGTTCTGTGTCAGGATGCGGATCTGGCCGGTCACCGCGGTATTCAGGCCGGACAACTGCCGGGAGATCTTTGCCCGGCTGATGGTTAATCTTCCGTCTGCCCTCAGTCCGCTGTCTTCCTGAAGCCAACGGTCCGCAACAGCCCTGACCACACCGAAACACTGGCTGTCTTTCGGCATATGGATAACAACACCTGTTTTCTCCAGGAAAATGGAATAAGGCGGTTCCTTTTCAATGTCGTCCGGCTCCGGACCGCAGACAATGCTGATATAACTCCCATCCGCCTGCTTTTCTGTCACAATGCGGGCCGTCTTCCCCAATGTCCGCTCAAGAGCACGGGTTAGATAGCCTGCCGCAGCCCTGGTCGCCGGAATATCCGGCTCAATATAAATGGAAGCCTCTTTATCTCCCGATGCAATAACAGTCTTCTCCCGGTAGTAGGAGAAGACCGCAAACGCGGAGACAATGACCGCCGCCAGGGCAGCAAGCGTCAATAATAGCTGGGTTTTTTTCTTATCCATGAAAAATACGCCCCGCCTGTAAAAGATCATTCGCCCGCATTGAGCCGTGACAACCGGAACCGGAGTTCCGCCGCAAGCTGCCGCAGCAGCCAACGGAAGGTTTCCTGCGTTTTATTTTGCCTGTAACAGTGCCAAAGATCCGAGCAGTATCCATCCCGGTATTCCCGGTATGCGGTTTTATCCCCCAGATTTGCCGCCGTCCGGAAAGCATAGCGTCGGTAAAACAGGACCCGCTGAAGGGCATAGTTTTCAATCCTGGTGCCAGTCCCGGAGAGGAGTTGCAGCACCTTTCGATTTGCATCTACTGCATCCCGGCACTTTTTGAGGTCGCAATATCTGCTCATAGCGAGGGAGGTGTTTCCCTGCCGGATATAGCGATAGTTATATCCGCAGCCCTGCCAGCATACGGCAGACCTGCTGTTTAACAACACCCGGACAAGCCAGAGAACATCTTCGCCGATACTGTAACTTTCAAACAGAATGAGCTCTTCATTCTTAAGGATTGCGGTCCTCCGAAAGAGCTTGTCCCAAATATACAGGTCCGCTCTGCGGTCGTGCGCTCTCGGCATGCAAACGGAAAGCGCATCCGGAATGCCCAATACGGTTCCGGTCGACTTATCCGGAACTCTTTTTATGACGTGCCGCCCTGTAATCCGGTTATATCCGCCAAGGGCAACGTCTGCGCCGGTTTCCGAGATCCAGTGGAAAAGCGCGGAGTAAAAGTCCGGCTCAAGCCAGTCATCGCTGTCCACGAAGCTGATGAATTCTCCTTGTGCTTTCTGCAGACCGAGATTCCGGGACGCGCTGACTCCGGAATTGGACTCTTTCAGAATCACTCGGATCCGCAGGTCTTTCTGTTCCCAGGCGCGGAGCTTTGCGACCGAGCCGTCTGAAGAGCAATCATCAATCAGCAGAACTTCCAGATCCCGATAGCTCTGGTTTACAACGGATGCGATGCACT
Organism: uncultured Oscillospiraceae bacterium; assembly: GCA_964495965.1. Lineage (GTDB taxonomy): Bacteria > Bacillota > Clostridia > Oscillospirales > Oscillospiraceae > Limivicinus. The sequence goes on along the minus strand of CAZBXX010000003.1, from coordinate 13,649 downwards.
GATCCAGATACTCAACCGTATTATAGACGGGGATAATGACACTGATCATAAGTCTTTCGTTTTAGCAAGGATCGTCTTGCGAATCTGTGTGCTGCTGGTACTTTGAGTGTAAGGGAAGTAGACGATCTCCACGCCCTTGTCCTGAAAGAACTCCTCATAACGTTGAAAGCGTTCCGTCCCCTGATAGTCCGACCCTACAAAAAGCCGGTCATAGTGCCAGAGCTCCCAGGCATCGGAGTCTTCCAGGCAGCTGTCCACAACCCGGTCCACATACCTGCAGGAGGCCACAATCTGTTTGCGCTCCTCAAAAGGAATAAAGGTTTCCTTCCCCTTCCACTGCCCGCTGCCATGCACGCCCACAATCAGGTAATCGCAATGCTCCTTCGCCCGCCGTAGCAGGTTCAGATGCCCGACGTGGAACAGATCGAAGGTTCCGGAGAGGTACCCGATTACAACCTTTTTCCCGTTGTCAAAGCGGGGAGATTCTTTTTTATACCGGTAACTGTACAGCCCGTATTCATGGGGGTCTGAATGATAGCGTTCCAGAACATCCCGGAATACCTCGTCATACTGCGGGATGAAGCGGGTTTCCCGGGCGAAAAGATGCCGCAGTATCTCTTCGGCCATGGGTGCGGTCAGGTTCAGGTCATTTTCCCCGCCGTAAAAGCGGGAGCCCCGGAAGGAACCTGGGGAGACGTCCAGAATCCGGTTTTCGGTACCAGAGGCCTCCAGCTCGATGTTCACGGCCTCTACGCAACGGACCAAAGCCGCCTTGGCGGCGGCATACACCGAGGCAGCCGGAGAGGAGATCCAACCGCTGATGCTGCCCATGACGCCGGTGTAAAAGATCTCATCGGAAAGAATCCGGTCATAAAAGATACGCAGAATTTTAATGGCGGAGACCGCGTCCACAGTCAAAAATTTTTCGATCTCCGCCGTATGGTGTGCCTGGAAATTCGCGACCCGGCCGACACCAGCGGTGATCAACAGAAGCTCCACATCAGGATCCAGAATCAAAGACGTGAAGACAGTCTCTTCAAAGTCTCTGAGGTCACAGAAGGTGTGACGGAACAATTCAGGGGACAGAACGCCCTCTTCCGGGGCTGTTCTGCTGAGAACCTCAATGAAATATCCCTTTTTAATAAGTTCTCTGCTGAGCGCGAGCCCGATGCCGCTGCTCCCGCCGACAACAACTGCCTTTTTCATAGATTGATCCTCATGACTGCTTATCTTCTCGGATGATTTCCACTACACTGTGATGCCCGATGTCCGCAGGCGTACGCCAGTCTCCATAAAGCTGAGTCAGGTATGCATCATAATCTTCTGCCCCGCAGATCTGAATGTCCTCAAAGGGATAGAGTGCTCCCTCCCCGAACACATCCTTGTGAAAGGCTTCCTTCAGCCGGTAGGCACCCATGGCGTTGACATTATAGTCGGACTTCTCGTAGGGAAACTGTTTCAGTGTCCGGTCCACCAGCCGGAACCCAAAATCCCGGCTTACCAGCTTCTCCAGGCGGAAGGTCTTTGCACACCAAATAACGGCTTTCTCCAAAGGCGGGCGGTTTGTGCGCTTCGTGTTCACAATGTTTTCAAAGCGGGACAACTGGAAGACCGCCCTGGAGAAGAGGATCTTCTTCTCATGCAGCTCCCTCCTCAGGGGTGTATTCGGAAGCCCGTCCAGAGGGAAGATATCCACCCAGGCGGGAAGGGTCTCTTCCACCTCAGAGCGGGTACTTCGGATCTTGATCCTCTCGTCCACAACCCGCATGAAGTAGTAGACGTAGTCCGCATCCTGCTGCCGGGAGGTAAAATGCAGGTGCGGCGGCAGCTCTTCCTCCAGACTCAGCAGCCGGTCATAGTCTTCCCGCGGGACGCCGATGTCGATATCGTCGTCCCATGGGACAAAGCCCTGATGCCGCACGGCGCCAAGCATCGTGCCGCCGAGGGCAAAGTAAGGGATATGGTTCTTCTCAAATATGGGGAGCAATTCTTTCAGAATGCTCAGCTCGGTTAATTGCAGTTCGCGTAGAGAATCCATAAAGTAAACCTATCCTTATGATTAGGATCAACCCATCTGTATCAATCTGTCGATCCGGTTTCTATAAAATGACGAATTGCTTTCTCCGTCATCTTACAGGCATGTCCGCATTCATATGATCCTAATTTCTTCAGGTGTTTTTCTGCTTTTTCCTGGCAGGCTTTTTCATCAAGCCGGCAAAGCGCCGTATACAGTTCCGTCCTGTCTCGACAGATAATCCCGGGCCACTCCTCAATGGGCGTAAAAAAACCGCTGTCTTTTGTCTGATATTCCTCAAGATCCGGAACGTATAATAAACAAGGCCGTCCGAGCTGGGCATAATCCCAGATGGATGAGGAATAATCCGTTATCAGTATATCCGCAGCGCATAACAGTTCCTGCATATCCGGATAGTCTGATATGTCCAGAATGTTCAGGCCAGACTCTGCCCCGGCGGTTGCTTTAAACCTGCATGGATCCGCGTAATGCGTCCGCATCAGAATGGTCGGTTCGCAGCCGTACCTGTTACGTGCTCCGTCCGCTATCTCAATGAACGGTGGCGGCGGAAGCTCCGCCGCATGATGGAACTTTCCCCGGTACGTTGGGGCATACAGGATCAGAAGGCCAGAAACCCCGAGCCTGCTGCGAACCTTCTCAGAGCAAAGCCGAACCCGCTCAGCATAAAAAAACAGATCGTTCCGAGGAAGGCCGCTGTTCAGCACATTCCCGGCGTAACCGTGGGCTGAACGAATGTTGGTATCGGTAAAGGCTGAACAGGAAGATAGAAATAGGTCAAAAAGACCTGCCTGGGCAAGCTGTCGCCATCTTTGAAATCTGTCCTCTTTCTCAACCTGTCCGCCCAGAATTCCAATGCGCTTATAAGCCCCACCGCCATGCCAGGTATTAATAAAAAACTGGTTTTTCCTCTTTGGGAAAAAAATCAGTTTATTTGAAAAGTTTGTGATATGAACTCCGGCCGTAAGGTAGTCATAATACCAGCGGAGTGAGCGCTTTCTGACCACGTGTACCCCGGGACGCTCTGACAGTTCAGGGAAAGATTCCGGATGAGACAGAGACCATATGAGCTCATACTCTCCGGGGCAGTGCAGTTCCAGATATTCGCTCAGATATTTGGGGTTACAGGAATAAGAAGCTCCGTTAAAACTTTCAAAAAGAATTTTCCTCTTGTTAACCGGGAACACCCATAGAATCTTCAGGAGCTCCCGCATAACAAGACGGGCAGTAATCTGAAGTTGATCGGTCCATCGTCTTCTCATATAATCTTCTAACCTTCCGGTGATTCCCGGAATCACTCCAGTTTTCCGGTTTCAATAAACCCTCGAATTGCACGTTCAACCCGTTCACAGGCTTTGCCCGCCTCATATGACCGGAAATGCTCCAGATGTTCTTTCGCCTTCTGACGGCAGAATTCCTCATCTAGGTCACTAATCTCTGAAAGCAGTTGCTCCTCATTCCGGCAAACGATGCCGGGCCATTCGTTGATCGGGGTGAAAAAACCACGGTCATCCTTTTCATATTCGGCAAGATCCGGAGTGTACAAAAAACATGGTCGGCCGAGCAGAGCATAGTCCCAGATACAGGAAGAATAGTCGGTAATCAGAATATCCGCTGCACACAGCAGCTCCTGCATGTCTGGATATCTAGAGACATCGATGAGATTGATGTCGTCAAGAGAGACCTTTCCAGAGGAGAACGAGTCGGTTTTTACATAGAAGTAATGGTCTCTGACGAGAATTGTCGTAGAAACCCCATAGCGATTATGAATGCCTTTTTTGATTGCGTACATGGGTACGGGCAATGAAGCAGTCGGTTTGTTTGAACCGCCGCGATAAGTTGGTGCATACAGGACGACAAAACCTTCTAAACCCAGAGATGTGCGTACTTTTTCCGCGGAAGAAGAGACACGGTCAGAATTGAAAAATATATCGTTCCGGGGCATACCGCTTTCCAAAACACGACCCGTGTAGCCATAGGCCTCCCGAATATTTGTCCGTGTAAAAACGGGAGAGCTGGACAGAAACAGATCATATATACTCGCCTGCGTACGACGGGACCATTTTTCAAAGGCATCCTGTTGCTGCACATGCTCACTTGCAATCCCGGTTCGCTTATAGGCGCCACCCGCATGCCAGGTGTTGATCACAAGCTGGTTTTTTCTTTTGGGATAGAAAGTAAGCTGGTTCGGTGAATTGGTGATGCGGACGCCTGCCGTAAGGTATTCATAATAGAAGCGGATTGAGTGACGGCGAACAACCCGGAAACAGTGTTGTGGCTGGCTGAGATCCAAAACAGTATCAGGATCTACAAAAGACCAGACAAGATCGTATCTGCCAGGGTGCTGTTTTTCCAGAAACTCACTAATATACTTCGGATTGCAGGAATAAAAAGCACCGCCGTAGCTCTCCAGTAGAACCTTGTTCTTCCGGACTGGAAAAATCCAGAACACCTTCATAAGCTGGCGCAAGGTAAGCCGAGTAAAGATCCGAAGGCGTCCCTTCATTGCTTTCATTAACTTTTCCTTGGGGGTCGAGGGCCGCATACTCTGTTGCCTCCGGGAAGATATAATCTCAGGTGGCCAGTTCTTTCAGGATGTCAATCGTCCTGGTAATTCCGGTTTGAATATCATAATGCGGATGCCAGCCGAGTTTTTTCAGCTTGCTGCCGTCCAAGCGCGCTTTGGTGGCGCGGCTGTATCCGGCACTTTCCACCGCATCCGGGAGTTCAAAAACCACTTTTGTACCGGCATGTTCCGCAATAATGGCGGCAAGATCCTTCAGCGTAATATCGGACCGCTCATCCGCCACGTTGTAGGCCTCACCGGTCTTTCCGAGGAGAAGAATATACAGCAGACCCGAGACCGTATCAGAGACATAGGAGTAGGAATAGTACTGGGTTCCTGCACTTTTCAGTACAACGTCCTCGCCCTGCACACCCTTGTGGATGAACTGCGAGATAGCCTTGGTGTCATCCGGTTTTACGGAGGGCCCATAGCTGCGGGTAAAGCGGGCAATCACGCAGTCCAATCCCTTCTGCCGAATATAGGCCTGGCAGAGGGCTTCTCCGCATCGCTTTCCCTCCGGGTAGCCCGCACGGAGTGTGTTGCAGTCAATGTATCCGCAGTAGGATTCGTCAAAGAACTCGGTATCGCCGCGGTTTTCACCGTAGATTTCATTGGACGATGCGAAAACAAACCTTTTCGCTCCGCAGTCCGCCGCATATTCCAGAAGGTTGAAGGTGCCGATGATATTGGAGGTAATGGTGCCGATGGGGTCGGTCGCATAGGCAACCGGATGAGTGTTGCTTGCGGCATGGAAGACATAATCAGCGCGGGGGGCGAGGATCGGATCATTGACATTCCCGGGAACAAATTCAAAATCCGGGGAGCCCCAGTAGCGTTCAAAGCGCTTTTTCATGCGTTCCGGGCTCCGGCCCAAGGCGAGAACATGGCAATGAAGGGGCGCTAACCCGGCATTTTTCTCCATCAGAACATCAATGAGAAAACTCCCGATCATACCAGCAGCGCCGGTAATCAGGATAGAAGAATCCCGAAGATTCTCCCAAGGGAGATTCAGTTCCGCCGTCCGGCGAACATCTTCGGCATATTTTGCATTTTCTATCATTGTTTTCTCCGTTTCTTCAGGAACGTTTGTCCCGCTCACGCAGGAGATAGGCCTTAAACAGCTCCAGATCATCCTTGGTTGTCAGTTTTATATTCTTATCGGAACCCGCGGCAAAGTGCAGGCGTTCGCCCAGTTCTACCATCATGGTGTTGGTATAGGAGGAACCGTAAATCCCAATTTCCTCCGCGAATGCCTTTTTGTAGGAGGAAAGCAGCTTCCCAAACAGATAGGCCTGTGGGGTAGAGACCCGCCGGAGTGTTTCGCGAGGGATGTACTGGGTTGTTGTGGTTTCATCTTCTTCCGAAACAACAAAGATCTGCTCATTGTAGGGCAGTGAAGTTACAGCATTGCCGTATTCCCGGCACTTGAGGATGACATCTGTCAGAACCTCGGCATCTACCAGCGGACGGATACCGTCATGAATGACGACGACATCGTCGTCACCACACACACCTTCCAGGGAGTAAACTCCGTTCCGGATGGACTCCTGACCGGTGGAGCCTCCGGACACAATATTTGCTAACTTGGTAATACCGTACTGTTTCGCATAGGCGCGCAGCACATCGTGCCAACCGTCGATACAGACGGTAATAATAGAGTCGATCATCGGGTGGCGCTGAAACCCCTCTAACGTATAGATAATAATGGGCTTATCATAGACATTAATAAACTGTTTGGGGATATCCTGCCCCATCCGGTGCCCAAGGCCCCCGGCAAGAATAATTGCAGTTGTCATACCAGCTTACCTGCTCCCTCCGGAGAAAACATAGATTTGCATTGGACCTAAAACTGTTGGGATTATTCTGAATCAAACTAGCCAGCGGTTTACAACTGGAATCATGTTTAAAACAGCTGATATCAGGTACGATATTTTGAAGACAAGAATAGTCAGAACAGGTACAGAAAATATAGGATTAAAAGTTAACGTAGTTATACCACAAAGCTTAAGAGTGTCAATGACAAATATATGGACGAGATATACTCCGAAACTGTATTTTGATAACCTTACCAGAACATGTTGCCTTTTTTGCGAGGCCGGGCCTTTCTGCCATAATTATTTAGCAACCAGGATATCAAAGATATACCAGTTTGAATTCCCGATAGATTCCCAACCGGTCCAGCAAAGGACATATGACCTCATAGGGTAGGTAAATCCCATAATCCAGTTCATGGCGATGAACGGAATCAAGCCGATGGCAAAATGAAACCAGGCAGGAAAGACCCGCCTACTCAGGAAAGTATCCAGATAACCCGGCCTGTTCTGAAGAGCTTCCATTACCCCATATCCAGAATAGAACAAGAACATGACTACCATCCGCTGCCCGATTTTTGTGAGTAACCAGTCATAGTATAGATAGCTTCCATCTATCTTTCCAAGCCCTGATATATAACCGCGGATATGCGACAGGAAAACCATCAAAATAAAGAAGCCCTTGACAGCATCAGTTTGACTTCGCTCGAGATAATCCTTGTTAACTGCAACGATCTTCGCTTTCCATAGAACAAGGACGCACAAAACTATCAGGAACCCTATCATACTGATTATCTCCCCGGCACCAGTATTCTTCCAATTAATCGTTCTTTCAGTGCTGGAAATCTTTTACGCAATAGATGAAACATTCCTTGGAACGCCAACCACCGTCAAAAACACTTCATTTTTGGTATATACTTTTGATGAATGCCTTGCGCAATGTATAATTAACGTCTGTCAATGATAAGGGCCATGCTTCGGCATTTCCCCAGCAAATGGTGAGCGATGGAAGCATCCTCGTAAAGCTTCCCTACTGGGTATCTGACCGCAGAAAACAGCTCTGCACGATACTACTTGGTCCAGAACACCTTCAATTCTGCCTTTTCGATCCTCATACGTCTTCCTGCACTTCACACAAAAGAAAATTATGGTTTGATTGTCTCTGCTCCACGGGCGGCAGCATCATATAATCTCCATACTCGGACCGCAGAACTTCATCCCAGTTTTCAGGTGCCCGGAAGAGATCCCCGCAGAACACAACGTTTGTGCCTCCGCCAAAGCAGTCTTTTTTCCACACATTGCGTGATGGTTTTTTCGTACCCGCACCCAGTGCGCCAACATATTCGCAGTCGTCATAAGCTTTTTGGAGACAGAATTTCTCATGCCGCTCCATCCAGTACCGGTTACCCAAAAGTCTTTGCGGGATATGATAGATCCACCTTGCAAAAGTCAAGCTCCTGCTTTCCCTCTTGTTGAACATCTTTTTTACGGATCTTCTATACTGCTTGAAGATGTCAAAAGCCTTTTCATACGTTGCTTCTGCTTCTTTAAGGGTTTTTCCGGCACCGTCCAGAACGAAAATGTCAACAAAAAAGCCGAGGTCTTCTTTTTGTATCCAAGGGCTATCCTGGACCAGTCTCGTACGTTTATCGATTACTTTTGCCCATAAATACGCGTATTTGTCGGAAGTTTCCAAGGAAACCAGCCTGTAATACGGATGTGGATCTCTCTTCACAATCTCCACAAACTTCATATAGTCCGGCCGGGGCATATGAATGTCCGCATCATCGTCCCACGGGACAAAGCCCTGATGCCGGACAGCCCCGATTAATGTACCGTAGGCAAGATAATACCGCAAACCGTTCTGGTCGCAGACATCCCGTATATACTTCAGGATGTCAAACAGGTAATTTTGAATTTCATTCAGAGACAAAGGCCTTTTCATATTGCCATATTCTTCTCCTGTTCCAGTGTGTTTGTCCGGATTTAGCCGAAGCGACTATGCAGGTCTTACCGTTCTTTTAACAGATCATCATTTCGCGGAAAGCCCAGTAGCTTCAGGATCTCCGGCCGGCTCTCCATGAGAATAATGTTCTGGAGCGGTATGAGATCAATTGCTTTTTTACAAATTCTTTTATTCCGGGCATTGCGGACACCCTTTCAGTTCAGCGCCATCCGGTTTATCAAGGCATTATAGCATCCCGTAAAGGAAAGCGCAAGCAAAGCCTTGTATCCGTGGCCGCGGAATGGTATAATTCAGGCTGAATCTGCAGACGGAAGCACTGTCTTGCCCCTCAATCGACATGCGGCGGGCGCCTGTACGCCGGAGATCATCCCCTACCCGGCCCTGCGTGCGGAGATCATCATCACGCAACGGAACACACCGTTAAAGGAGCAAACCTTGAGCCAGCCTAGCATCCGCAAAAACTTCATATTCCGTGCGCTGTATGAGGTGCTGGTGCTCATCACGCCTTTCATCACCACTCCGTACATCGCGCGCGTGCTGGGCAGCGACGGCGCGGGCATCACCAGCTACACCGCCTCGGTGATGAGCTTCTTCACGCTGTTTGCCGCGCTGGGCACCTCGCAGTACGGCATGCGGGAGATTGCCCGCCACCGGGACAACCCTGAGAAGGCCAGCAAACTCTTCTGGGAGATCGAGCTGATGACGGTGCTCACCTCATCGGTGTGCCTTGCCGGCTGGCTGGTGCTGTGTTATTTCTGGCAGGAGTACCGCGTCTATTTCCTGGCGCTGATCCCCAGTCTCTTCAGCACCATGTTCAACATCAGCTGGTACTTCACCGCCTACGAGAAGGTCGGCTACACCGTCGCGCGGAACGCCTTTTTCAAGATTCTGGGCATCGTGCTGCTGCTGACGCTGGTAAAGAGCAGGGCGGACCTGACGCTGTCCATCTTTCTCTCGTCATTCACCAGCATGCTCGGGAACCTTACCATGTGGACCTTCCTGCCGAAGATGCTGGTAAAGGTGGACTTCCGCGCGCTGCGCTTGCGGGCGCACTTTCGCGGGACGCTGGTATACTTCATTCCCTCCATCGCCAACACCATCAGCGCCGTGCTGGACCGCTTCCTGCTGGGGCTGATGGTGCACAATTACAGTCTCAGCGGTTATTACGCCCACGCCAACAAGCTCATGGGCATCGTGAACTCTCTGGTCATCACCTCCATGTTCACGGTGATGCAGCCCCGGGTCTCCTGGCTCTTTGCCCGGGGGAAGACGGAGGAAATCCGGCGGCGCATCGGCCGCGCGATGGACTTTTCCTTCCTGCTGGGGCTGGGCTGCGTATTCGGCGTGGCCGGTATTGCACACGTCTTTGTGCCCGTCTTCTGGGGCCCGGGCTGGGAGCCGGTTGAAACCCTGCTCTACATGATGTGCCCCATCACCATCATCGTCAGCATCAGCTACTGTCTCGGCGGCCTGTACTATAACCCCAGCGGCAACCGCGCCCAGAGCGCGCGCTACGTGATCGTGGACGCCGCCGTCAACACCCTGCTGAATGTTCTGCTGATTCCCCGCTGGGGCGCCGAAGGCGCCGTGGTCGCCACCATCGTTGCCGAGGGCGTCACCACCTGGCTGTACGTGCGGGGCTGCCGCGGCTACCTGACATGGGGAGACCTCTGGCGCAGCTTCCGGAAGCGTTTTGCGGCTGGCGCCGTAATGTGCGCGCTGGTGATGGCCGTCGGGCGTATTCCCATGGGCAGCGCCATCCTGAAGCTTGCCCTGCAGGTTCTGTCCGGCGTGGCCGTGTACGCGGGCGCCCTGTACCTGATGAAGGACGCCATGCTCAAAGAGATGCTGGGCGTTGCATGCAACTACGCCCGGCGGGCGTGGAAGATCCTGTGCGGGCAGCGTCAGCCGGACTGAGAGCAGCAGGCCAGAAAAACGGCCGGAATACCGGGAAAACTTGTTTAATTCTAACATCTGTGTTAATATTGCAAAAGTACACTGTAAACGGTTTTGCAATGCTCAAAGCCGCCGCAGATGTGACTGCGGCAGACCGTATATGCGGGGCCTGTTTTCTTCTTATGAAGGTGGAAGCTGATGGACAGTAACATCTTGTTAACCATTGCCGTCCCTGCCTATAATGCTGCAGGGACTCTGCGCCGCTGTCTGGATTCCTTCTTCTGCACAGATGCGCAGGGCAAGCTTGAAGTGCTGGTGGTCAATGACGGCTCCACGGATGCCACCTCTGCCATCGCACACGCATACCAAGAGCGGTATCCGGAGCTTTTTCGGGTCATCGACAAGGAAAATGGCGGGCACGGCTCCGTCATCAACACAGCGGTTGTGCTTGCCCGGGGCAAATACTTTCAGGCAGTAGACGCTGATGACTGGGTTCTGACGGAAAACCTGCCGCAACTGTTCCGTCTCCTTGGACAGACCAATTCGGACATCGTTCTCTGCAATTATCACACGGTCGATATGCGCAGCGGGAAACGGCACCCGTTTGTGACGGAAGACATCCCTCTGAACCGGCAGTACAGCATTGAGGAATTTATGACCTTCCCGCGAACGGCCCGTACCTGCTGTTATTATCACGGGATTCTCTACCGGGCGGAATTCTACCGTGGTACAGGCATTCGGCTGAGTGAAAAGATCTTTTATGAAGACCAGGAGTATGCTACGCTGCCGTTTTTCTATGCTGCGTCCGTTTATCCGACCGGCATTTTCTGCTATCAGTATCAGGTGGGGAACGCAGAACAGAGCATTTCCGGCCTGAATCAGGTCCGGAACCTGGACCAGATCGAAACCGTACTCTGGAAGCTCTGCGACTTCTACCAGGCGCACGCTGCCGCAATGACGCAGGGTAAAAGAGACTACTTTCTTGCCAAAATGTCCACGCTGCTTCTCAGCTACTATGTGGCGGGCCTGCTGAAGGACCCGGACAGAAAGCATGGCGCGGCATCTGCGGAGCGAATGTACGTGGCCATGCAAAGCCGCTGCCCGGATCTGGCAGCGGCAGCGGAAAAAAAGCACCGGATTGCGATGCTGCTGCACCGGTTTCACATTTCCGGCGATATGCTTGAAACTGCCAAGACCACGAAGATCTATCATAAACTGAGAAAAAGACTTTAGGAGACCATAATATGTCCATCTGGCAATTTATCAAAAACATCCTGAAGCGCATTCTTCCGCCCCCGACCAAAAGCTTTATGCGGGAGATGGAGGAACTGAAGCAGCAACTTACTCAAATTAACGATTACAATACCGCAATACAGTGTGAACTAAACCGGGCGCATGAAGAGAATGCGGAGTTGCAAAAAAAGACAGAAGCATTGTTTTTCGAGATCTCCGGCATTCATAAAGAGAATGCGGAACTGCAGAAAAAGACGGAAACATTGTTTTCCGAGATCTCCGGCATTCATAAAGAGAATGCGGAACTGCGGAAAAATACGGAAACAGTATTTTCCGAGATTTCCGGCATTCACAAAGAGAGTGCGGAGCTACAGGAAAAATCCGCTGTTCTGCTCACCGAGATTTCCGGAATCCGGGAAGAAAATATATCTCTGAAAAAAGTGACCTCTCAAATCAGAGAAGAAAACAACGTACATCTGGGCAAATTGTCCGGCTTAAATGAGGCAGCCAACAAGAAGATAGACAGCGTTGCCGCAATCGGAGACCGAATTTATAAGGCTTTACCGGGAAAGCCCGTATACTGGCATAATGAATTTGAGCGCAGTGTAGTTAAAGCAAACTGGGGAGCCGTTACCGAGAGTCCTGACTTTAAAGAGAAGTTTCTACGCCTGATTGACGGGCTGGATGCGGAAAGCATAAGAATCCTGACGCGTATTCTCGCCCGTCAGAAGCAGTTTCTCAGCACGGACAGCAAAGAATTAGACCTGTTCACCCGCGAAGAGCAGGAAGAAATGCGCCTGCTGAACGAAAACTTTCAGCGGGAGATTTTCAAAGTATCAGAAGATTTGTATGCTTACAGGAATTACCTGCTCCCGGTGAATCATTTTGAGCCGAGCGTATTCTATTTCCGTTACGGGATCGATGAACTGAAAACAGACGAACGCGTAAAGGGGAAAGCAGTTCTGGATGTTGGCGGATATATTGGCGATTCCGCCCTGATACTGGAAGAACTCGATCCGCAGGTTATATATACATTTGAAGCCGATCCGGGAAACTACAAGGTTTTACAGGAAACACTTGAACTGAACGGGCTCACAAATGTTGTTCCCGTTCCATTTGCTTTAGGGGATCACGTCGGAACAACCGTGTTTCATACAGGCGGTTCCTGCTCGGGCACAGTAGTTCGCGGGGGTATACCGTATGAAGAGGAGATTGAAGTCCCCCTGACCACGCTGGATACGTTTGTTGAGGAACATCCGATGGAGATCGGGCTGATCAAAGTGGATATCGAAGGCGCAGAACCGTATTTCCTGGAAGGCGCAAAAAAAACGATCTGCGAGCAGCGGCCGATCCTCCTTTTAAGCATCTATCATAACGCTCACGACTTCTTTGAATTAAAACCTATGATTGAGAACTGGAATCTGGGTTACAGTCTTCATATTCACAAACCGACTTTTGGTAATGCAACAGGTGAGACCCTTCTGATTGCGGAGATAATATAAAAGAATAACAGGTTAAGGTAGGTAGAATGTAATGAGTGAGACGCCTTTGGTTTCTGTTATTATCCCGGTTTACAATGCGGAAAAGTATTTGCGTGAGTGTCTGGACAGCGTAATCAACCAGACACTGACAGAGATCGAAATCATTTGTGTGGACGATGGATCTACAGACTCTTCTCTGAATATTCTTCGGGAATATGAGGCAAAAGACAGGCGTTTTCGTGTTTTAACACAAAAGAATCAATTTGCAGGCGTTGCCAGAAACAATGGTATGGCTATCGCAAAAGGGACTTTTTTTGCATTTCTGGATGCTGACGATTACTATACTCCGGATGCCCTAGGTGTGCTCTATTCTCTAGCTGAACAGCATTCTCTTGATATAATTAAAGCATCCTTCTTCAACTTAGAAACAGGGGAAAAACCATATGATACTCAGTATTCTACAAACACTCGCACAAATTCTAATATTTATTATAGAATTCTTTCATTTCCCGAAAATTTAAAAGACCTGATTTTTGTTGCAGATGTTGCTTGGAATGGGTTATATCGGGCCTCATTTATCAAACATAATAACATAGTATTTAATGATTTTTGTTAGCGCCCGGCAGAAATGACCATTTCGAGCTCAACTAAAAACGCCAATCTG
>CAZBXX010000002.1:8066-54587 GCA_964495965.1 uncultured Oscillospiraceae bacterium | reverse complement strand
CACCGGAACCGCCGCGCTCCACCACAACGGCAATGGCCACTTCAGGATCACTGTAGGGACCATAACAGATAAAAATACCGTCGTTGGTAATCTTTTCGCCTTTCTGCGCTGTCCCGGTCTTACCGGCACAGATCCAGGAGCATGCTGTCCAAACTTCCGCGTTCTGTTCGTTGATCCAGTCGTTCAGCACCATGTACATGCCCTCATGAATAGCCACCCAGTTGTATTCTGCTGAACGAATGGTATTCAGAACTTCCGGCTCTCTCTCATATATTTTTTTGCTGTAGTCGTAATTGCGTACCGTTTTCAGAATAGAGGCAGAATAGCGGTGGCCGGAGTTTGCAACCGTTGCGCAGTATTCCGCCAGCTGCAGGGGCGTGAAGATGCTGTCCGACTGTCCGATTGCCGCCTGCATCGTGTCACCGATGCGCCATACAGTGCCGGTGTAGTCGGCATGATTAGCCTCATTTGACATATTACCGGTGGTTTCCACCAGCTCGATCCCGGTATGAACCCCAAGGCCATATGCATGGGCGTATTCACCCATTTTATCGATGCCGAGGTCATGGCCCACAGAATAGAAGAAGTAATTGCAGGAATCCCGCAGCGCGGTGGTTACATTCTCTTCCGGGTGTGTGTAGTGCTGCCCCTTAACGCTGTTCCAGATCCAGCATTCCGGTGCATAGCCTTCAGCCGCATACTTGGTAAACACGCCTTCACACTTGATCTTGTACTCGGTGTTGATCTGGCCTTCGGTCAGCACCGCCGTTGCCACACAGGGCTTGAAGGCAGAACCCGGTGCATAGGCGCCCATCAGCGCACGGTTAAAGAGCGGCGCGTTGGGTGTTTCCATCAGTTCCTGATACTTTTCAATAATGGTGGAAACATCATAAGTCGGCCAGCTGGCCATGGCAAGAGGTTCGCCGGTGTCGACCTTCACCACCACCGCAGCGGCGCCGGTAATCTCATCCTTCATTTCAGGGTCATAATCCCCGCGTTCTATTCCCTCTGCCCGCTCCTGTGCACGGTTGAGAATCATGGTATTCACGCTGTTGGCGAGGATACGTTCGGTCTGTTCCTGAAGGACCTTGTCGATGGTCAGGTAGATATGGTCCCCGGGCGTCGGTTCCTCCGTATATACGGTGCTCAGAATTGTCCCGGCATTATTCTGCGTTTCGATTACTTTCCCGTCATGGCCGTGTAAATACTCTTCAAACGCATATTCAACCCCATCCTTGCCGACCATGGCGTCGTTTGCGTAGTTCAGAAGCGAATAGCGCTCATATTCTTCCTGCGTCATAAGGCCGGTGTATCCCAGAATATGCGCCGCATACTCCGTACTGTAGTCCCGGATATAGGCACGCTGAACCTCGATGCCGACGAGTTTGTTCTCCATAATGGAAGAAATGAGTTCCATGCTGGCATCCTCAACGAAGAGATATTCCGCTGTGTTAACGGCATAACGGACGTTGATCGAGTAGCGGACGCCGGCAATAATACGCATCTCCTCACTGGAATAGCTGTTGTCAATGCCATAGCGTGTACGCATGAAGCTAAGGAGCTCCACCGCAGTGGGATTTTCCGGCAGGCCGTCCGGTTTCTGCCGGACAAAATACGCATTCAGCATCGTGCGCTGAATTGCCGTCATATTTTCATCATAGGTGAAAGGCGGCGTACGGCTGATCGGCAGGTCATCCGTATAATGGTCTCCGAAGCCTTCCACCATACGAACCAGCTCTAAAATAACCGAATTCGGGTCCTCGTTGGCAAAGAGCTTCACGTTGTCTACCTTCAGATTGTAACACTCTTTGTTGCTGACAAGAACGCGCCCGTAGCGGTCCAGAATGTTTCCGCGCGCTGCCGTAACCGTGCGCTCGGAATTGGTAATTTCATTACTCTGGTTATAGTATTTTTCACCTTCGATGATCTGAAGGCGATACAGAAAGGTCATATAGACAATCAGAATCAGGATGACAAGGAATACCATGAAGGCAACCCTGCCGGGTTTTACGAGATGATTCAAAAGAGACTCCTTCCGTTACTCAACGCGGCTCAGCTGCGCAGGCGGGAAATAAACCAGTGCTGCAAATGGAAGTGACCAGAGAGTCTGCAGAAGAGCAGTGGTCAGCATGATCGTGGAAAAACTGTCCGAAGCCGCAGTTTTCAGAAGCTGAAGGCCGGCCGTGACAAGCAGGCCGATTGTGGCAGCGCCCATATAGGCAAAGAACCGGCGGTTAATAAAAAAGTTCGAAACGAATGCAGCCGCAAAACTGATGCACGGGAATACCAGCGTAAAAAACACCGTGTTTTCGATAAAAGCCATGTCTGCGAAGATACCCAGCAGGAGGCTGAAAAGCGCCCCCCAGACAGGGCCCTCAAACATGCCCATGGCGACGGCAACTGCCGGCAGAACCAGCGGGCAGACATCCAGCAGCCGCAACTTGGTAAAAATGATATTCTGAAGAATCAGGCAGAGGAGCAGATAAACCGCATAGCGGGCAACCTTGCCAAAGTTGATTCTGTCCAGGAAATCCTTTGGAATTACCGTTTTCAAAGCTTACTCCACCACATCAAAATCCTTAATGATAAAAACCTGCACCAAAGAGTCGATGTTGGCCTGAGGTTCCACAATCCCATACTCAATCTGTCCGCCGGCTTCCGTCTGCACATTGGTAATGGTGCCAATGACAAGACCGGCCGGGAAGGCTCCGCCGGAGCCGGAAGTGAGAACTTCATCTCCGACAAAAATCTGCGCGCCGTCCGCCAGAAATGTCAGCTTCGCCTGCTTCTGCTTCATCAGCGAGTATTCCCCGACTACCATCCCGGAACTGCCGGTCGTCACGATGGTGCCGCCAACACTCATATCCACGTCAATCAGGGTGCTGACCGTTGCCCAGGTTTCTCCCAGTTCCGTAATCTGACCGACCAAGGCGCCATACTCTGTAATAACGGGATCTCCATACTCAATTCCGCTGCGGGCACCCTTGCTGATCGTAAAAGAAGAAGACCAGTTGGAGGATGACCAGAGAACCACTTTGCTGGATTCCAGCACATAATCCGTATGCTTATCGCGCAGGTTTAACAGTTCACGAAGACGCACATTCTCTTCCGAGGCTTCAATTCCGTCTCTTGCGGACTGCTGCGCATCGGCAAGCTGTGACCGCAGGGACTCGTTTTCTGCCATCAGGGAATCATATTCATAGAGATAGCCGTAGATGGAGTCAAACCAGTTGGCCGCTGAACTCAGAACCTTCTGCAGCGGTGCGGAAAGAACACCTCTGGCATTTTGCACGAAGCTGATCCTTCCGCCGCGGGCAGCGGCGCTGAGACCGATCAGCAAAACGGCCGCGGCAAGAATAATGCCAACCCGGAGGCCGTATTTTCTGAGATAATTCTTCAAAGAACCGGCACCCCTTTCGCCTTCAGCATTTCACCGAGCAGACAGAGCGGCAACCCCATCACATTAAAGAAATCTCCTTCAATTCTGCTCACGAACAGCGCGCCTTTCCCCTGGACGGCATATGCGCCGGCCTTATCCATTGGCTCGCCGGTCCGGACATAGCGCTGAATTTCATCCGATGTAAGGTCGCGAAACGTCACCCTGCTGCATTCCGTCTTCGACTGGCAGTCATTCCCCTGCAAAATGGTAATACCTGTGTAAACTTCATGGCTGCGGCCTGAAAGAAGCTGCAGCATCTCACCGGCCTCTTCCCCGCTGCGGGGCTTGCCGAGAATTCTCCCATCCAGCCAGACAATGGTATCTGCCGCCACAATCAGCGCATCCTCTGAGAACTTTGCAGCAACCTCCCTGGCTTTGGCCTGCGAAATTGCGGTAACCGTAGCCTCCGGAGAAGCGCCGGCAGGCGGGTGCTCCTCACCGATTGCCGGACAGACTGTCAGATTCTCAAACCCAAGCGTCTGCATCAGCGCAAGCCTGCGGGGTGAAGCGGATGCCAGCACGATACTGTTTTCCGTATTATTCCACACCACGGTAATACAACCCCCGTGTAATCATATTGGGTCGGTAGTCCGTCTGGCCGAGGTATGCCCTGGCAACTTCAACACATTCCCGCGCGCTCTCAGTGGTAAAGAGAAGGCGCAGCCCCCACAGGCCGGCGGAAAGCAGTTCATCCCGCTTGTCCGCCATAAAGAGCTTGTGCGCGTTATAGATGACATTTCTGCAGCCGTATTCCTTCATAACAGGGAAAACCGAACCCGTACGGTCAGCCAGCTGCCCTGGGATCTGACAGTTGCATTTACCGGAACTCTGGCGGATAATGCACTGATCCGATACCATTACAGGAAGCCTCCCGTAAATGATCACCTCCGTATTCAGGGGCTTCTGCATATCGCGAATCTGAGAAGCACGCAATTCAAACGATGCCGTAGCGGATACAAAACCCGCAGCCCGGAGAACGTCCAAGGTATGCGAATTGAAGGCATTCAGCCCGAAATCTCCCCGAACCGTCATGCCCGCCTGCCGGACAAGGGCAACATGCCCGATATTTCCTACCAGCGCTTCCCCGACGCCACAGCTGCGCAGCCTTTCCAGCGCAAGGAAAACTTCTTCCGTTTCGTCATCTGTGATGACCCGAGGAAGCACCGCAACCGGCGTGGTGCCCGCATTCAGGAAAGGAAGAACACGGTCAAAGCCGTCCGCCATCAGCAGCACCGGTGCATAAAGATAATCCGGCTTCAGATCTGCCAGCTCGGGAGCCAACTGCTCCGCTGTCGTAATCTGGAAGATGGCCTTCGGCTGCGCCTGTACAGTACGGTTTTCAGGTACCTGGGCCAGTGAGAAACTACGGCGCGCAGGCGGCGTCATCCTCTTTTCCGAAAGCTCGGAAACCAGTTTGCGGCGCAGTTCGTTAATCTCAGCCGCCGGAAGGAATAGTCCGTCATCCGCCTTTGCCTGGTTTTCCACCACAGTAAATGGTGTGCCGCCAGTCTTGTACATCTGCTCAACAATGTAGTTTGCCGTAACCCCCTGCCGCTTGGCGCGCTCCGGAACAGGGCCAAAAGCCGTTGCACGGTTTCCGTCATCATCGAAGGCAATCGCTCTGGCCCGCTCGCCCTTTTCGACCAGCGTATAGAAGTGAACCGGGACACGGCGAACTTCACCGTCACTGTAGGCTTTCCTTGCTTCCGCATAGAGGGTGTCCAGATCGTCGTCCTGTTCACCGCGAACGCCAAACATGTCGGTCTTTGTGCCGTCGAGATAGCCCTGGGTAAAGCCGTTTCTGGAGAAGGTTTTTGACAGCAGTGACATCTCCTCCGGAAGCGGACTGCGCTTTTCCCGGAGAAGCTTGGAATAAACGCCTGTTACAATGCCTGTATATTCCGGCCGCTTCATTCTGCCTTCAATCTTTACACAGGCAACACCCGCATCTTCAAGTGCCTGAAGCCGGTCAGCCAGGCAGTTGTCCTTAAGCGAGAGCGGATAGTCATCCATTCTGCCGCCGAGCGAATACTGCATTCTGCATGGCTGCGCGCACATTCCCCGGTTTCCGCTGCGCCGGCCGATCATTGCCGAAAGATAGCACTGTCCTGAGTGGCAGAAGCAGAGGGCGCCGTGTACAAAAACTTCTGTTTCCACAGATGCATGCCTGCTGATAAAACGGATTTCCTCCAGGCTCAGTTCCCGTGCAAGAACGACGCGGGTCATGCCAAGCTGCGCCGCAGCTTCAGCCCCGGCGAGATTGTGAATACTCATCTGTGTACTGGCATGTAAGGGAATATCCGGAACCGCACGGCGCAGAACCTTTGCCAGCCCCAGATCCTGCACCAGGATGGCGTCCGCCCCGGTTTCCGAGGCAAGGCGGGCCGCGTTGACTGCCGCCCCGATTTCTCTGTCATTGACAAGGGTATTCAGCGTAACATAAACCTTGCAGTTACGAAGCCGGCAGTAGCGAACTGCCTTTTCAAATTCTTCCGGTGTAAAATTATGTGCGCTCCGCCGCGCATTAAAATCCCCAAAGCCAAGATACACCGCGTCAGCCCCGTTCTGTACGGCGGCAATGACAGCTTCCGGTGAACCTGCCGGAGAGAGAAGTTCCATCATGGCAGTACTCCTGCGTTTTTCAGAAAGATCGTAAAGCGGTTTATTATAGCACAGACTTCCCTATTGCGACAAGCTCATTTTAATGATATAATGAACACCGTTTCATAATAAATTGTTAATTTTAACGGGTGCGGGTCCTGATATGGTCAAGAGTAAACCGGAAAACATTGTTAGTCCCCAGGCTGCGGATCTTCTGATTTCTTTGCGTGACGGCGATGCCGCGCTGCTGTACCTGTTTTTTTGCAGACACGGTTTTTACGAGCCTGAACGCGCGAGAACGGAGCTTGTCATGCCCGAGGAGCGTTTTCGTTATGCCTGTGAGCGGCTTGAGATGAAAGGGCTTCTGTCTCCGGCAGAACATTCCGGATCCTCTTCCGTTTCTGCCGAAGGGAACACAAAGGCAGGCAAGTCCCTGCCGCCGGACACGCACGTTTCACCCGCAGAAGATCCTCCCGCCTATTCCACCAGGGATGTCAGCAACCGGGCAGATGCAGATGAAGAGTTTGCCGCAATTCTGAATGAAGCAAAGCTGCTTCTCGGCCGCCCGCTGAGTTCGCCGGATCTCGTCAAAATGCTTGGTATTTATGACCATTTCAGCCTTCCGGCGGAAGTGATGATGGAACTGATGCATTTTGTTGCCGACGATTACCGGCGGCGTTATCAGGAGCGCAGACGGCCAACGGTCGGCGCCTTTGAACGGGAAGCCAGAAAATGGGCCGAGCAGGAAATCCGGGATTTCGATGCCGCCGAACGCTATATCCAGAAAGTGCGGGATCGCCAAAGCCTGGACGGAGCGCTGAAAGAGGCCATGCAGATTCAGGACCGGGATTTTACCGAGACCGAACAGGCGTTGATTTCACAATGGCTGGACTGGGGATTCCCTGCGGAGTCGATTGCTCTGGCATACGATATTACCGTAACCAGAAACCGGAAGTTCAAGCCAGGTTATATGAACGGAATTCTTCAGAACTGGCACCAGCACGGGCTTCACACCCTTCAGGAAATCCGGGAAAAAGACCGGCCTCCACGGTCAACCGGTCAGGGCAAAGCTGTCTCCGGTTCCGGAGGGATCAACACGGGCCTTCTGGAAGCCATTCAGCAGACCATGAATCTCGGCAGGAAGGAGTAATCCAATGGCGTATGACGGAAAACTGCTTGCCCTCGCCCGGGATGCGCTGGAACAGGAGCGGGAGGCCAATCAGGCCGAACAGCTCAGGCGGACAGATGAGGTCTACCGGAGGATCCCGGAGATTCAGCAGATTGACAACCGGCTTCGCAGCCAGATGTCAGAACTGGCAAGGCTGACGCTTTCGAGGCAACCGGATCTTTCATTCCGGCTTGAGGCTTTGAAGGCTGCCAATCTGGATCTGCAGGTGCGCAGGGCTGAACTGCTGACAGAATACGGCTATCCGCTTGAATATCTGGATGAAATATACAGCTGTCCGCAGTGCTGCGACACCGGGATGGTCAAGGGAAGGCTCTGCAGCTGCATGAAACGGCGCTATAACCATGAGCTGACCAAGGATCTTTCCGCTCTGCTGCGAAACGGGGATGAATCTTTTGACCGTTTTAACCTGATGCTCTATTCCGACCGCCCCGAAGCCGAGAGCGGAGTCAGCCCCCGGCAGGCCATGATGATTGTCTATGACGCGTGCCGCCGGTTTGCCGATTCCTTCCCTTCTGTTTCTTCCAATCTTCTCCTCCGCGGCGGGACCGGTCTGGGCAAAACCTATCTCTCAGCCTGTATTGCAAGAGTCGTAGCGGAAAAGGGTTATTCGGTCTGTTACGACAGTTCTGTTTCCGCACTGGAAGCCTTTGAACGCCAGAAGTTCCCCCGCTCTCCGGAAGACGCTGAAGCTGCTTCGCTCCGTGTCAGCCGTATGCTCTCCTGCGACCTGCTGATACTCGATGATCTCGGGACCGAAATGGTGACTCCCATGGCCCTCAGCGCTCTTTACACGCTTCTGAACAGCCGGCTGAACGCCGGGCTGCACACGGTCATCAGCACAAACTGCAGTAATGAAGAACTTGAGCGGCGGTATACGCCCCAAATCTGTTCCCGTATTCACGGTGAATTCCTGGAGCTGCCTTTTTACGGCACGGACATCCGGCAGCTACGCAGATGCCGATAGAACAATCCGCAGATCATCTTTTCCTATTGTAACATATCATCATTTCATTGTTTTGAATTATTAAATCTGTCCATGGGACTGGAGGTTTATTTATGCCACGCAGTACTTCATCACGCAGACGTTTGGGCGACCGGAAAGAGGGCCGCCTGCTCCGTTCTCTTCCGGGCTTTGCAAAGTTTATTCCCTTTATTATGCCGCAGCGAAACGACCGCCTGATTCACTATGAGGAAAGTTTTGAGGTTACCGAACTGGACCGGATGCTTCGAAAACTGCGGGTTGAAGGCTATAAGGGAATCGGCATTCTTCATTTTCTCATTGCCGCCTATGTTCGCGGCCTTTCACGCATGCCCGGGCTGAATCGATTTGTGGTCGGGCGGCGTATTTATGCCCGTAATAACATTGAAGTGATCATGACGGTGAAACGGGCGCTCTCGCTCAACGCAACAGAAACCACCATCAAAGTGGTATTTGAGCCCACTGACACGATCCTGGATGTATACCGCAAGATGAACGAAAAAATAGACGAGGTGAAGTCTTCAGATGACGGCAACGGCACCGAGGATTTTGCCGATTTTGCAGCAAGACTTCCCCGCTTTCTCCTGCGCTTCTTTATCTGGATCCTGCGCGTGATGGATTATTTCGGCTGGATTCCTCAGTGGATGCTGGACGTGAGTCCCTTCCACGGCTCCATGATCATCACCGACATGGGCTCCCTGCGTGTCGGGCCGGTGTACCACCATATATACAACTTTGGTACTCTGCCCGCCTTCATTGCTTTCGGAGCCAAACGTCATGCCTATGAGATTAACCGGCGTGGTGAAGTCGTTGATCACAAATATATTGACTGCAAGTTTGTGACCGATGAAGGCATTGTGGACGGTCATTACTGGTCCCAGTTCCTGCAGGCATACCGCTACATGTTCGCGCACCCCGACATGCTGCTCTCACCGCCAAACAGGGTATATGAAGACATCGTCTGATTCTATCTTCTGAATTAACTTCTCATCCACCGTTCCGGAGCGCTTATCGGGACGGTGGTTTTTCTTTTAAAATACTCAAATTATCTTGACCATTCGCTTCGTTGAGATTATAATGTGAAAATGACAAGATATTGTGTCCCTGATGGGATGACACCACTATAAGTCCCGACGTTACCAGAGAGGATGAGTCTATGCGTGTTGTAATCAAACGGTTTCTGTCGTTTCTGTTTGCTTTTTGTCTGGTCTTCAGTTTTACCGTGCGGCTCTCGCAGCCGGCATCTGCCGCAGATACCGTGATCCAGAAGATTCTGACGACGATCTCTGCAACGCCCGTTGCTCTTGTCGACCCGGCAAGCATTACCGCAGCTACCAGCACTCCCGGCCTTACCGTCACCAGCGCGGGCTGGTTTGATGCCTCGGGGAAGGCGCTGAGCGGCGTTTTTCAGCCGGAGACCTATAGAATTGAGATCCACGTCAAGGCCGACAACGGGTATGTGATCGCATCGGATGTCGCCGCCTATCTTAACAACAGTGCCGTTACCATTCAGGTGGAAAACGGCGGGAAGACCGCTACCCTGGTACGGGAATACACCGCTGCTGTCTGGGCGCCTACCATCATCAAACACCCTTCCGCCGAAACGGTGAAGGAAGGCGGCTGGGCCAGCTTTGCCGCATCTGCAAGTTACGTCCTGAAGTATGAATGGTACCTGGAAGGTCCGGACGGGAGACAGGCTGTTTCTGTAGATGATCTTCATCTCACCTATCCCGAAGTATCCGCTACCGGAAACGGAAGTTCCAAGATGAATCTCTACCATATTCCTTATGACCTGAACGGCTGGAAAGTTGTCTGCAATTATGTGGGCGCCGGCAACGCAAACAGCGTGAAATCGCAGGGTGCCCTGCTGACCGTGATCCCCACCACTTCACAGCCTGCCGTTACAGCAGGAGGCACAGATTCCGACGGTCAGGCAGCTACAGTTCAAAGCGTAACCAATGATCAACCGAGCGGCGAGAATGGTACAGAACCTGCGGCCAACGGACCCGTAGAGGCAACCGCAGAGGATGTCAGCCCGGCAGATGCCAGCGCTGCAAACGGCTCCGGTAGTCCTGCTGACGCAGGCGAAATGCCTTCCACGGTTCCCGACCCGGTTTTTTCCACGACCTGGAGCAGTGATGCCCGCAGCCACTGGCATGACAGTGAAACCGGCGGCTTCCGGGCTCAGGAAGATCTGCATTCCTTTGTGTGGTATGAGAGTGAAGACGGCACGCAGACAGGTGTCTGTGATGTCTGCGGATATACGCTGACACGCAGACCTGCCGGAGCAGCGGAAAACAAAGGCGGCACCGGTACGGATCCCAAAGCCGGAAGCGATCCCGATGTACCCAAAAGCAGCGAAAGCCCGGTAAAACCCAACGCAGCAATGTACCTGCTGATGGCACTGGCACCGATCGACGCCGGGCTGATTGCCGCTCATGCCCTGCGCACCAGGAAGCGGACATCACAGGCTGAATTCTGACCGCATCCCTGATCGATTTACAAAACATCACGAGGGAACCCGGCACCGGAGGTGAAAGCCTCCGCAGTGCCGGGTTCCTTTCTGTATCATTTTATCAAATCGTGAAGACATCACGCCTGACCAGGCAAGTTCTGTTTTGTCGTGCTGTCGTATGCCTTCCGTCATCCAGCTCTGCCGCAAGCTGCAGCAGCATCAGGCTATTCCCCCTGCCTCATCAGATATGCAAAAATCTGAAAGGCGGTTTTCAGGGCATTGTGCCGGATGGCGCCGCTTTCCATGCTGAGCAGGGAGTCCTCAATGACCTCCACTCCCTGCTCCTCCAGCTGCGGACGGTCAAGATGAACCGGTTCCTTGCCCTCGGTTCTGAAATAGTGGTCAGCTGTTTCGGCACTTGGCATAGCACTGTTGGCAAGGACCACATCGACTCTGCGATCATCCAGGTAGCTGTTCAGAACCTTCACATGATCGCCGACGCTGAAGCCGTCGGTTTCGCCGGGCTGTGTGACAATATTGCAGACGTAGAGGATTGGCGCATGCGCTTCCTTCAGCGCCCTGCGGACATCCTCCGACAGAAGATGAGGAAGAATACTGGTGTAAAGGCTTCCAGGTGAAAAAACAATGAGATCCGCTTCGCCAATCTTCTCAATTACCTTTTCGCTGATATGAATGCTGTGGTCATAGTCCAGTTTTCGAATCCGTCTGGCGTTCTGGCTGACAGCAACCTGACCATAGTATTCCTTTCTGCCGCTCTTCCCTATGAGCTCAACCTTCTCCTCCGTCAGGGGAAGCACCGTGCCTTTCACATTCAGAAGACGGCACATGGTGCCGGTAGCTTCCGAGAGGCTGCCTTTGATGTCAATGAGAGCTGCCAGCATAATATTGCGGACCGGATGATTGTGGAGGCTGCCGTCTTTTGAAAACCGGTAGCGCAGCAGGCGGATAAAGTCTTCATCCACATTGGCCATGGAAATCAGCACCTTGCCCACATCACCGACCGCCGGGATATCCAGTTCCTTTTTCAGAACACCGGTACTGCTGCCGTTATCACTGACCGTAATAACCGTTGTCACATCAACAGGAAACTGTTTGAGTCCGGACAGCAGGCAGGAAAGGCCTGTCCCTCCGCCGAAAACAATCATTTTCTTCATTGAAATATCACTCCCGCCAGTAACTCCTGTGCCCCTCGGCTACGCGCCGAAGGTGTTTCCCATAGGGAGACTTGCCATACAGTTCCGCTGCTTCCAGAAGCGTTTCGCGGGTAATCCAGCCGTTTCGCCAGGCAATTTCCTCCGGGGCGGAGATTTTGACACCCTGCCGCTTTTCAATCATCTGCACAAAGGTCCCCGCCTCAACAAGGGTATCTACCGTACCGGTGTCCAGCCATGCGTAGCCGCGGCCGAGAATGCGCCCCTTCAGTAGCCCTTTCCGAAGATAAAGCTCGTTCAGCGAAGTGATTTCCAGCTCACCACGAGCCGACGGCTGGACGTTCGCCGCGACCTCTGCCACCCCGGACGGATAAAAATAAAGTCCCGTAATACAGTAGTTGCTTTTGGGATGTGCCGGCTTTTCTTCGACGGAGAGGATGTTCAGCTGTTCATCAAATTCCATAACGCCAAAGCGTTCAGGATCTTCAACATGATAGCCAAAAATACTGGCAAAGCCCTTCTCGGCATTGGCAGCAGCCACCTTCAGCGTATCCCGGAGACCGCCGCCATAAAAGATATTATCCCCGAGAATCATGGCACAGGCATCCTTGCCGATAAAGCCTCTGCCTATCAGAAACGCCTGTGCCAGGCCCTCAGGCTTCGGCTGCACAGCATACTGCAGCCGGGTTCCAAAATGACTGCCGTCACCCAATAAAGTCTGAAACCGGGGTGTATCTTCCGGAGTAGAAATGACGAGAATATCCTGAATCCCTGCCAGCATCAGGGTAGAAAGCGGATAATATATCATCGGCTTATCGTAAACCGGGAGCAGCTGCTTGGACGTAACCAGTGTCAGCGGATAAAGGCGTGTCCCCGCACCGCCTGCAAGAATGATTCCCTTCACGGTTTCCATTCACCCCGTTCGTGTTGAATATACTCTATTATATCCGTTTCCTTCCTGCAGAGCAAGAGGAAAGAAGCCAAAAAAAGCGGGAGCCGCCGAAATCGGAGGCTCCCGCCGAAGTTAATTGCTGTTTCTGTTTAAGCCTTGAACGTTCATCAGGCAGCAAGCCGAACCGTCAGCTTGACTTCAAAGCCATTGCACGCTATTGTCAGAGTACCCGGCGTTGTCGACGTCTGAAGCATCTCAACCTTGCAGGAAAGGGTATCCTCACTCGGGGTCACCGTGAACAGCGATTCATCACTGCTCTTCCAGGTGACATGGGTATTCTCGGCTGTAAAGATCTCCATCGGCAGAACGCGGGCCTGAAGTGTGACAACCGGATCACTGGAAAGGCGCATTGTAAACTCTTCTTTTACGTCCGTGCCGAAGCACTGGATGGTGATGCCTTCCACGGTGGGCGTCGGAGTCGGTGTCGGGGTGGGAGGCGGTTCCACCGTAGGTGCCGTTTCAACCGGAGTTGGTGACGGCGCCGTAATGACGGTATTATTGCTCTTTCCGCTCTGGTTATCCAGGCCGCTCAGGCTGGTAGAAACCATCACAATCACCGCAAGAATGACGGCTACAACAAGAATCAGACCAAAAATCAGCTGCCAGCGGGTATTCGTCTCTGCACGCTCATAGGCTGCGGTCCCCTTGACCTGACTGGAAGTCGGAGAAGGAGTGCGACCGCTCTGTGCCACACGGCGAGTACCGCAATTAGGGCAGCGGCTGCGCAAAGCAGAGAAGCTCTCCCCGCATCTGCGGCATTTTACCTGTGGGATAACGCTCATTCAATCGTTCCTCCATTCAAAACATGATGGAAAACACTCCATGAAAGGCATCATACAACGATTTGCTGTTTTCGTCAAGAGTTTGGTCTAAAAATGAGGCTTTTCTTTCGGAAAATTAAGGTGTTTTCCCCCACTTTTTGGCATTTTTCAGAAAAAAGGGACTCAATCAAGCCCCTTTTTACGCTGTTTCGGGAAACCGTCCGTTCTCTGGCTGATGATGTACCTGGGACGGCCTTTGGTCTCCATGTATATTTTCCCGATGTATTCTCCGATGATACCGAGACTGATGAGCTGTACGCCGCTGACAAAGCATACAATGCAGGTTGTACTGGCCCAGCCCGGCACCGCCCTGCCGCAGACTGCCGTAATCAGCGCCCAAAGGCAGCCGATAAAGCTGACGATAGCCACAAACACCCCAAAGCTGGTAATCAGCCGCAGCGGCTTCACGGAAAGACTGGTAATGCCATCCGCAGCCAGCCCCAGCATCTTTTTCAGCGGGTAGTGGCTTTCCCCGGCAATTCGCTCCGCGCGGGAGTAGCTGACTGTTGTGCTCGGGAAGCCAACCAGCGGCACCATCCCGCGCAGGTACAGATTCACTTCCCGGAAGTTTGCAAACTCCCGTAACACCCGGGCACTCATCAGGCGATAGTCAGCATGATTGTAAACAACCTCCGCCCCCATGGCGGAAAGAAGCTTATAAAAACTCTGAGCCGTAAAGCGTTTGAAGAAACTGTCCGTTTCCCGGCTTGAACGAACGCCGTAAACAACGTCATAGCCGTCCAGATAGGCATCAACCATGCGGTCCATGGCATTAATGTCGTCCTGCCCATCGCAGTCAATGGAGATGGTAATATCACAGTAATCCTTCGCCTCCATCAAACCGGCGAAGACAGCATTCTGATGCCCCCGGTTGCGGCTCTGTGAAATGCCTGCATAATGCTCATCCTGCTTTGCGAGATCACAGATGATCTGCCATGTGCTGTCACTGCTTCCGTCATTGACAAAAAGGACCCTGCTCTCATCGCTGATTTTGCCGGCCGCAGTCAGATCCTGAAGTTTTTTCAGAAACATCGGAGCCGTAACAGGCAAAACAGCTTCTTCGTTATAGCAGGGTATGATCATATAAAGTACAGGTGTCATAAATGATCTCCGTCTTCCAGCAGATACTCTGCAAGTTCTGATACCTGCTTAAAATACAGGCTGCATTTTTCACGCATAAAAGATTCAATTGATGCGATGTTATTTGCCCAGCCGGCAGCAGCGAACGGAACGCCGCAGGCAGCTGCCATATCATATCCGGGTTTCAGGTCGTCGATCATGAGGATCTCCCCCGGCGTCAGTTCAAAACGCTTCATCACTTCCTGCAGAGGCCAGGCAGAAGGCTTTCTCTGTTCCGGCGGCATTTCCCATCCAAAAATCAAATCCGGCTCCGGCAGCCCGTTTGCTGCATAGTCCCGCAGAATATTCTCCCGGTAGGAGTGGGAAATCACTGCAATCAGGCCCCCCTGCCGCTTGTGCCGTTCCATGATTTCCCGGATTCCCGGGTATGCCTCCGGAATCCGGTCACGCACGTATTCCCGCCAGTACCGGGTTTCAAGGGAGAGCATCTCATCATCCATGCCGAATTCATCTCTGCACATGGGAATAAAGCCCGGGGAGAAATTTTTTTCAAAGTATTCCTCCAGACTGCAACTGCGGTCCGGATAGTAACACTTCAGAAAAGCTTCAAAGCACGGATGGTGAATGGTTGCCGTACTGTTTACGGTCGTATCATCATGGTCAAAGACCAGGCAGCGCACCTTCATGAACTCAATAGAACGTTGCAACCGGGTTTTCCGGCGCTTCGCACGGGACAGAGGAAAGATAGGTCAGGACCGGACCACGCTTGCCATACGCCCGGTTGAACTTAAAATGCACCTCTGCTGTCAGAATCATCCAGCTGTCATCGCGAATCGTTTTTGCATCTTTCCACTGGCACACCAATCCGGCAAACTGAATATCTTCCACACAGCAGGTCATAACATGGCGGCCGGCAACAAATGTCTCGGAAGGCAGCTTCTGACGTACCAGTGCCCTGCATTTAAAGCGTACCTTTTTCCCTTCGTACTTCTTCGGTTCTTCAGACATGTCACGATACCACGTGGCATAGTCATCATCACCGATTTCAACAACCGGTGCCTCCAGATCAAACGGAAGCGGATCCGCTATATCGTCATACTCCACTTTCCCGTCCGGATACTCATAAGCGATATCCGCCCTGCGCGAAGCACCACGGACCAGCTTATGAAACTCCATTTTATCCATAGCCGGATCAAAGCGGTTGAACACCACAAGCTCACAGCTTTTCAATTTGTCATAAACCAGCTGCCGCATGTTGCTGTTATACAGCAGAATCGTATGCGAATCAGCAAACATGAACTCCTGGTAAACCATCCAGGACTCCGGAAGCGCAGAATAGAGCACATCCAGCATCCACATGCCGTTGTATTCAATAACAACTCGCTCGGCATCTGTCTCGGATGCCAGAGCAGAAAGATGTTCCGGCGTCAGTTCGGAAGAGTCTTCAATCATACGGATGGAAACCGACTTCGTTGCAAACTCATCCGGTTCGTACTCTTCTTCTCCTTCTTCGCACAGCAACAGAAGTGTCTTTTCACCGTTACAAAAACGCCGATCTTCCAGTGTTTCCTGAATGAAACGGGTTTTGCCTGCTTCAAGAAAGCCGGTAAACAGGTA
This sequence comes from uncultured Oscillospiraceae bacterium, assembly GCA_964495965.1. GTDB lineage: Bacteria > Bacillota > Clostridia > Oscillospirales > Oscillospiraceae > Limivicinus. The sequence continues at coordinate 38,282 of CAZBXX010000002.1, read as the reverse complement.
AACCGGCATATCCTGTCGTTTAGCCAATGCTGAACAGCTCCTTCAGCGCATCTTCTTTGATCCTGGCGCCGATGATACAGAAGCGCCCGGTAACCGCAGCCGCCCCGCGCCGAATGTCAATTTCGCCGGGGACATAGTCAAAGTAAATCCAATCACCATCGCTGGAATTAACAATTCCCTTTGCTCTCAGCACAGCGCCATACTTCTCTTCATCGTCCAGAGATCCAAGCTTCTCCCTCAGTTCCGCTTCCGAGAACTTCCGCGGCGTCTCCATTCCCCAGCTTCCGAAAATCTCATCGGCGTGATGGTGGTGATGGTGGTCATGGTCATGATGGTGATGCTCATGTTCATCTTCATCGCCGTCATGATGGTGATGATGCTCGTACTCGTCTTCATCGTCATCATGGTGGTGATGATGCTCATGCTCGTCTTCATCGTCATCATGGTGGTGATGGTGATGCTCGTGCTCCTCTTCATCATCGTCATGGTGGTGATGGTGATGCTCGTGCTCGTCATCATCATCATGGTGGTGATGATGCTCCTGTTCGTGACGAAGCTCCTCCATCTGAGCACGCAGCCCGTTTTCACGCATGGCAGAAAGAATTTGCATCCCGTTCAGTTCGGACCATCCGGTTGTAATCAGCCCGGCCTGCGGATTCAGTGTCTTCAGGAGCTCCACCGCTTCCAGAACCTTCTTTTCACCCACCGTGTCCGTCCTGCTCAGGACAAGGAGATCGGCACTTTCAACCTGGTCAGAAAAGAACTCTCCGAAATTTCTGGCGTACATCTTTGCTTTACCGGCATCGACAACTGTAATTTTCGCGCCGATTTTTGCTCCGTCTACGCGCTCCACCGCTTTCGCAACATCTGAGAGCTTCCCGACGCCGGACGGCTCAATCAGAATACGGTCAGGGGCATAGTCAGTAATCACCTGCTTCAGTGCTTTTGTAAAATCACCGACCAATGTGCAGCAGATACAGCCGGAATTCATTTCCGTAATCTCAATACCGGCATCCTGAAGGAAGCCGCCATCAATGGCGATATCGCCAAATTCATTTTCAATCAGAACAAGCTTTTCACCTGAGTAGGCCTCCTGAATGAGCTTTCTGATTAACGTCGTCTTTCCTGCTCCAAGAAATCCGGAAAAAATGTCAATTTCTGTCATTTGCCTTTATTCCTCCAAGGTTTTCCTGTTATCTTTATGCTTTATGCATTCACAATACCAGCTTCTGATCATGCCGGCTGGTTATTTTAACATGTTCGCAACCTGTTTACAAGTCCCAGCCTTCTCTCCGCTTTTCCTCAAGTTCCTTCTGGCGCTTTCTCCGGCGAAGTTCTGCCTGGCGACGTTCCTCCAGGTACTGAGCACGGGCCTTTCGATAACGAATCTGAAGAGCGGTATACAGAGCAATCACCAGTAAAACCATTACGGTAATTCCGATCACCCAGCGGTTGGAGAAGAAGTCCTTCAGCTGTCTCTTCATGTATTCGGATCTGGCGAGCTCCACCTCATCGCGTGTAATCAGATTTACCGTGCCAAACACTTCACCATTCACGCTGACAACCGCTTCACCAAAGACCTCGCCGGATCTGACAGGCGCTACCAGATCCTGCCTGAAAATATTGAAGTCCAGCTGAACATCTTCTTCCGTCGTGTCTCTGGGTACCAGAACCCGGAGATTCTGCTGCGGATACAGAACTGCTTTGGCATCGTCCTGAGCAAACTGCACGTCAAGCTCATAGACCGGCGTCGCAGTATCAATCACATTTCGATAGACAAAGTTGGAGAAAGCCCAATCATACAGTTTTATGGAATCCTCAAAGTTCAGATAGTCTTCAATATGGGCATTCAGCCATCCGTCACAACCCATTACCACAGCAAGGAAGTGAAGCCCTTCCCGTTCCGCAGTAGAAATCAGGCAATAGCCTGCGGCCCTGGTATACCCTGTTTTAACACCTGCCGCACCCGTATAAAGATAGCGGTTTCCGCCATAAACCGACTGACTGCTGATCAGCGAGTTGGAGTTGTGGTATTCACGCTCAGGACCTACATTGGTGGCGGGAATTGTCACATCGGCAATATTGCATACTGCCATGAAATAGTCATGCCGTATGGCCTCCTGTGTAATCAGGAACATCTCGTAAGCTGTTGTCTGGTTGTTGTTGGAAAGCCCATTCGGATCCTCAAAATACGTAACGGTACAGCCAAGTTCTTCCGCACGCTCATTCATAAGATCAACAAAGCCGGTGATACTGCCGCCTATCAGGGAAGCAAGCACATTACAGGCATCACTGGCAGACTGAATCATGGAGCAATACAGCAGATCACGAAACGTCATCTGCTCACCCGGAACAATGTTGGCGCTGCTGCTCTCCTCATCAAGGCCGGTACGGCAATCGTCCCGTGCCGTGACGATCTCATCGAGGCTGTGGTCTCCGCGTTCAACCGATTCCACCGCCAGCAGAACCGTCATAATCTTCGTGAGGCTTGCAGGTGCGACAACGGTGTCCGGGCTTTTGGAATAAACCACTCTTCCGGTATTGAGGTCTGCGAGGACGACGTTTTTCCCATTCAGTTCCGGGGCAGAATCTGCTGAAGCTGCCGGAGCAAAGGCAGAAAGTACCAGGCAGAATATCAGCAGTAACGGAAAAAAGCGATTTTTTTTCATTTTCAGACTCCCGTTTGTCACCTGAATGTGATATAGTAGAAATACGGCCGTTCCTTCCGGCCTCAGGCCCGGCATTCAGCGGAACATACCGGTTTGGACTGCAATTTACAGACCTGTTTATTATAAAGTTTAGCTTCCGGAATTGCAATGTTTTTTTCTTGTTTCCATCCGGTTTTCCATGGCGCTTTCTTTCCGTTATTTCACATCCGTCACAGTTATTATCTGCTGCTGAGGTTCGTAAATTGTGATAAAAAAAACAGCCCTTTTCCTAAGCATCCTTCTTGCGGCGGCTTTTATGCTGTACCTTCCGGCTGTCGGAAGACAATTCACCGCGGAGGGTATAACGGTCTGCACAGATCGTGCGGCTGCCACGGAGGATGCCAGAATCAATATCAACACTGCTACGGCAGAAGAACTTGAACTTCTGCCGGGAATCGGGCCTGCACTCAGTGCTGCGATTATTGAGCGCAGGGAGTCAGCCGGTATGTTCAGGCAGGCAGAGGACCTTTTGGATGTCACGGGAATCGGCGAGAAGAAACTTGCCGCTATCCGTGAAATGATCCGTTGCGATGAAACGAGGTAAGATGATGCGCATTTTGATTGTTGACGATGAGCAGACTCTTGTGAAAGGGATCAAGTTTAACCTGGAGAACGAAGGCTATGATGTTGACTGCTGTTATGACGGTGAGACCGCTGTCGCGATGGCACGGGAAACCAACTACAGCCTGATCATCCTTGATCTGATGATGCCCGGAAAAGACGGTCTGGCTGCCTGCCAGGAAATCCGGACTTTTTCAACGGTACCGGTGATTATGCTGACAGCAAAGAGCCAGCGCAGTGATCTGCTGATCGGTTTTGAATCCGGCGCTGATGACTATATTACGAAACCCTTTGACATTCTTGAATTAAAAGCGCGGGTTCGGGCTTTGCTTCGCCGCTCCAATCTCAGCGCAGGCGCTGTTGAATCCAGTCCATTCCTGGAAGCCGGCCATATTCGGCTGGATGAAGCCAGCAGAAGTGCTTTCAAGAACGGCAAAGAAGTTGTGCTCACCATGAAGGAGTTTGATTTGATTCTGTTCCTCATGAAGCACCGCGGAAAGGTATACAGCAGAGATCATCTTCTGAATCTGGTCTGGGGATATGATTATCTCGGCGATTCCAGAACGGTCGATGTTCACATACGCAGGCTGCGGGAAAAACTGGAGCGCGATCCTGCAGAACCAGAAATGATCCTTACAAAATGGGGGGTCGGATACTATTTTACAGATTAAGACGCATTCGATCCGGTTCCGGGTTATTGCATTTGTGCTGACCATTCTCCTGGTACTGCTGCTGCTTCTTAACATATACCCGATTGTTTCCTCCCGGGACGCCGTATTTCAGGAAAAGCGTAATGCCATGTCTTCTCAGGCCGGTGTAACGGCCTCCGCGCTGAGCGGGCTGGAAAGGCTGAGCCGTGAGGGTGTTACAGAGGTATTCCGCTTTCTGGATGTCAGCAGCTTTGACCGGATCATCGTAGCTGATCAATCCGGGGCTATTGTTTATGACGACGGGAGACTTGACAGCCAGAGCGTTGATCTGGATGCGGCGCTTACAGGAAAAAGTGTGTTTCGCTCGGACTTTTCAAATGCGGCTTTTACCAGCAGCATTTCTGTACCTGTCGGATATCAGGGTTCCATCATCGGGGCCGTTGCTCTTCTGGAACAGGATACCGAGCGGGCAGAGATCATTCTCTCCATTCAGCACCGGATCACCATACTGTCTCTGGTTATCGGTACGTTAGCGCTGCTGCTCGCAGTCGTTTACTCCTGGCTGATTCTGAGACGGTTTTACCAGCTTTCCGACAGCATGCGCATCGTTGCCTCCGGCAACTATGCCTACCGGCATGAGGTTACCGGAAATGACGAAATCAGCGATCTGGGGCAGGCGTTTAACGCCCTGACGGAACAGCTTGAAGAAAATGACCGGCAGCGGCAGCGCTTTGTATCCGATGCCAGCCATGAGCTGAAAACGCCGATTGCCAGCATTCGTCTGCTTTCGGACAGCATTTTACAGACAGAAGGAATAGACAGCGTCACACTACGGGAATTTGTCTCCGATATCCGAACGGAAGCGGAGAGGCTGCAGCGCACGACCGAAAAATTACTGGACCTGTCGAGGCTGGATGACGGCGTACAGGTTCTGCCGGAGCCGGTAGATCTGAAGCAGGTCAGTCTGGACGCGCTGTCCGTTCTGGCTCCGCTGGCGAAGGAGCATCATATCCGGCTGCATGCCGAGCTGGATGACGGCTGTGTGGTAATGGCAAACGCCGATGACATGCTCAGAGTTGTATCGAATCTTGTAGAAAACGCCATCAAATACAATGTCCCCGACGGTTCGGTAACGGTAACGCTTGAGCAGGATGAGGAGACTGTAAAACTATCCGTCGCGGACACCGGTATCGGAATTCCAAAGGAAGATCTGCTGAATATTTTTACACGCTTCTACCGGGTAGACAAGGCCCGTTCCCGGGCAAGCGGCGGCAGCGGATTGGGTTTAAGTATCGTCCATGATGCTGTCATTGCCCATCACGGAACGATTCAGGTGGGGCAGAACTCCCCTCGCGGATCTGTGTTTCTGGTCAGTTTTCCGCGTCCCGGAGAGGATGAAACCGGCATTTGAAGGAGAACAGCATGAATCATATTTGTGCAATTCAGAAAAAACTAACGGAAAAGAACTGGGATTTTCTGCTGCTCACCGATGAAAGGAATCAGCGCTATGCCGGCGGGTTCCCTTTTACGGACGGTTTTGTTCTGATTTCAAGGGAAGCTGCCTGGATTATTACGGATTCCCGCTATGAAGAGGCTGCCCGGGAGGCTGTGGGCAGCGGTACCGCTTCGAAACCGCAGCCGGAAGTGCTGCTGTTTACCCGGGAACATCCGAGAATGAAAATCCTGAAGGAACTGATACATCGGTACGGGAGCACTCCGGAACCCAGGCTGGCTGTCGAAGACGGAAGGCTGAGCCATACGGAGTATCTGAATCTGGAACGGATGCTCGGCATCCGGCTGGTCAGCTCCGAAAACGTGATGGAGACGCTTCGCAGCTCCAAAGATGACGAAGAGCTCCGGTTTATGATTCAGGCGCAGCGTATCAGTGAACGTGCGCTGGAAGATACTCTTCAGATCATCCGGCCCGGAATGACGGAAAAAGAAGTTGCGGCAGAGCTTGTCTACCGGATGCTGCGCTTCGGCAGCGAAGGAAACGCCTTTGACCCCATTGTCGTGACCGGGAAAAACACCAGCAAACCTCACGGAGTTCCCGGTGACACGGTGATCCGGGAGGGAGATCTTCTTACCATGGATTTTGGCAGCCTGAAAGGCGGGTATTGCAGCGATATGACCCGGACCGTGGCGGTCGGATCCGCAACGGAAGAAATGAAGAACGTATATGATATTGTCCTGAAAGCCCAGCTGGCCGGAATCGCAGCTGCGCGCTCCGGAATTGCAGGCCGTGAGATCGATTCGGCAGCACGAAGTGTCATCCGCGACGCCGGTTTCGGAGATTATTTCGGACACGGTTTCGGGCATTCACTCGGCCTGGAAATCCATGAACGCCCGGTGGCGGGACCAACGGAGGACCGGCTGATGCCGGATGGAGCTGTGTGCAGCGCGGAGCCCGGTATTTACATTCCCGGGAAATACGGCATACGCATTGAAGATGTCATGATTATAAGAGAAAACGGTGCTGAGGTTATCACAAAAGCTCCGAAAGCCGAACTGACGGTGATTGGGAACTGCTGAGCGGGCAGTTGAAACTCACCGGACCGCCCGATCTGTTTTTCAGTCAGGCAAAACACTGCCTGAGCGTCACAGAAGCCCGGACAAAGGATGCAGGCTGCCATCCGGTCCGGGCTTCTGTTTTTCATTATGCAAATATCCTATGAATTGTTACAGGAAAAGCATCTCCGCTCAGCGCATTTCGGCGTTAAACTGCTCCTTCAGAACGGCAAGTGCCTTTTTCACTACGGCATCCGCATCTTCATCGGTAAGCGTGTGATCTTCCGAACGCATTGTCAGTGAAAATGCAACCGACTTTTTCCCTTCTGCAATATGATGTCCCGTATAAACATCAAATATGCGGCAATCTGCAAGGGTTTCTCCGCAGGATGCAAGGATGGCTTCCCTCATGTTCCCTGCCGGGATTGCGCGGTCGCACAATACAGCAATGTCACGCGAAACAGACGGGAAGCGAGGGAGCGGTTTAAAAACAGGGGTCCCGCCCTGCAGGCGGAAGAGCGCCTCAAATGAAAGCTGTGCGCAGTAGAATTCTCCTTCCGCAGAGTAGTTTTTCATCACGCGAGGATGAATCTGCCCAAGGGACCCAATCACCTCACCCGCAACAGAAACGGCAGCGCAGCGGCCGGGATGAAAGCTCGGGTTTGTCTGGTCCGCCGTGAAGTGTGTCTGTTCTTCCGAAATCCCGAGTGTGGAAAGGAGTTCTTCCACCCAGCCTTTCAGCACGAAGAAGTCCATTCCCGGACCGTATGCGCCGATGGATACCGTTCTGGGTTCATCCGCAAGACCATCCTGGCGCTTATGGTAGCTGCGGCCGATCTCGTAGAGTGCGGCAGACGGATTCCGGTAATTAAAGTTTCTTGTAAGAATGTCAAGCATGGAGGGAAGGAGCGTGGTACGCATGATGGATGTGTCTTCCCCAAGCGGATTCAGAATCCTGAGACTGTTCCGCAGAGGAGAAGCCTCCGGCAGCCGGATACGATCATAAGCAGACGGACTGATAAAAGAGTATGTGATGATTTCATCCAGGCCGAAACTGCGAAGCGTCTCCCCGATTTTCCGTTCACACTGCTGTTCCGGGCTGAAACCGCCGACCGAGGTCGCACCGATGGTGAAGCTGGTCGGGATTCTGTTGTAGCCGTAAAAACGGGCAACTTCTTCCGCAAGGTCTGAATAATGGACAACATCAGTACGCCAGCTGGGTACATGAACAAGCGGATTGGCAGGATCGGAAGCCCCGTCGACGGTGAATCCCAGATCCTCCAGGATAGCTGTCATGACAGGAACCGCAAGCTTTGTACCGAGAAGCGCGTTGATACGGTCCGGATCCAGGGAGAGAACAGTTTCCGGAACCGGATTCGGATAGACATCAATAATGCCCTCAACGACTTCACCGGCGCCCAGAAGCTCTACCAGCTCGCAGGCGCGCTGTACCGCTTTCATGGTGTTTTCGGGATCAAGGCCCTTCTCATAACGAGAGGAGGCATCGGTTCGCATGCCCAGCGCCGTGGCTGTACGGCGGATGGAAACGCCTTCAAAGTTGGCGCTTTCAAAGAGGACCATAGCGGTATCTCCGACGATCTCGCTGTTTTCGCCGCCCATAACGCCTGCGACACCCACAGGGCGCTCCGTGTCGCAGATGCAGAGCATGGAGGGTGACAGCGGGCGCTCGGTACCGTCCAGGGTTCTGATGCTCTCACCGGGCCGGGCGCAGCGGACATGGATTTCCCCGCCCTGAACACAGCTGAAATCGAAAGCATGCATAGGCTGCCCGTATTCCAGCATCACGTAGTTTGTGATATCCACAAGATTATTGATGGGGCGCATGCCTGCGGCGCGGATACGCTCACGCATCCAGGCAGGAGACGGTGCAATTCTGACATTGCGGACCATACGTGCGGTATAGCGGCGGCAGAGAGACGGTTCCTCGACAATGATTCTGGTCAGCGAGCCGATATCCCCGCCGGCATCCGCACGGACAACCGGAGTATGAATATGCAAAGGCTTCTGAAACGTAACTGCCGCTTCACGGGCGAGGCCGTTCATGCAAAGGCAATCCGGACGGTTTGGCGTTATTTCAAACTCAACAATATGATCATCATATCCGAGGTAAGACGTCAGGTCTGTGCCGGGAGCAATTGCTTCATCCGGAAGAACAAAAATGCCATCCATAATGACACCGGGTTCCGGGAAATCATGTGTCGTAAGATTCAACTCTTTCAGAGAGCACAGCATTCCGTCGCTTTGCACGCCGCGGAGTACTGTCGGCCGGATGGTGATCCCGCTTGGAAGAAGCGCTCCCGGCTGCGCCAGAGGGACAAGATCGCCGATCTTCAGATTCTGCGCCCCGGTGACAACCTGGACTTCAGGAAGCCCGGCACCCACATCCAGCCGAGTGACAAACATATGGTCAGAGTCCGGATGAGGCGCCAGAGCGGTAACACGGGCAGCCACGACCCCCGAGATATTCTTGGAAAGATCTTCCGTTACTTCGACCTTGGAGCCGGAAACCGACATAGCCTCGGTGAAGGTGCGGTCGTCAACCTCTGAGAGAGGCAAGTCTACAAACTCATTCAGCCATTTTCTGGAAAGTTTCATCGTTGTCTCCTCCCCTGCTCAGAACTGTTCCAGGAAGCGCACATCGTTTTCAAAGATGAGGCGCAGGTCCGTAATTTTATACTCACCCATGGCAAGGCGCTCCAGCCCCATGCCGAAAGCCCATCCGGAGTATTCATCCGGATCAATGCCGCAACCTGAGAGCACTTTCGGGTGCACCATGCCGGCGCCGAGAACTTCAATCCATCCTTCCCCCTTGCAGGTTGGGCATCCCTTACCGCCGCATTTGTGACACTGGATGTCCAGCTCGCAGCTGGGTTCGGTAAATGGAAAGTGATGCGGACGGAAACGGGTCACAGTTCCTTCACCGTATATTTTCTCCACCACCAGATTCAGTGTTGCCTTGAGGTCGGACATCGTAACACCCCGGTCAATGACCATTCCCTCAATCTGGTGAAACATGGGTGAATGCGTAGCATCCACTTCGTCTTTACGGTAGACACGGCCCGGTGCAATCATACGAATCGGCAGGGGTTTTGTCTCCATGGCGTGGATCTGCATCGGTGAGGTCTGTGTACGCAGGCAGATGCGGCTGTCATCGGTGAAATAGAAGGTGTCGGTCCACTCACGAGATGGATGCCCCTCGTCAATATTCAGCTTCGTAAAATTGTAGTCCGACAGTTCCACTTCAGGACCGTCTACCACTTCAAAGCCCATGCCAATAAAGATTTCCTTGATCTGATCCAGCACATTATACATCGGGTGCTTATGGCCCATACGGCTGGCCTTGCCCGGCAGGGTCACATCGACTGTTTCCTGCAGAAGCTTCATTTCCAGACGGGCTTCATTCAGCGCTGCACGCCGTGCCTCTATGGTGGATTCCAGTTCACTGCGGAGCTGATTGGCCAGTTGCCCCATCTGAGGCCGCTCCTCCGGTGAAAGTGCCCCCATTTGGCGGAGGATTCCCGTCAGTTCTCCTTTTTTGCCGAGATAACGTACCCGGAGGCTCTCAAGGGTATCGGCATCTTCGCTTTCCAGAATCGCCCGCAGCGCAGCTTCCCGCATTTTCTGCATCATTTCTCTCATCGTTTCCGTACTCCTCTTCGGTTAATCATTGCCTGGCAGTAACCCGCACGCAAAATAAAAAGCCTCCGCCCTGAAACAACAGGACGAAAGCGAGCTTCCGCGGTACCACCTGTCTTCGGCCGTAAGGCCGCAGCTTAAAAGGACTTTTCGCGTCCAAACGCCGGGGATTGGCCGGAGCTCCCGGGCGAACCAAACACAGCGCTTCGAGGAGGCTTGCAGCCGACGGCCCCCACTCTCTGCCGAAACACAACGTGTTATTTTCCCGTTCATCGCCGTTACCCTTCAGGATATCTGAAGACTTAACAAACGGAAGACTATCACATTCATTCCCGTTTTGCAAGTATTATTTGCAAAATACAGTCTTTGACCTGCTTCTTCTCTCGCATGATGCGGAAATCCTTCGTTTCTTTAAAAATGCAGGGCATTCACCGGTTTATGCTGTTGTGAAAACGTTTCGGTTTGAAACGGTTTCGTTGTTGAGTTTTCAGGCATTCCGTGTTAGATTGTTTACACTATTATTCCGGAAAGGGAGCGAATATTATGTCAACCGCACTGAAAGTGTTACTTGTCATGGTCGTTCTCGCCGTCAGCTGGTATCTGGCCGGGGAATTCCACAGGGCCGCTGTTGCCCGCGGCTGGCCGCAGAAAAAATACTTCTGGATTTGTTTTCTGCTGCCCATCGCCGGGTATCTTCTTGTGCTGGCTCTTCCTGACCGCGGCGGTCCCGCGCCCGGCTTTTTCAGCAGCAGCGATCTGCCGGAGCTGTAGCCATGGCAGACCGTTTTACAAAGATTTTTACACTGGAGCATATTCCCTGGCTGCCCGGTTCTCCGGTGCTTCTGATGGCCGGCGCGCTGCTGAGGGACGGGTACTCCGGGGATTTGCTCTGCCAGTTTCGGCTCCACAGTATAAGTGAGAAACCGGTCAAATCCGTAAGCCTGCTGATCCGCATGCTGGACACTGCCGGGCAGCAGCTGGAGCCGGTACTGCAGCATCAGTATCTGGATCTTTCTCTCCTCCGGGATGAGGAAACAGGGACTCAGACTGCCATTGTTCTTCCCAGAAGGGACGCCCGGGGTTTCATTGCCAGGGTGGCGCAGGTCATTTTTGAAGATAACACTCTCTGGCAGGCGGATCCCGATGCCGAATGGCAGCAGTTACCGCGTGTGCAGCGGTTGGAAGAGGCCTATGGCAATCCCCAGATGGCGGAGCAGTTTCGCATCAGCTTTGGAACCGACTGCCGCTTTCTGCCTTCTTTGTCAGATGATCTCTGGTTCTGTACCTGCGGCGCCGTTAACGACGCCGCCGAGTCGGTCTGCCATCGCTGCCGCCGGGTGCAGACAGCGCTGATGAATGTAAATGCCGATGCATTGCGGATGGAAGCTGACAGCCGCAAAACGCAGGAAGAACTGTGGCAAACGGAAGACCGGCAGGAATTGCTCAGGAACCGGAAAAAATGGCTGAAAATCGCAGTTGTGATTGTGCCGCTGCTGATACTGGCAGCAGGACTTGCAAAGTTTCTTCCGGGCTATCTGCAGCAGCGGCGGGATTACCGCAATGCCGAGACGCTTCTTGCGATCGGGCAATATGAAGATGCAGCTGCGGCATTCACGAAACTCGGGGATTACCGCGACAGCGCCGAGCAGGCAGAGCGAAATGTCCCCTATCAGCATGCACTGAGTATTCTTTCCGCTGCAGATGCCGATGACGCTTCAGCGCTGGCCTCTGTCGGGCATTCCCGGTCAGAGCTTTCCGATTCCGTCACGGCTGCCATGCTGCTGTATCAGGCGGCACTGGATGAATTTGAAGCGCTGGGAGACTACCGGGACAGCGCTGCCTGTGCCGAACGCTGCCGTTCCGGAATAGAAGCACAGCAGCATGCCGTTTTGCAGAAAGCCTATGATGCCGCATCGGAGCTGCTGAACGCGCGGGAATACAGCAGGGCCAGGCAGGCTTTTCTGGATCTGGGACAATTTGAAGACAGTGCGGAACTTGCCAGGGAAGCTCTTTATCAAAAAGCGCTTGGACTGTATGATTATGTTATCCGCTACGATGTCCGCCGGGTTTATGCTGACCTTAGTATCAGCACTGACCGTGGCAGCAGCTTCGTCATGCCGAAGGATGCCGCTCTGGCCATGGGCAGCCAGTGTGTAACCGACCTGTACACAGCCTGCGGAAAGGACCCGGTGGATGTAAACCTTTCCGAACAGCCCAGCCAGAGTATGCGTCCGCTTTCCGACTGTGTCACGGAACTCTTTACCCTGCTGGAAGACTATCGGGACAGTGCGGACCGTATTGCCGGCATCCGGGAAGCAACGGATTACACCAGGGATTTCTTTATGCTCTGTGAGACCGGTGATCTGTACGGAGCGCTGGAGTGGCTGGAGGCATATGAAGGTGAGTTTGAAGACAGGGACGTCTGGCAGTCGCGATTACAGCTTTATCTCCCGTTCTGCACGGGGTGGTCGCTTTACAGCGGGGATGCAACCGTTATTCCGCTTACCGTCTGGCGATCCGGGCGCTGCATCGACTGCAGCACCCGCGTTCTGATCACAGAAGGTCAGGCTGTTCTGCGCCTTTCCGCCAACGACGGTGAGGAATACTACTTCGACCTGATCTCAGCCCTGGATGACACGTATTTTATGAATCAGGAAGATCCGAACTTCCGCTATCTGATGGTCATTAATAATGTGGGCCGTATGTCCTACCTGAAGTATGACACTTTCGGCAATCTGATCACCAGCTGCGAATACAGCCCCAACTGACCTCGCATTCAGGCGGGGCGATTCCTCATATTTTCCGCACAGAAGTGCGAATTGGGGGTAAAAAAGCCAATTATTAAGGACCATGATTCCACCATAACGGGATCATGGTCCTTTTCATTTATTTCCCTGCAGAAATGGATATTCTCAGGTTATGGTTTTGCCGCTTCTGCTGCTGAGCCGTCCGTATCCTTCAGGCCAACGGCACGCTCTACCGGCATAGAGAAGGCAATGCCCTGCCCCTCTGTCTCGAGTCCGGCAAAATCATAAAGGGACCTCAGAACCTTATCCTTTATTTCTTTCGGAACCAGAAGCATCAGAATTTCCTTTTCCGGCTGAATTGTGATTCTGAACTTCTCCTGCGCTTCCCGCCCTGCAATGCCGCGCCCTTTCAGAATGGTGCCGCCGGTAGCGCCGGCACGGCGGGCCGCATTCATGGCCGTCTCAGAAAAACCCGCGTTGATCACGCAAAAAATCACTTCATATTTTTGCTCCATGGCTTCAGCCCTCCTTTAGCATGCGGTTATCATTACTCAGGAATGCATAACTCAGCTTACCGATCACACTGCTGAGCGGAACGGTAAAGGCAATCCCGGTATCGCGGTTAACCGTGTGAAAGTGCTCTTCCAATGCAGCCAGAATGGCGTCGATGCGATCCTCTCTCACGATGCTGAAGATCACACTTCGCTTGCTTTCCTTCAGGCCGAGAAATTCCACCAGATTATCCTGTGCGGTACCGTTACCGACAATGGCGATCTGAAGATTCGCACCAAATGTTTCCAGCAGATAATCTGAAAAGAATGTCCCTTTTCCTTTTTGAACGATGGTAATCAGCAGCACCAGCCGGTTGGGAGCATTTGACTCCACTCCGGAAGCAGAATTCTGCCTTTTTTCCTGTTTTTCTGCCATAGCGAACTCCTAATCCATGTCAAACCGAATAATCTGGGAATCATCCGCTGAAAGAATCCTGCGGATAGCTGCCTTTTCACGGATGAAACGGGCAACAACAGCACGGAAGCCAAGGGCCTGAATCGTAATCAGAGGAGTCATGGCAACCATGGCAACCAGACCGAAGGCAAAATCCAAAACTGCATCCGCGCCGCGAAGCGATACACAGGCCCCCACGGCCATCGGAAGAATAAAGCTGCTGGTCAGAGGGCCGCTCGCCACGCCGCCGGAATCAAATGCAATCGCCGTGTACAGTTTAGGAACGAAAAATGAGAGGCCCAGCGACAGCAGATAGCCGGGAATCAGATATGCAAGGAGTGAGAACCCTCGGATCATACGCAGAATCGAAAGCCCGATAGACAGGCCAACCCCGACAGACAGTGCTATCATCATCTGGCGTCTGCTGACCGTTCCCCCGGTCACTTCCTCCACCTGTTTGTTCAGCACCTGAACTGCAGGCTCCGCAAACACAACGACCATGCCGATCAGGAAGGCAAAGCCAAGCAAAATGTTCTGATTTACTCCCGCCATCGTTCGGCCGATATGGTACCCGACCGGCATAAAACCAACCGAAACCGCAACCAGGAAGGTCACCAGGCCCAAAAAAGCAAATGCAAGCCCGATCACGATCTGGACCAGTTTGGGGGATGGCAAATGAAGCACTGTTATCTGCAGGACTGCAAAGAAGCCCGTCATCAGCAGCAGTGACTTTGCAACTTCCCAGGCGGTGTTCCGCAGTAAAATCCAGAAATCAGCGCTGAAATGCGTCTGGAGCGAATAATCCGGAAGTTCAAAACTCAGCCCCCCACCGGATACCCCAATGCTGAGAATCAGTACCGCAAGAATCGGCCCCACCGAACACAGAGCTATCAGACCAAAGCTGTTCTCTTCTGCATACCGCCCCGCAAGAGTCTGCGCAATGCCGAGCCCAAGCGTCATGATAAACGGCACGGTAATGGGGCCGGTGGTAACGCCGCCGGAATCAAAGGCCATTGGCAGCATGGATTCATTATCAGCTGAAATCAGTACTGAGGAAAATGCAAACAGGATCATGTAGAAAAACATGAGCATTGCCGTCAGATCCGCTCTGGTAACGATACGGATCACCGCAAGGGCCAGAAACAATCCCACCCCGATTCCAACCGTCACAATCAGCAGCGTTGGCTGAATAACCGCACTGACCTGGCCCGCCAGGACCGAGAGATCCGGCTCGGCAACAGTAATCAGGACGCCCATCAGGAAACAGACTGCCACCAGTATCCCGATCTTTCTGGATTTCGTGAGGCCCTCACCAACATAGCGCCCCATTGGCATCATGGCAAGGTCTGCACCCAGATTAAAGAGGCCAATTCCCGCCACGAGCAGCAATGAACTGACCGTGAAGACCGCCTTTTCCAGCCACGAGAGCGGCGCAAGCGGCGTAAAGGATATGATCAGCACCAGCACGGCGACGGGCATGACCGAAATCATGGCTTCCCAGAGCTTGGCCGTTAAAGCTTTTTTCATACCTGTTCCCCCTCATCAAAGCGGGATTATACCAAAGCCGGAAATGAAAATCAAGTGAAAACCCTTTCCGGCTTCGCCTGCTTCTTTCTGAAGGCTGTCTTCGAATTCCTTACCGCAGCCGTCTCTGTCAGAGGCTGACGGTCTCCGATACACTCTTCTTATCGGCGGAAACCGTCCCGTTTTCCGGTTTCAGGGCTTTCTTCTTTAAGAGTCCCGCTGTCTGCAGCAAATCCGAAACTTCGGAAACCGTTACAATTTCCACAGCAGAGCGCACTTCTTCCGGCACATCCCGCAGGTCATCCCTGTTTTCAGAAGGAATAAACACTCTCTTAATGCCCGCCCTGTGCGCAGCCAGCAGTTTCTCCGGCAATCCGCCAATGGCTGTTACAGCTCCCCGCAGCGACACCTCCCCTGTCATAGCCCAGTCAGCCGGAAACGGAATACCCGTCAGAAGAGAGGCCACTGCAGTGGTCATTGTAATCCCGGCAGAAGGGCCGTCCTTTGGAACGGCTCCCTCCGGAACATGAATATGGAGATCATTCTCTTTGAACTGCTTCGCTTTCTCCGGGTACAGGCTTTTAACAAGGCTGACTGCAATCAGCACCGATTCCTTCATTACCTCACCAAGCTTACCGGTCATCTTAACCTGCCCGCTTCCCTTTGTGAACAGAGATTCTACATACAGAATCTCCCCGCCGGCGCTGGTCCAGGCAAGGCCGGTCACCACCCCGGGCTTCTGAATCTCCTGAGCATGTCCATGCCGTACCGGACGGAGTTCCAGATCATCCCGCAGCTGCTCCGGTGCAACAGAGAAGACTGCATTCTGGTCTCTGGCCAGTTCGACAGCCGCCCTGCGGCAAAGCGTATCCAGGCACTTTCGCAAGCCGCGCACCCCGGCTTCCCGTGTGTAATCGGAGATCAGGGCCTGCAGAACCGCATCCGACAGCTCCACCTGACCGGATTTCAGGCCCACTGCCTGCATGGCTGCAGGCAAAAGATGTTCCCGGGCGATTGCCTGCTTTTCCAGCGGCGTATATCCTTCAAATGGTATGATTTCCATTCTGTCTAACAGCGGCGCCGAAATCGTATCAACGGTGTTCGCCGTACACAGAAACAGTACATCCGACAGATCATACGGGACATTCATGTAGTGGTCCGTAAACGTGCTGTTCTGCTCAGGATCCAGCACCTCCAGTAGTGCGCTGGCGGGGTCCCCGTTAAAGGAAGAGAAGAGCTTGTCCACCTCATCCAGCACAACTACAGGATTGGAAACTCCGCTTTTCTGGATTCCGTCCATAATCCGCCCGGGCATGGCGCCGATATAGGTTCTGCGGTGACCGCGAATGTCAGCCTCGTCACGCACACCGCCCAGACTGATCCGAACATACTTTCTCTTCAGTGCCCTGGCGATACTGCGGCCGATACTGGTTTTGCCGGTACCCGGAGCACCAACAAACAGCAGAATGGAACCGGACTGCTCCCGCTTCAGATTCATCACCGCTATCTGTTCAAGCATACGGCGCTTGACTTTTTTCAGGCCATAGTGGTCCGCCTCAAGAATTTTCTCCGCCTCATCCAGATCAATACTCTCCGCTGCTGCTTTCTTCCAGTTCAGTGATGTGACAAAATCCAGATAGTCATAGAGCATGCCGTATTCCGGAGACTTGTTTCCCTCCTGCTTCAGGCGGTTCAGCACCTTTTCCGCTTCCATCCGGGCCGTTTCATTCATTCCGGATTCCCGAATTTTCTGCTCAAACCTGCGCATATCCGAAACGGTTTCCGGATGCATTTCATCCAGTTCATGCTGGAGATACTCCAACTGCTTCTTCAGTGCGGATTCCTTATAGATTTCCTGGTATTCCTTCTGGTGAGCGGAATTGGCATCGTTGGTAACACGCGTAACCTCCAGAAACTCATAGATAAGCTTTTCCAGGAGTTCCGTACGCCGCCTTACACTGTCTTCCGCGAGAATTGCATAATAATCCTCATTTTTCGCATTCATCCAGATAGAAAGGGCTCCCGCCAGAGTGGCGAGAGAGTCCATCTGCTCCACAAAGGCATTTGCTGCAGTGCCCCACTGATATCCCTGTGCAAACTCCTTTACAGCCTTTTTTGCCTGTGAAAGCTTTTCTCCAGCCGTATAGTTATCCAGATCCTCCAGGTCATTTCTCCTGCGGGTCAGAACCGAAACGGAATAATCTCTGTTGATCTGCACACTTTCAATGTCCACACGGCCTTCGGTCCGGACTACCGCATATCCCTCTCCGCTGACCTCTCTGACTGACCCCACAAGACCGATGGGATAAAAGCTGTCTTCTCTCCGTTCTGCTTTTGTCTGCTCTTTACGGGAGACCAGCAGAATCACAGGATCATCTACTTCCACAGCGCCTGCAAGATAACGAAAATGATCTCTGCGGAAATAGATATCGGCATTCGGCGCAATCAGTTTTTCAAATACTGGAATAACTGTCATACCGGGTTCCTCCGTAATTCCCATTCTCATTTTCTTTACAGTATAGCCAAAATCCTCGAGGTTCCGTGAACGATTTGTTAAGTTCTTTCTGTTTCAGCCAGCGGATTTCTTCCATTTGATTTCATCATCCTCCGCAGACTTTCTTACCCTAATCCCGGAATATTTCTTCTTGACAAAACACAAATATGTATTATAATAACAAAGCTTGACGGGGTGTAGCGCAGCTGGTAGCGCGCTTGGTTCGGGACCAAGAGGCCCGGAGTTCAAATCTCCGCACTCCGACCAGTAATCAGAACCGAAACTGAACCGTTTCGGTTCTTTTTTTATGGAGTAGCCAGATGAAGAAATCTGAATTCTATTTTGATCTGCCGCCGGAGCTGATTGCGCAGACACCGATTCCGGAGCGCGACCACTCCCGGCTGCTCTGTCTGGACAAGACGAGCGGGGCTCTCGCTCACCGGATGTTCTATGACCTGCCTTCCCTTCTGCGGAAGGGCGACTGCCTGGTCGTCAACGACTCCCGTGTGCTTCCCGCCCGGCTTTTAGGTCATCGGCCGTCCGGCGGGGCCGCGGAGCTGGTACTGCTGCGAGACCTGGGCAATGACCGATGGGAATGCCTTTGCAGGCCGGGAAAGCGCCTGCGTGAAGGGGCGGAAATTCAGTTCGGCAACGGCGAACTGAATGCCGAAGTAGAAGCCGTTCTTCCCGGCGGAAACCGCAGGGTACACTTCTCCTATGACGGGCTCTTTCTGGAAGTGCTGGACCGGCTGGGCAAAATGCCTCTTCCCCCTTATATTAAAGAAGAACTGGAAGACCGTGAGCGCTATCAGACCGTCTATAGCCGTGAACCCGGAAGCGCCGCCGCACCGACTGCCGGCCTTCACTTTACACAGGAGCTTCTGGATCAGATCAGCAGTATGGGGATTCCGGTCTGCCCTGTCACGCTGCATGTCGGTCTCGGCACCTTCCGCCCGGTCAAGGAAGAAGAGATCGAAGATCATCCCATGCACTCGGAATTCTGCACGGTCTCTGAAGAGACGGCAGCAACGGTTAACCGCTGTCACAGAGAAGGAGGCCGGGTCATTGCGGTCGGCACCACGTCCTGTCGAACGCTGGAAAGCTTTACCGGTGAAGACGGACTTCTTCAGGCAGGCTCGGGATGGACAGACATCTTTATCTATCCCGGATACCGTTTCCGCTGCATTGACGCCCTTGTCACAAACTTTCATCTTCCGGAGAGCACACTGATTATGCTGGTTTCCGCCCTTGCCGGCCGCGAACATGTCCTGCATGCCTATGAAGTTGCCGTAAAGAATCAATACCGGTTCTTCAGCTTTGGCGATGCTATGTTCATATCCTGAATCTGCGTTTCTGTCTGCGCTCTATACGCAAAGAGGCTGTTTAAAACGCTCTGTCAATGCGAGCCGGTACTCACACAGGTGTGGCGATGCAAAGCCAGTGCTTTAGCGAAATCCGTCTGAATAACAATTCATGTACCAGATGAACACGTCACCAGTCTCTGGACTGGTGACGTGTTCATGACAGGTTCCGGCGTTTTGAAGCAGCCGCGTTATTGTGTATACGATAGTCAGTCCGGATGCGCCGCGAACCATCTGCGGGTTTCATCCGCATCCTGACGAATCTGTTGTGCAAGGGCCTGTACGGTTTCAAACTTCTGTTCCGGCCTTTGGAAATGGTGAAACTCCACCCTTGCGTGCCGGCCATACAGGTTGCCGTCGAAGTCCAACAGATGACTTTCCACGCTGACTCTGCCGCTGTCCGAGACCGTGGGACGGACCCCGACGTTGGTAACTGCAAGGTAATGGCTGCCATCGTCCAGAAAGACCCGGGCTGAGTAGACACCGTGACGGGGAATCACTACTCCGGCCGGAAAACCCATATTGATTGTGGGACTGCCCAGTTTGGCGCCCAGATGGTATCCGGAATGAACCGTGTCGGAGATCAGATGCGGATGGCCAAGGAGCCGATTTGCTTCTTCGATGTTCCCCTCTTCCAGAAGGCTGCGAATCTCCGTGGAACTGACCACCCTGCCGTCCACACACACTGCGGGGATGACATCGCACAGGATGTTCTGCCGAAGGCACCATTCCTGCAGGCGGGCCGGCGTACCCTCACCCCGGTGGCCAAAGGAAAAATCATGCCCCACAACAACAGCGGCAATATTCAGCTCCTTCACAATGGATTCTATGAACAACTCCCAGGTCATCTGCATCATGCTACGGTTAAAATGCAGGAAGATTGTGCTGTCAATTCCATACAGGCGACGGATGAGTTCCTCACGTTCAGCAGAAGAATTGATGAGGGGAACTTCCTTTCCGAAGACAAGCGTGTCGGGATGCACATCAAAGGTCAGCACAGCAGGCTCTACGCCGATTTCCGCCGCGCGTTCGGAAACTCTCTTCAGTAAGGCGGCGTGCCCCAAATGCAGACCGTCAAAAAAGCCGAGCGCAACGGCTCTTTTTGGATTCTCTCTGGAAGAGCTCATGAATTAAACCTCGAAAAAGCTTTTAACAGGCTGCAGTTTCCCTTCTGCAATCCGGCCGAGGGCAAGGAATTCCCCACTCTCGGAATAGACCCGGCAGGCAGTGCAATCTGAGCCCGGTGCAGAGGTCTGCAAGCTGCCGGCAAAAGCAGGAAGGTGGCCCGGCAGTACTGACACCGCCGGCAGAGCAACATCAGACAGCGGTACCGCGTTTCCGTTGCGGAGCTTCCGTTCCGCAGCCGGCGATAACGTCACGGCGGGTTCATCCTCAAACAGGCGGTCAACCGGCTGAAGGAGCGTCTCCGCTTTTCCTTCCTGTGCAAAACGGAGCACCGTCTCCAGGGAGACCGCATCCTCAAGAGAAAAGCGCCCTGCCCGGGTTCTGCGGAGCGATGACATGCAGCCGCCGCAAGCCAGCAGATTGCCGATGTCGTGGCAGAGGGTACGGACATAGGTACCTTTGGAGCAGCGAACAAGAAGAGACCAGTCCGATCCTGCTCCGTCCAGAATGCTGAGCTCGTGAACTGTAATTTCACGGGGCCGGCGCTCCACCGTTTTCCCCAGCCGGGCAAGGTCGTAAAGCCGCTGCCCGTTTACGCGGATTGCCGAGTACATGGGAGGAGTCTGAAGAACCGTCCCCCGAAAAGGCCGGAGTGCAGCTTCCAGATCATCCGCCGTAATATGAACATCCGGCACAGACGAAAGCACTGTGCCGGTCACATCCTGTGTATCGGTCACCATCCCGAGGCGCAGCCCGGCGATATAGGTTTTTTCATCGCTTTCGGCGAACTCCACCGCCCGGGTCGCCCTGCCGACAAAGACGGTCAGCAGTCCGGTCGCCATTGGGTCCAGCGTGCCTGCATGTCCGATGCGCCTTTCGCGCAGGGCGCCGCGAAGCTTCTGCACCACATCGTTGCTGGTCCAGCCGGAAGGCTTATCCAGGAGAAGAATACCGTTCACAGGCTGTCCCCGCAGACAGCGTCAATTACTTCCAGCAGCAGAGTCTCCGCCTGATGCGGAGGAAGCTGAAGCGTGCAGCCGGCAGCAAGCTCATGCCCGCCGCCGCCCAGTGCCGCGCAGACTGCGCTGCTGCTGACGCCGGGTGCAGAACGAACCGATACCCTGCTTCCGCCGTCTTCCAGCTCGCGGATGGTCACATTCATCAGGGCGCCTTCCACCCGTCCGGAAAGGCCTGCAAGGTCATCACAGTCATCCTCCGTTGCGCCGGCGCGTTCCATCATATCCCGGGTGACAAATGCAATTACCAGTTTCCCTTCACGGTAGAAATGCAGACCGGAATAGAGCATGCCTTCCAGCCGGAGACGGGCGGGACTGGTCTTGCGGAAAAAGGTGACCATGACCGCGGAATGGTCAGCACCGCAGCGCAGCAGTTCCGCAGCAGAACGGTAGGTTCCCTCATTAACATTGGCGTACTGAAATGCGCCGGTATCGGTGGTAAGGGCAATATAAAGCAGTGTTGCCTCGTTTTTTGTTAGTTTTCCGGTCATTTTCAGAATCAGCTGCTGGACAATCTCCCCGCAGGCCGAGCAGCCCGCATCGATCAGTTCCTGCGCCGCGTAATGGCTGTTGGAAGGATGATGGTCAATGCAGAGAT
The DNA here is from genome assembly GCA_964495965.1 of uncultured Oscillospiraceae bacterium. Taxonomy (GTDB): domain Bacteria; phylum Bacillota; class Clostridia; order Oscillospirales; family Oscillospiraceae; genus Limivicinus. The sequence continues at coordinate 16,388 of CAZBXX010000002.1, read as the reverse complement.
CAATTTTTCGGGAAGCCGCTGTCTGAGCTTCAGCAGACAGGGAGAAGGACCCCGGATATCCCACCGGAAGCAGCTGTTCCGTGGCAATGTCCACCGCTGTCACAAAACGGGGCCGGAAGGATACCGGCGCAAGAAGCTTTTCCACAAAGAGACGCTGCCTGGCAGTCAGCTGCGGATTCGGATACAGATACGCACGTTTGTTCTTTCGCCGCAGCGCACGGCAAAGGGCGGCGGCACTCATAACAGTGTCGCCGTCCGGATTTTTGTGGGTCACGACCAGAATATCGTCATGCTGAAGCAGCAGACGGCAGCATTCTTCAGTCGTCATGCTGTTCTTCCCCTTCCTCCGCCTCAGCGGGGACCAGGTCCCGGAGCATGCTGCTGATATGAGCCCCATACTCCATGCTGTGGTCCAGCTCAAACACCAGCTCCGGCGTATACCGAAGCGTCATGGCGTTTGCAAGCTCTCTCCGAAGCCAGCCGGATGCGGACTTCAGTCCGCGCCGGAATTCTTTTTCATTTTCCAGACCGTAAACCGAAATCCAGACCTTGGCATAGCGCAGGTCCCCGGTGGTCTCCACACGGGTAACGCTGAGCATCCCCTGCAGCACCCGCGGATCCTTCACATTGCGCAGCAGTTCCGAAAGCACACGCTGGATATCGTCATTGGTTCTGGCAATTCTGTTATTCGCCATTTAAAAGCCCTCTGTAAAACCTCTTGAATGCATTCCCGCACCGGTGAGAACATCACCGGTGCGTTACAGCATTCTGACAATTCTTAATCGGCAATCTGCTCCATCACGAAGCACTCAATCACATCGCCGACCTTGATGTCGTTGAACTTTTCCACCTGCATGCCGCACTCATAGCCGGAAGCGACTTCCCGCACGTCATCCTTGAAGCGGCGGAGGGAGGCCAGGCTGCCCTCGTGGATGACAATATTGTCGCGCAGAACGCGAACCTCGCAGCCGCGCTGAATCTTGCCGTCGGTGCAGTAGCAGCCGCAAACCGTGCCGACCTTGGAGACCTTATATGTCTCGCGGACTTCGGCATGGCCGATGATCGCCTCACGGAACTTGGGCGCCAGCATGCCCTTCATGGCATCCTGAATTTCATTGATGCAGTCATAGATGACGCGGTAGAGCCGGACATCCACATTGCTGCGGGCGGCGCTGTCACGGGCGGCGCTGTCCGGCCGCACATTAAAGCCGACAATGATAGCGTTGGACGTGGAAGCCAGCATCACATCGGATTCGTTGATGGCGCCAACCGCACTGTGAATAACCTGGACACGCACTTCGTCGTTGGAAATCTTCTCCAGAGAACTCCTGACTGCTTCGGCGGAGCCCTGAACGTCCGCCTTGACAATCAGGTTGAGGGTCTTCATCTCGCCCGCCTGAATCTGGCTGAACAGGTCTTCCAGAGAAACCTTCTTCTGCGGCGCCGCGGTACTGGCCTGCTGCTTTCTCTCTTCGGCAAGCTCACGGGCCATCCGCTCATCGGTGACGGCATTGAAGGTATCGCCTGCGCTGGGCACTTCGGACATACCGGAAATCTCAACTGGAGTGGAGGGACCTGCTTCGGTAACACGCCTGCCCTTGTCATCCGTCATGGTACGCACACGGCCGACAGAAGTCCCGGCGATGATGATGTCACCGGCCTTCAGCGTGCCGTTCTGCACCAGAACCGTCATAATGGGCCCACGGCCCTTGTCCAGCCGCGCTTCAATGACGGTGCCGCTGGCGGCACGGTTCGGATTGGCCTTCAGTTCCTGCACTTCGGCCAGAATGACCAGATTCTCCAACAGGTTCTCAATACCCATACCAGTTTTGGCGGAAATCGGGCAGATGATGGTGTCGCCGCCCCATTCCTCACTGACCAGGTCGTACTCTGTCAGCTGCTGCTTGATGCGTTCGGGATTGGCACCCTGCACATCCATTTTGTTGATGGCAACCACCACGGGGATTCCGGCAGCCTTGGCATGGTTGATGCTCTCAACCGTCTGGGGCATGATGCCGTCGTCCGCTGCCACCACCAGGATGGCCAGGTCCGTAACCATGGCACCGCGTGCGCGCATGGAGGTAAAGGCCTCATGGCCCGGGGTGTCGAGGAACGTAATGGGGCTGCCGTTGATTTCCACCGTGTAGGCGCCAATGTGCTGGGTGATGCCGCCCGCCTCGCCGGAGGCCACATTGGCATGGCGAATATAGTCCAGCAGAGAGGTCTTGCCATGGTCGACATGGCCCATAACCACCACAACCGGAGCACGGGGACGGAGATCCTCTTCTTTATCGGGAGTGGCGTCAATGAGGCGCTCCTCCACGGTTACAATGACTTCCTTCTTGACTTCGCAGCCAAGCTCCATCGCCACCAGCGCTGCGGTGTCATAGTCGATGACATCGGAAACCGATGCAAAGACGCCGAGCTTGATGAGCTGCCGGACCACTTCGGCGGCAGTCTTCTTCATGCGGGAGGCAAGTTCGCCGACGGAAACAGAGTCGGGAATCTCGACCTTCAGGGGCTTCTTTTTGGCAATCTCCCGCTGAAGACGGTTCATCTTGTCCCGCTCTTCCTGACGGCGTTTACCGGAAGCCTGCTGCTGTTGCTGACGCTGTTTGGACTTCTGGTTGATTTTCTCCTTGTTGCCGGCAGCCGCACCGGTCCGCATCCTGCCGGAATTGGCCTTGTTGCCGGCCATGTCCTCAAACTTCTCGTTATACTTCTCAAGGTTTGCAGCCGGGCCGCCGCGGGTATCCACCACACGCTTCTCCGCAACCTGGCGGGGCACATGCGGCTTGTTTTCCTTCTTTCTCGCCTGCTGCGGTGCCGGGGCAGACGGCCTTACCTGCTGGGCGGCAGGCTTCTTCTCACCCTGAGCAGCGGCAGATTTGCCGTCAGCCTTCGCAGAGGCTTCCTGCTTTTGGGCAGGCTGGCCCGCTGCCGGCACTTCCGCTGCAGGCGCATCCGGTGACGGTGCCTCGGCAGGCTTCTCCACCCGGAAAATTTCCTCCAGGCTTTCAACCTGGTTTTTCTGGGTCATCACCTCAAAAATGATATCCAGTTCCGGCACATCCAATGCCTGCGAGCTGGTCTTCGGCTTGGTGGCATGATCCGACAAAATCTGGGTAATGACCTTCGACGGGACGCCAAAGTCCTTTGCCACATCAATCACCTTGTATTTAAACATCATAGCCATAGGCACTCTCCTGTCTGTCCCCCTCCGGAGTATCCGGCGGAGACGCTATCATCCGGTATGCCTCCGGAAAACATCCATTCAACTATTGACCTGAACCTCGGAACCGCTGTGAAGCTTCTTGCGGAACACATCGGCGAAGCCGTCTTCACAGACGGAGAAGATCACCCCGCCGGATACACCGGCTGCCGCACAGAGCATTGTCTGGTCGGCATCCAGCCGCAGCAGAGGAACACCCGCAGCCCTGGCGAAGCCTTCCGCACGCTTCACGGCGTTACGGGACGCATCGGAAGCCAGCAGAATCAGCCTCGCTTCACCGCTGCGCACCGACTGGCGGGTTCCCGCCTCACCGGTCCCGAGTTTTCCGGCGCGGCGCATCAGGCCAAGCAGTCTCAGTGCATTGCGGTCTGCATGATACACTTCTCCTGATGCTGCAGCGTCCCTGCGGGAGGGACTGTTGCCGGTTTCTTTCCCCTCAGCGTTCATCAGCCTGCTCCAGTTCCAGGCTCAGCCGGGCCAGTACGTCTTCCGGCACGGCGGTGCCGAAGGCATGTTCCAGGGCTTTGGCCTTCACCGCACGCCGGAGGCACGCGGCATTGTGACAGAGATAAGCTCCTCTGCCGTTCATCCTGCCGCTGCGGTCCAGCGCAATCTGACCCTCCGGGGTACGCACCACGCGAACCAGTTCCCGCTTGGGTTTATGCTCCCGGCAGCCCAGGCACTGACGCATGGGGACCTTTTTCACCGCACCGCCGGCCCTGCCGCCGGATTGCTTCTCTCCGGCCACGGTCAGGCCTGAGACTCGGGCTTAATGTCAATCTTAAACCCGGTAAGCTTTGCGGCCAGGCGGGCATTCTGCCCTTCCTTACCGATTGCAAGGGAAAGCTGACTGTCCGGCACAATGACCTGGCAGCTCTTGCCGTCTTCCATCATAAAGACACTGACGACCTCCGAAGGGCTGAGAGCCGCAGCAATATAGTCCTCCGGCACTTCGCTGAAGTTGACAATGTCAATCTTTTCACCGCCGAGTTCATTCACGATTTCCGAAACACGGGAGCCTTTCGGCCCGACGCAGGAACCGATGGCGTCAACATTCGGGTCATTGGACCAGACGGCCATTTTGGTGCGGCTGCCCGCTTCACGGGCGATGGAACGAATCTCCACCGTGCCGTCATCAATTTCGGGCACTTCCAGCTCGAACAGGCGCTTCACCAGGCCGGGATGGGTCCGGCTGATCATCACCTGAGGACCGCGTGTGGCGTTGCGGACTTCCACCACGTATACCTTGATACGGTCACCTTCACGAAAGTCCTCGCCACGGATCTGCTCATTCATCGGAAGAAGGGCCTCTGTGAACTCGCTGTTGGAAGAGATACGGATTGACACCGCGCCGCTGCGCGGATCCACCCGGGAGACAACACCGGTCAGGATCTCGTGCTCCTTGGACGTAAACTCTTCATAGATCAAGCCTCTCTCCGCCTCGCGGATTCCCTGAATGATCACCTGTTTGGCAGCCTGGGCGGCAATACGGCCGAACTTCCTGGTTTCGACCGGGATGGCAACCGTCTCTCCCAGCCTGGCACGGCGGGAAATCTTTTTCGCCGCGTCCAGATCAATTTCATGGGCGGCGTCTTCCACATCTTCCACCACAAGTTTGTTCACCTGCATGTCGATGCGCTTCTTGTCTTCATCCAGGATGATTTCCACATTGTCTTCATTCTCAGGATGATCCCTGCGGAAGGCCGCCAGCATGGCCTGGCGGATTTTGTCGTACATGTACTCCCGGGGGATGCCCTTTTCCTTCTCAATATCCTCAATGGCTGCAAAGAATTCTGCATTCATGGTTCTCAAACTCTCTTTCTGTTATCACAGGCCGGCACGTGACCGGAGCTGCGATCTTTTTTCTTCCTTATCTTCAGCCCATCCCGACATACAGCCGGACCTGAGCGATCTGATCCTTTTCAAAGCGCAGATGGCTGCCGTTCTGCTCGATACTCACCGCGCCGTCTTCATAAGCCTTCAAAACTCCGACATAGCGCTTGCTGCCGCTGACTGGCCGGTAGAGCTTCAGTTCCACTTCATTCCCCATAAATTGGGCAAAATCCCCGGGCCGCTTCAGCTCCCGGTCGGCACCGGCGGAACCGACTTCGAAGATGTAACTCTCGGCAATGGGATCCGCCTCATCCAGAACCGGATCCAGCCTGCGGCTGATGCGCTCACAATCGTCAATGGAAACACCGCCCTCCCGGTCAATAAAGACCCGGAGATACCGGCTGCCGGCTTCCTTGACATATTCCACATCCCAGAGTGTGCAGCCTTCTTCCTCCACAATGGGGAGCGCCAGTGCCGCGACCTGTTCCGTCAGTCTGCTCATGAACGGGAACGCCTCCATTCCTCACAAAAAAGAGTGGGCTCAAACCCACTCTTCAAGGTACCATTCATCACAACATGCGCATGATACCACGTTCTTCCGCTTTTGGCAAGTACTTTTTTCGTTGTTTTTCAGGGAGAAACTTCTTCCACTTCCAGACCGGTCAGCCAGCGGCGCATCATGTCATAGGCATGGTTTCCGCTCATCCGCCGGATGAAACTGCGTGTCCGTTTCGGCCCCAGAGTGAGCGCACGCACGTAGGTCCTTCCCTCCACTGACATGGTGACAAAAACCGTCCCCACTTCGTGCACACCGTCCCCGTCCGGCCCGGCGAGGCCCGTCACCCCGATGCCGATATCCGCCCCGGTGAGGGAACGCACCCGCTCCGCCAGCTGAACGCCAACTTCCCGGCTCACGGCCCCTTTTTCTTCAATCATGTCCGGATCCAACCCCAGAATCTTTGCTTTGGCCTCATTGGTGTAAACTACCGCGCCACCCACAAACACGGCGCTGGCCCCGGGAATATCCGTCATGCGCTTGGCGATCTCCCCTCCGGTACAGCTCTCGGCCACAGCAAAGGTCTTATCCGCCTGAAGCAGCAGGGGCAGCACCGCCTCTTCCAGGCACTCCACATCCATCCCATAGACGTAGTTCCCCAGGCGTTCCTTCACATGCCGGACCACCGGCTGAATCATGGTTTCCGCTTCCGTCTCGCTTTTCGCCTTTGCAGTAATCTGAAGCAGGCAGTCACACTCCTTGGCATAGGGCGCCATGGTGGGATTCAGCATCCCGTTCATTTCTTCGGCAAAAATATCGTCCACTGCGCTCTCGCCGATGCCAAAAATGCGCACCGAGTGAGAGACAATCTCTTCATCCGACAGGGCCCGCAGGTACGGAATGGCACAGGTGCGGAACATCGGGATGCACTCCACAGGCGGCCCCGGCATCATGATGACAGTTTTGCCTTCCGCCGTAAAGGCACAGCCCGGCGCTGTTCCCCACTGATTATGAAAGACCGTGCATCCCTCCGGAAGCATGGCCTGCTGCAGGTTGTTGGGGGTAAAGGTTTTGCTGTTGCGGATATAGTCGTAGAGCCCGCTGACCTCCTGCTCGTCCCACACCAGTTTCAATCCGAAGGCCTCCGCCAGGATCTGTTTGGTCAGGTCATCGCAGGTGGGGCCCAACCCGCCGGTGGTGATCACGATGTCCGCGCGCTGCTTCGCGATCTCTACACATGCCCGCAGGCGCTCCGAATTGTCGCCAACCACCGTGTGATATTTAACGTTTATGCCGATCTTCGAGAGCATCTCGGAGATATCCCTGGCATCGGTGTTGGTAATATGCCCCAGCAGGAGTTCCGTCCCGACGGAGATGATTTCGGTGTTGTAGGGTCTCATAATGCCGATCTCCTCTTTTCATATGTCGTAATTTTGTATATTACCACAAGCTCTGCCAGATTACCAGAAAAAATCGGGCTGCCGTTTGGGCAACCCGATCCGTTATTATGATTCTGTCGAAAAATCAGGAGATTTCCGGCTGCTTACTTGCTCTTCCTCTTCTTGGGGATCAGGGCGATCACCGCGCCGCCGGAGAGCACCAGAACGCTTGCCCACAGGGCCACGTTGGACTCATCGCCGGTCTTCGGAGACTTGCTGGAAATGGAGCCTGCCGCCAGGACGTTAAAGGACGCCGTTGCGGGGTACCAAGTCTGCTTTACCTTCTTCCCATCTTCCGTACCAAAAGCCCACAGTCTGGCCTTCAGCGTGTAGCGGTTGTTGCTCTTCAGCTGATCCAGCAGGTTCCGGTAGATCCACAAAGTCTGGTGGTCGTTGGAGATGCTGTAGTAGTCGTGGCTGATCTTCTGTCCACCAATCCAGATGGCCAGGGTGCCGTCTGCATCGTAATCAATGGGAGCACAGGACTCAAACTTCACCCAGAGATTCTTACCCTTGATGTAGTCGTCAAGACCGTCGGCAACGCGGATGCCCGGGGTAATGTTGATGATGAACTCGCCGGTATAAGTGGAATCGCCCGATTCGCCACCTTCTCCGCCTTCTCCGCCTCCGCCCGAACTCGAAGACCCAGATCCCTCGGCTTCCACCGTAAATTTAACACTGTCATCATCATGGAAACCGATCTTCTTCATAAGGCTCTGGCTAAGGGTCAAAACCTTCCCTGCAACAAACTGATGTCCCATCGGATCCGAAGCATAGTATTCATCAACCGTGAAGTACTCGCTGGCGTTGTATTTTTTCCCATCAATGAGAATTTTCTTCATATTACCGTCAGCCGGATATTCAATTTCAACATCGCCGTTCTCGATTTTGAAACTCTTCAAATCGCCGGTCATCTTCACCTGGACAGAGTCATAGTCGCACATCTCAGCGTCAAAGATACCCGTTGTACCCTTAAAATCCTCATCTGTTGGAGTAAAGTCATCGCCTACACCGAAAACGCCGTCCTCGTTAACCAGGATAATCGGCTGAACCATGTAGACCATAGTCCCCTGATCCTGATACCAGAAAACAATACCGAACTTCCCCTCAGGTGCGGCTTTCGTGGCATCGGCTTTGATTGTGAGAACACCGTCTTTGACCGTGTATTCTTCATCACCGTCTCCTACCGCAGCGCCGCCAGACAATAGAAGCCCGTGCTCATATACTTCATAGTCACCGCTCAGTGCGTCCTCGTAAGGGACAATCGACACGGCAATGGGATCTTTGTTGCCGGTATAATTCAGGACAATGTCCTCACCCAC
>CAZBXX010000002.1:1192-8056 GCA_964495965.1 uncultured Oscillospiraceae bacterium | reverse complement strand
TAAAGCTCTCATTACCTAAGATTTGACTTCCCGATAATGGACATCGCCATCGCTGCCTGTCGTAACGACGGTAGCAGCATAGGGGGAAAAGCTGTCTGTCGTGAATTCGAGGGTATCCTGGCCAGCCATTTCCTCGGTCGGGGTTACAGGAACCGCCTGCTCATTTACAATGTGGTACAGGGTGACCGCTTCGCCTTCCTCAACATTACCAAGGGCCGGGTGACGGATGGTCACATTGACTTCCTTGACATTGGGATCTTCAGAAGGCTCATAGATGAACTCCTCGCCATCTTCATTCTTCGCATAAAGCGTAATGTCAACGACAAACAGAACCTCTTCCACGCCATTGGCAAATTCACTGCCAGACATGGGCTTGACATCAACGCGGAGGTCCTTCTGCATATTGGCGCCGCTCACGATGACAACGATCTTATCCGCACCCTCGCCGTACTCGCCGGTCACGGAAACGACTTCACCGTTTGCCGCATCAGCACCTTCAACAGGCTCGTTCTCATCCTTGTCCTGAGTATCAGGAACCTCAGGAGCGGCAGCCTTCGCGGTGATATCGAACATGCCGTTCTCCAACGTGGCAAAGTCATAGGCCGCAGCAACCTCTTCCCCGTAATAAGAAGTGACATCCTGGCTGAACACACCACTGCCAAGGCTGACGCCCTGACCAAAGATTGCATTGCCGCCATCGTTTGAGAAGCTCACGTAAACGCCGTTCAGGTAGACAGTACCCTCACCGACGCCGGCAGCAACCGTGCCGAACCCGGGAACCGCATCAGCAGCATCCGTTGCAGCAACATCGCCGCTGACAAAAAGATTACCGTTTACGAGGCTTGCATTCGCAGAGCTGAGAACCGCAGCATCACCGGAACCGGAGAAGGCAATTCCCTTGCCCTTACCGCCGAGGTCGATGGTAACATCGTAATCAAGCTCCAGCGAGCCGACCCAGTCGATCTGCTCCGTCAGCTGAATGGATGCGGCCTTCGCGTCCAAAGCAGCCTGAAGCTCCCCAGCACTGGCAACCGCAGTGACGCCGTCCTTCACGACGACTTCTTCCTTCTCGGCAGACTCTTCCGGAGTCTCGGCCTGGGCATCGTCCGCATCCGCATCATCGACAACCGCAGGCTGGCGCACACCGGGATGGTAGCCGCCAAAGACCTTGCTTGCATCTCCTCCTGTTACCGGAACGGCCGCAAAAGCGGAAACCGTAAACATGCTCAGGCACAGTGCAAGAATCAGAACTACAGAAATGAGTTTAGATGTTGCTTTCATGTCTGTTCTCCTTCTATCGCAAAAAATGGTTTACGAAACTGTAACTCCACAACGGCAGATTGCGCCCTTCCACCGCTGTGTGCATATAAGATACCACCAATTGAAATTAATTGCAAGAGATTTTTTAAAATTTTGAGAAAAATTTTTTCCAAATTGTAATTATTTCGAAAATGATCAGTTTCTTTTGTCATAGTATATATTATATTGTAACCATATTCAATGATTTATTGTCATTCCTAAGAAAGTTTAAGATTTTTGTCTATTTCGCTGCTGTTGCGCTTTTTTGTTTTGCTGAATTGGTTAAACTGCATAAATTTGTCATTTCTGACAAAGCCGTTCTGAATTAAGGCTTGTTATTTTCTCCAAAATAGTGTAAAATTCACAATATCAAATGCGGAAACGCATTTGTATATCATTTTATGACAGGAGCGATGCAGTCATGAGTGGTGTAATGTGGCTCATTCCGGTTCTGGCGGTCTGTGCCCTGGCCTTTGCCGGGTATAAGGCAAGTTATGTATCACGCGCAGCGGCAGGAACTCCCCGGATGCAGGAGATTGCCTCCGCCATTGCCGAGGGTGCCGATGCGTTTCTGATGTCGGAGTACCGGATTCTTGCGATCTTTATTGTGGTTCTCTTTTTGCTGATCGGATTCTTTATTAACTGGGGTACTGCCCTGTGCTTTCTGCTGGGAGCGCTGTGCTCAATCCTTGCGGGCTTCTTCGGGATGAAGGTTGCGACCCGTGCCAACGTGCGCACCGCGAATGCGGCCATGGAGTCCGGCATGAACAAAGCGCTCTCCATCGCATTCTCCGGCGGTTCCGTTATGGGCATGTGCGTGGTCGGTCTGGGCCTGCTGGGCTGCAGCCTGATTTATCTGATCACCGGAAATTACAACATTCTGTTCGGCTTCTCTCTCGGTGCCTCTTCCATCGCGCTGTTTGCCCGTGTGGGTGGCGGCATCTATACCAAAGCCGCAGACGTGGGCGCCGACCTGGTGGGCAAAGTGGAAGCCGGTATCCCTGAAGATGACCCGCGGAACCCCGCCGTTATCGCCGATAATGTAGGCGACAATGTGGGTGACGTGGCCGGCATGGGCGCCGACCTCTTTGAGAGTTACGTGGGCGCGCTGATCTCCGCCCTGACCCTCGGCATTGCCGTGACCGGTGCCTTCCAGGGAGCGGGCGCCTTCTATCCCCTGCTGATTGCGGCGCTCGGCATTGCCGCCAGCATCATTGCCACCTTCTTTGTGCGCGGCAAGGACAACTCCAACCCCCATGCGGCGCTGAAGATGGGCTCGTATGTTTCTGCCGGCATTGTGGCGGTTGTTTCCATTCCACTGAGCCTGCGCTTCTTTGGCGGCTTTTTCTATTCCCTGCCGATCATCGCCGGCATTATCGTGGGCCTTGTCATTGGATACATGACGGAAGTCTATACCTCCGGAGACTATAGTTCCGTCAAGCGCATCGCGGACCAGTCCGAAACCGGCTCCGCTACCACCATCATCAGCGGTATTGCCGTCGGCATGATGAGTACCTGGGTGCCTATTCTGCTGATCTGCGTTGGGATCTGGATTTCTTACCGTGTGACGAACAACCTGTACGGCATCGCACTGGCAGCCGTTGGTATGCTGTCCACCACCGGCATCACGGTTGCTGTTGACGCCTACGGTCCCATCGCCGACAACTCCGGCGGCATTGCAGAGATGAGCGGTCTGGATCCCCATGTGCGCGAAATTACCGACAAACTGGACGCCGTCGGCAACACCACCGCCGCCATGGGCAAGGGTTTTGCCATCGGTTCCGCCGCGCTGACAGCGCTGGCGCTGTTTGTCTCCTATGCGCAGGAAGTGAACCTGAGTGCCAGCGGCATCAACATTCTGACGCCCAACGTGGTCATCGGGCTTCTGATCGGCGGTATGCTGCCCTTCGCTTTTTCGGCAATGACGATGGATTCCGTTTCCAAGGCTGCCTATAAGATGATCGAAGAGGTGCGCCGCCAGTTCCGTGAGATTCCCGGAATTCTGGAAGGCGAGGCCAAGCCGGACTACACCTCCTGCGTAGGGATCTCCACCACGGCTGCTCTGCATGAGATGATCATCCCCGGCGTCATGGCTGTGGTTGCGCCGTTGCTGGTAGGCATTCTTCTTGGCCCCGAAGCCTTGGGCGGTCTGCTGGCAGGTTCGCTGGTCACTGGCGTGCTGCTGGCCATCTTCATGTCGAACTCCGGCGGTGCCTGGGATAACGCCAAGAAGTTCATCGAGGAAGGCCATCACGGTGGCAAAGGTTCCGCCGCGCACAAGGCCGCCGTTGTGGGCGACACCGTCGGCGACCCCTTCAAGGACACCTCCGGTCCGTCCCTGAACATCCTGATCAAGCTGATGACAGTGGTGTCTCTGGTGTTCGCACCGCTGTTTGTGAAAATCGGAGGACTGCTGTAAGATACCGTTGGACTGTGATTTAAGCATCGCTTTCCACACCATACACTTTACCCCTGCTGGGACATCCCGGCAGGGGTTTTCGATGATTTGTCCTTGATTTTCCACCACTATTCGTTATAATAACAGAGAACGTCTCCAGCACATTCCCAATACTGTGAAGGAGGATCCCATGAAGAAGCAGCTTCGATTCCTCACCAAACTGTATCTTCTATTTCTGGCTGCCCTCACAGCGTGTGGGGATGCTTTTTATGACGGTGGGAATACCGGCACAGCAGGGATACTCGCAAAAGGAATCGTGTACTTTCTTCTTTTCGCAGGTTTTTTTGCCCTTGTCGACCGATTCGCGGTAAATACGCCATTGCAGACAGGCGAAGCCGTCTGGCACCGTCTTTTCCAGTACTCGGGAAAGAATGTTTTCCGCCTTTCCCTCGTTTTTTTCGCGATCTATCTTTTTTACCTGCTCGTCTTTTATCCCGGAGTCGCCAGCGGGGATACTCTTTACCAGATTGAGGATCTGGTAACCGGAACGGCACCGATGTCTTATCCGAGCACTTACAGCAACCGCACCATTTCCGCGCTGATAATTGATTCGAACCCTGTTGCAACCACTCTGATTTTCACTCTGTTTTACCGAATCGGGCTATTGCTCGGAGACGCAAACCGGGGACTGTTCCTATACTGTCTGTTACAATGCGCCACAATGGGGATTCTATTTGCAACGATGGTCTGTTATATGGACCGTCTCCAGGTTCCCCATACGGTTGCGCTGATCAGCACTGTTTTCCTAGCATCCCCCGTCATCGCAAGTTATGCCATTACCATGGGAAAAGATGTGCTGTTTTCTGTTGTTTTTGTTCTCTATTTTCATGTTTTTGCATGGCTTGTTTTAAACCCGGCTACCCGGGGCGGCTCCAAGAAGCAATGGCTTCTGCTGATGCTGTTCTCGGTTCTGATTGCGCTCACAAATAAAAAGGGTGCGGCATTGGCCGCCGTTTCGAATCTGTGTCTGCTTTTTGCGGTTCACGGAAGAAAAAAGCTTCTGGCAATCCCTTCTGCCCTGCTGCCTTTTCTGATTATAAATGTCCTGATGCAGCAGATTCTGTTCCCGATGTTCAACATCGTTCCCGGTGGAAATCAGGAAGTACTCGGCGTTGCTTTTCAGCAGACCTCTCTGTCGCTTCTTGAACATCCGGAAAAGTATTCCGAAGATGAGAAAAATCTGTTTTTCTCTCTGCTTGATCTTTCACAGGAAGAGCTTGAAGAAATATATCAGCCCACAATAACAGATCCGATCAAAAACCGTCTGCCTTATGATACCGACAGAGTGACCATACTCTCTTATCTGCGCATGTGGGCATCGCATTTCGGCAGTGAGTTCAGAACCTATATGCGGGCAACCCTCTCGATCAGCGGCGGATATTTCTCCCCACATAAAATGTTCAATGTCTATCAGTTTACGCCTTACAGCGAAGCGCTGGGCGCATTCTCCCAACCGGGTCGGACCGAATCACTTCGATACAACCTCGGCTCCCTGATCTATTGGCTGGAAAACATTCCTTTGTTTTCCATCTTCAGTCAGGACTCCCTCTACCTTTTCTGGTTTCCGGCCTACGGATTCTATGCGCTGTGCAAGCAGGTGCAGAAAAAACGGCTGGTTTTGCTTGTACCTTTTGCAGCAAATCTGGTATTTCTGTTTTTCGCACCGGTTTGTATTACACGATATGGTCTTTGTCAGTTGTTTACCTTCCCAATGCTGCTGGTCATTTTATTCCAACCCGCTGAACTTCAACAAACCGGATAAAATGCTGTTTCAGCATCAATTTTGACCGGGAAACCGTTCTAATTTTGATAACGGTAATCCGGAACTTGTATTCCGGCTTTGAATATGATATCATCCAATGAAAATTGCAGATAATATGAATGACTATTTTGCCGTTTCACTAAATGGAGAATTGTTTCATGAAAAAACTTGTAAGGTTTCTGATTTTTCTGCTGCTGATCCTGTCTCTGGCTGTACTGCAGTACTTTCGCATCAGCCTGGATGAGGAAATGCGTTCCGCATCCTCCGTCTCTTCATCAGTTTCAGCGCCAGAACCGGTCTCCAGCCCGGCGCCGGTTTCCGCGCCGGAGGCCACGCCCGTCCCCACACCGGAACCCACACCCACTCCGACGCCGGAGCCTACACCTGAGCTGTTCACCATCTCCGTGATCGGAGATCAGACCCTGACCTCTCACCAGAATCTGAGCGATGAGTCGGAATACTCATACAACGGACGGATGAACGGTGATTACAGTTATCCGTTCAGCAATACCGTACAGTATTTTGAAAACGACGAGTTTACCATCACCAATCTGGAATGCTCCCTTTCCGATCAAAGGATGTATTCTGAGCAGACCTTCTACTTCCGCGCACCAACAGCCAACGCCCAGGTGCTGACGGAAGGCGGTGTGGACTTTGTCACCACCGCAAACAATCATTCGCTGGACTTTGGTCAGGCCGGACTGCTGGCAACTTATGCGGCACTGGAAGAATACGGCATTGCCTACGGCAAAGAAAACGAAGAGCAGATTATCGAGACCCCGCACGGGCTGAAAATCGGAGTATACTGCGCCTACAATGATTTTCATCCGAATGTGGACAAGGCTTCTGAATCCATCGCCCAGATGAAGGCCGACGGCGCTGATTATATCATCTGCGCCTTTCACTGGGGGCAGGAACTGTATTATCAGCCGAACGACTCACAAATTACCATCGGCCATGCCTGCATTGATGCCGGCGCTGACCTGATCTTCGGATGCCACTCGCACTGCCTGCAGCCCATCGAGGAATATAACGGCGGCATTATCCTGTACAGCATGGGTGAATTCAGTTTTGGCGGCAGTACCTCCCCCACAGATCGCGACACCGCCATCTTCCAGATCACTTTGAAGCGTGATGTGGACGGTACAATTTCGGTAGACGGCTGGAAGGTGATTCCCTGCTGCGTCAGCAGCCGCCCTGTCTATGAAGGCTACACGCTGGACAATTATAACGACTATTGCCCGACTCCATATGAAGAGGGCAGCGAGGATTACGAGCGCACCATGAGCAAGCTGAATGGAACCTACGAGGGTGGTTCCGGGGGCGCGGATTATTCCAACTGGTA
>CAZBXX010000002.1:0-1092 GCA_964495965.1 uncultured Oscillospiraceae bacterium | reverse complement strand
GAAGGTGGTGAGCACCTGCTGTGAAAAAAGAATACTCTGAGAAAATTCCTGTGATTCAGTTTCTCTTCCTGCTGGAGGTCATGCTCTATCATCTTGAACTGATGCCAATCCGTGATCCTGTCAATGCATTTGATATCTGGCTGGATCAGCTTAATACCGAGATTATCTGGGGGGAACTCACTCAGTTGTGTATGAGCTGGTTTTTCGGGATCACAGCCTTCCTTCTATTCCGCAACCTCACATTTCACAATCTCGGCCGAAAGCTGGCCAGCCGAACCAGAACACTGCTGGTCCCTTACATTCTCTGGTGCGCAATTTATATTGTCAAGTCCATTCTTCAGGGAAACTTCTGGACATTGCGGCAAATGTTTGAACAGACCTTTCTGCTGCGTGTCTGGCCGCCGCTTCCGTCTTTCTGGTACATTTATACGGTATTTCTGCTGTCACTGCTCTCACCGGTTTTTCTGATCCTGTTTAAAAATGAAAAAATCGGCTGGCTTTCCTCCGTCACAATGATTGTACTCCTCTATGTTTTCTGGTCAAAACTATATATTGGAAATGGGCAATCCCATTATACCGGAAACATCAAGTCTTTTTTCCCTGCATATGTAGTCGGCGCATTTTTCGGTCACATTTATGACGACACCACCATACAACGCAACCTGAAGTATATGGCTGGATTTCTGGTTGTCGGTGTCGTGTTAACTCCTGACGTGAAGAACCTGCTGGCGCATATGGCAATTGCCATACTGCCCATGCTGATTCTCTTTGTGATTCCGATACCGGAATGGATGAAGAACCGGAAGCTGTATCGGCTGAATTTCCTGATTTACGCAACACATCAGGCAATCATCAGTCTTACCAATGCACGAATCCGCACATTCCTGCTTTCCTTTATTCCATTGGTCTCCGTAGCCAACATTCTGGGCCGTATTCTCTGCATTGTGGTGATCATCGCGGCAAACGTGGGGATCCATGCATTAATGACGCGGCTTACGCCCCGGACACTGAAGCTTCTAACCGGTGGACGGTGCTGAGGTAAGCGTCAAAGCTGACGGCGCATAGTAAACTTCATACATCTATGAGATAATG
>CAZBXX010000001.1:57118-57335 GCA_964495965.1 uncultured Oscillospiraceae bacterium | reverse complement strand
TAGGTGACAACCTTGCCGTCCGCCGGGATGAGTTCCAGCAGGCGGGGAATCATAACAGGGACCGTGCGCGCGGACGTGCGGTTCTTGTTTGTTTTCTTCTCGACCAGTTTGTGGTTCTTGTCGTGGACGATGGCGCCGCGGACCTGAATCTGATTGTTCTTTATATCCGAAGCGTTCACGGCCAGCGCTTCCGAGAGCCGGAGAGAGTGCAGCATCA
>CAZBXX010000001.1:0-57108 GCA_964495965.1 uncultured Oscillospiraceae bacterium | reverse complement strand
GTGGATTGCTTTCAGTAAAGTCTGAATCTGTTCATGGTACAGTAAGTCCTCATCAGACTCCGGGATCGCAGGCAGGTTCACATCCGGCACCGGGAGTTTGGCATCCCGGAAGGCGGCGCTGACCAGACCCCACGCGTTCTTGACGGTTTTCGGGGAGACGGACTTTGCCTCTTCGTTTATCATGGCCTGATAGTCGATGCTGCCGACGGGAGTATCCATATAGGACCGGAAGCGGTTATCATAGATAGTTTCATAGCCGCGGATGGTGGCGGGGGAGAGGACCGCGTCGTTTTTGTCGATGTAGGAGCGCAGGACCGTCCTGAGCGGGCGCCGGTCCGGGTGGTCCTTCAGCTCCATGACACCGGCGCGCAGGGCGTCAATCTTCGCGTGGTATTCCTTCTCTGTCGCTGCCTTGACGGTTTGCCTGCTGCCGTCCACCATGAGCTGGCCGAGCAGGGTGCCGTCGGAGAGGGTCCGGGGTTTCGGATACCGGGCAGGCGGGTTTTCCACGCGCTTCTTCCTGGCGACGCGCTCGCCGCAGATCATGCAGAAGACGGACGCATCCGGGATGGTGCTGCCGCAGTATTTGCACTTCATAGGATCTTGTAGCGCTTCAGGAGCCGGAGCGCATCGTCCCTGTGTTCAAATTGACGCCCGTCGTCCAGCCAGTGCTTATGCTCATCGTACCAGCCGCGCAGCAGCCGGGTGATCTCCGGCACGGTCTCTGCTGCGAGCTTCTTCCTTTCGCGGTCCGTGGGCAGGGCGATCATCCTGTAGCTGAGCTGCATGTCTTTAATCACGGCCTCTTCCAGCCAGTCGTAGGTGTTGTCAACGATCATTGCGGTATCACTCCTCTTTTTCAAGCCAGGCGAGCGCATCTCTTACATCGTCCCAGATGCGGTCGCAAACATCTTCAAACTTCAAATAGCCGCCGTACTCCTCCGTGTTGTGAATCAGATACTCCGCCTCTTTCAGCGAGGATACCGCACCGGCAATGTTATCGCTGGGGCCCTCGAGGGAAGCGGCGAAGAGGCCCCCGACGATTGCACCTGTGAGGAAGGCGGGCAGCGCGAAGTACCACCAGGGCTTCTTCATTCTATGTGCCCTCCCCAGCTGATGCTGATAAGCTGCTGCCGTCCCCTTTTGACCGGGGCTTCGGGTGGGGCATGCCGTAATCGCGAAGAATGAAGGCGACGTTCTCCCGCTGCTCATCCGTGGCCTCACGCCAGCAGCGCAGCAGCTCCTGCTCTTCACAGGTCAGATACCAAGAGGTTTCCGGCTCCGACAATTCAGACCAGCCCATCAGATAAGTCGCCTCGCAGTCCAGCGCGGCTGCGACTCTTTCCAGTTTGGAGAGGGGAACATTGGACCACTCCAGCTCGATCTTGTTGATAGAGGACCTGGACTTGTATCCCAGCTTCTTTGCCAGCTCTTCCTGTGTCATATTCAGTTCTTTCCGACGGGCGGCAATTCTTTCGCCGACGGTCACGATACATCACCTTCCTGCACATGTACTTTATTCTAATATACCATGTTGTTGGAAAACTTTCAACAGATTTGTAGAAAAAATATAAACTTTCTGTTGACTTTCGATTATACCTGTGGTATATTCTCGTTGTAGAAAGTTTTTCTACATACCGCGGCGGGAGACGCATTCCCGCAGTAGGCCGTTCCGACCCGGACTAACCGACCCGCCGCGGAATCCTGAAGAAAGGAGAAGCGAGATGATCGACACAAAGGCTATCAACCAGGCATTTGACCAGAGCGGTCTCAAGAAGAACGCTGTCGCTGAGCGTCTAAACTTAACCGTACAGACATTGACGCGCAAGATGAACGGGGAAGCTGAATTCACGGTTTCAGAAGCCCAGTCACTGAGCGAGATTATGCGGTTGAGCGTGGCACAGCGGCAGCAAATTTTTTTCCCGGGTATGTAGAATTTTATTCAACAACGTGAAAGGAACCTGAACATGAAATACGGAATCGAACTGATTGAACAGCTGGAGCGTGAGATTGCCCGGATGGGGAGAGAATCGTGCCGAAGCTGACATGGTGCAATCCGCCGAACCCGGTGGCGGCGCTGCTGAGGGACTACCAGAGGGCCCGGAAGATGACGTCGAGACAGATCGGCGAGGCAATCGGGAAGAGCCCGGACAATGTGCGGCATCAGATCGGAAAGGCCGCCGGGCAGTGGAGCGCAGCGGACCTGCTGGCCTTCTGCGATGCGCTGGGGGTGCCGGTTGAGGAAATGGCGGACGCCCTGAGACGGGCAAAATGAAAGCGCCGCTTCCCCGTGGGCAAGACGGGTCAGCGGCTGGGATAAGGTGCTATGGTCATTGTACCAGAAAGGAACGAAATGTCAAATGAAGAAATGCGTGCCGGGATGCGGGCACGGGTGCTGAGCTGCCTGATGCACGGGCAGGACTTAGCGAACGACAGGTCATGGATCGCGATGCACTTGGGGATGTCGGACCGGACGGTGCGGCAGATGATTGAAGAGCTGCGGAATGAAGGCCACCTGATATGCAACTCGCAGGACGGTCGGGGGTACTTTATTGCGGAGACGGATGCGGAGATCGCCCGGCAGTACCGGCAGGACTGCGCGAGAGCGATGAGCATCCTGAGAAGGATCAAGCCATTCCGGCGGGCGATGAAAGAGATTGCGGAGAAGAGCGACCAGATCACCTTTGAGGATCTGGCTTTCGGCGAACTGATTGAAACGTTTTGAAGGAGAACAGAAATGGCAGACAGACTGAAGAGTGTATCGAAAGCACACACCAGATACAAGACCGCAGCGGGAATGCTGGTGCCGGGCGCCACCACCGTGACCGGGCTGCTGAACAAGCCGCAGCTGGTACGCTGGGCGAACAGGCTGGGCCTTGAGGGAATCGACAGCAGCAAGTATACGGACGAGGCGGCAGCCATCGGAACGCTGGCCCACGCGATGGTGCTGGAGCACCTGACAAAGGAAGAGCTGGACCGGACCACGTTCAGCGCGGCGCAGATTGATCAGGCGGAGAACTCCGTGCTGAGTTTTCTGGAGTGGAAGAAGCAGCACGACATCATCCCGATCGCCTGTGAAACCAAATACGTCTGTGACGATATTCCGTTTCTCGCACCGGACGGGGAGATGAAGATGGTGGGATACGGCGGCACGGTGGACTGCTATTGCATGCTGGACGGCAAGGGGACGCTGCTGGACTTTAAGACCGGGAGCGGGATCTACAACGAATACTTTGTGCAGGTGGCGGCCTATGCGGAACTGCTGAAGAAGGCCGGGCTGCCTGTGGAAGAGTGCAGAATCCTGAGAATCGGCCGGAGTGAGGACGAGGGCTTTGAAGACCGGAGCGTACCGAATACGGAGCGCTACTATGAAATATTCAAGAGTTTGCTGAATGTGTATTTTCTGAAGAAAGAACTGGGGTGGAAAGGATGAACATTTACGAAGCGATCAGCAGCATTATGAAGAAGGGCGCCTTTGTCGGGAAGGACAAGGAAAACCAGCAGCAGAGATTCAAGTACCGCGGCATTGACGATGTGATGAACACGTTCTCGCCGATGATGGCGGAAGCCGGTGTGTTTGTGGTGCCGGAAGTGCTGGAAGCCAGGCGGGAAGAGCGGGTAAGCAGCAGCAGCGGTAAGAACCTGATTTACTCCGTGCTGAAGATCCGCTACACCTTTTATGCCGAGGACGGCACCAGCGTGAGCGCCACCGTGATCGGGGAAGGCATGGACAGCGGGGACAAGGCCAGCAACAAGGCGATGGCCATCGCGATGAAGTATGCGATGTTCCAGGTGTTCTGTATCCCCACGGAAGAGATGACGGACCCAGACGCCGAGACGCCGCCTGAGAGCGCGCCAAAGCCGCCACAGAAGCAGGCAGCGCCGCAGCAGGTGCAGGCGCCCGCCCCGCAGCAGGAAGCGCCACGGGCCCAAAAGAAGGCGCCGCAGGCCGCACGGCAGGCACCGCCGCCGCCGGACATCTATCCGGGACCGGGAGAGAGCCCGGACGGGCTGCCGGTCTGCGATCTGTGCGGGATGCCGATTTCCGCGCACAGGCAGGCGGACGGGACGATCCTGAGTCCGCAGGAAGTGGCGAAGAGAAGCATTGCGGCTTTTGACGGGAAGCAGCTTTGCCTCGCGTGCGGGAAGAAAGAGCTGCAGCGGGTACCGGCATGAAGCTCACGATAGAGCGGGCCAGCTATTCCGGCGGAGCGCTGCATCTGGCCTGTGACCCGGGAGAAGGGCTGAAGTTTGCATATGCCTTTGTACGGGGCGTGTTTGAGATCCTGCCGTTCAAGGAGAAGAAGAAACGCAGCCGGGACGCCAACGCCTACGCCTGGGCGCTGATCCACCAGATTGCGGCGAAGCTCCGGATGCCGCCGGTGGACGTGTACCGGAACGCAATCCTGAACACGGGCGGGGTGACGGAATCCATCGTGTGCATCGCGGAAGAGGCCGTGGACCAGTTCACCCGGTCGTGGGTGGGGGACCATCTCGGACGGCAGGTGCAGCAGTTCCCGTCGAACCGGCAGGGCTTTGTGAACCTGATTGTGATATACGGATCCTCGGACTATGACACGGCGCAGATGTCAAGATTCATTGACGGACTGGTGCAGGACGCGAAGGAGCTGGGAATCGAGACGGAAGACCCCGGGAAAGTTCAGAGCCTGCTGGATTCGTGGGAGCAGCGGAAATGAAAAAGTGTTTTCTCTGTGACCGGAACGGCAGCAGCGATCCGCTGGACAGGCACCATATCTTCAACGGGGCGTACCGGAAGAAGAGCGAGAAATACGGACTGGTGGTGTATCTGTGCCATTACCGCTGCCACATCTTCGGGAAGTATGCCGTGCACAACAACCCGGATACCATGCTGTACCTGAAGCACTGCGGGCAGCAGAAAGTGATGCGGGAGCAGGGCTGGAGCGTGAAGCGGTTTATTAACGAATTTGGAAAAGACTACAGTGCAATCTATTTTGAACAGTTTAAGGAGAATGATTATGCTCAACCACACAACGGTAATGGGAAGACTGGTAAAAGATCCTGAACTGAGGCAGACGCAGGGCGGGGTTTCGGTGGCGTCGTTCACGCTGGCCGTGGACCGGGACCGCTCCAGCGGGAAGCAGAAGACCGTGGACTTTTTCGACTGTGTCGCCTGGCGGGCGACAGCGGAGTTTGTGATGAAGTATTTCTTCAAAGGGAAGATGGCAATCGTCACGGGACCGATGCAGTCGCGGCAGTATGAGGACCGCAGCGGCGTGAAGCGGACCGGCTGGGAGATTAACGTGGAGAACATCTACTTTGGAGACGACAAGCGCCGGGAAGGCGGCTGGGCGCAGATGGACGGCGGGCAGCAGCAGGAGTATCAGGCGGAAGCACAGAGCAGCTATGCGGCGCTGCAGGATGACGGGGACCTGCCCTTCTGAGGTGAGAGATGGAAGAACGGGAACAGTTTACATTCTATGCGAGCTTTGCCAAATCCATCCGGCGGATCCGGAAAGCAGCAGACCGGGCCGCTGCCTATGACGCGATTGTGGACTATGCGCTGAACGGGATCGAGCCGGATTTGGAGAAGCTGCCGGACATCGCAGCGGTCGTGTTTGAGGTAAGCAAACCGGTTCTGGACGCAAGCAGGCGGAAAGCAGAGAACGGGAAAAAGGGCGGCAAAGCGGAAGCAGACGAGAAGCAAGAGCAGCCGGAAAGCAAACCGGAAGCAAGGGAAAGCCCGAAGCAAACCGGAAGCAAACCGGAAGCAAACCGGAAGCAAGAGCAGACCGCAAGCAAGAATAAGGACAAGGACAAGAATAAGAATAAGGACAAATGTCTTATATCCCCTGTATCCCCTTCTCCGGCGCCAGCGGAAGCAAACGGGAAGCAAAAGGGCTTTGTGCCGCCGACGCTGGAAGAGGTCCGGGCCTATGTGCAGGAGAACGGCTACAACGTGGACGCGGACTATTTCTGGAAGTTCTACAACACCGGTGACTGGATTGACGGGCAGGGGAATCCGGTAAGGAACTGGAAACAGAAGCTGATTACGTGGGCGAAGAAGGACGCGGAGAAGCCGGTGAAGCAGAAGAAGTACACCACCGCCGAAGAGTACAGGCCGCCGGAGAGCATTGACGTGTCGCAGCTGGAGAAGATCAAGGATATTTTCGGATGACCGGTCGGATTTTCACTGATTTTCACTGACATTGGCCGGTTGACAACAGGAAAGGAAGCGGAACAAGGGTATGAAAAACACAAGAGAACTGCTGCCGGTGTATGCGGCAGAGGAACCGATCTCACTGCCGAAGGCCCGGCGCTTTGACGCGGGCCGGTTTACGAAGCGCTACGGCATCCTGATCCTCGCCATCGGGATCCTGACGGCATGGACGCTGGGTGTGTACGGCTATGCGTTCAGGCGCGGCGCGAAGCTGAAGGAAGCGGAGCTGCGGGATCTGAGCGAGCAGGCTGTGCAGGACTACAAGGACCGGCAGCAGCAGGAGAAGGCGGCGGAATATTTTCTGAGTGGGGAAGCCAGCAGGGAAGCCGCACGGAACCAGGACGCTGTGGCACTGGCCCGGGACGGCGGCGTGTGGAAGACGGAAGCCTCGTTCAAGGCATATTGCTGGAACGTGGTGATCCGGACGATGCACAGCCAGTACCCGGGGAGCGTCCGGGAAGTGCTGGAGCAGCCGGGGCAGTATGACTTTCACCGGACGGAAGGCGCGTACAGCGATGAGAAGTTTGAGTGGGCGCTGGAAGTGCTGCTGCAGGCGGAGACCGGAAGGCTGCCGACCTACCTGACGACGGAGCACGTGTATCTGGAGATGCGGGACGGCGGGAATGACTGCGTGCTGCATACCGAATACGACAAGAACAAAACAACAGACGACCCGTGGCGGTACCGCGGGGAATGAAAGGAATCGGAACCATGAAAAAAGAAGCAAACAATGACGAACTGATTGCCGAACTTAGGCGGTATAACAACGATGGCACAGAGGAACTCCGTAGGCAAGCCGCCGATGCTATAGAGGAACTGGAAAAGCAGCTTGACGAGGAGACGGAGTTTGCAACTGCTCTGTCCTGCTATGTTCCACAGTGGATTCCAGTGACGGAGCGGTTGCCGGATGGGAATGAGGATGTTCTTGTTACCGATGGAGACGCTTGCGCTGTCGGTTATTTTAGGCCTGATGCGAATGCGTGGGACTCTTGCGAGTTCGGGTGGATTGAGAATAGACCAGACCCTTATCCATCGGGGCTTGGGAAGGTCACCCACTGGATGCCGTTACCAGAGCCACCGAAGGAGAGTGAATCATGAACGGATGTATTTACCGCACGAAAGATAACGAGTGCGAACTCTGGACAGACAACAAACACAAATCCTTTTGCGATGACAACTGTACGGACAAACATCCATCAAACGCAGACCGAATCCGCTCCCTCTCTGATGAGGAACTGGCAGATTGGCTTTCAACCATTACAAGTACAAGACACCAGACAACAAGTAAAGGTTATTGCTGTTCAGGAAGCACATCACTGTTTCTCGAATGGCTGAAGGAAGAGGAAAAACAGGCTGACATGGCGGGAAGCGAAGAGTGAAGCGTGAATGAGTTCACGGTCCGGAAGCAGCGGATCCAGCAGCGCATTGATAATGCAAAGGTCACGGTCCATGAGACGTGGACGGCGTGGCAGGCGGCGCTGAAGGAGCTGGAAGAGGCCCGTGCCCAGATGGGCCGGGTGCTGGAAGAGGAAAGACGGTCCAGGCTGACGAGGTGAGGGAATGGCAAGAGGCTATGTAAGCACGGCGGCGCAGTGCCCGTTCTACCAGATGGAAGACGCCAAGAGCATTACCTGTGAGGGCGTGGGTCCGGGATGGACCATCAGGCTCTCCAAGGACGGGAAGAGCGGCAACGCCAAGGGCTACAAGAGAAGATTCTGCTATGACCGATGGGCCGAGTGCCCGATTGCCAAGATGCTGGAAGAAAAGTTCAAATAATTTTCAGGGGCGGGGATTCGATTCCCCGCCTCAGCTTTTTATACTGACAGCAACAGAACCAAAGGGGGCAGCCGAAATGTCAAAAAAGATTACGATTCCTGCCGACATCGGGAGCAGGATTACAGTAAGCATCAATAACACGAAGTATGTTTACGCGACCGGTGTGGAAGTGACGGTGCCGGACGAAGCAGCCGCGTGTATCGCGGATATGCTGGCGAACAGGCCGAGCGGGACAAGAGAATCGGCGACGGATGAAATGCTGGGCGATGTTGCCGACAGCATCAGCAGCCTTGATGAGAGAGTCACGGCGGCCGAGGGAGACATCGAGGGCCTTGATGAGAGAGTCACGGCACTGGAGACGCCTGAGACGCCTGAGACGCCTGAAACCACAGAACCCTGAATAGGAGGCTGACCCTTGTGGGAAAGCACCGGGACTGGACCGAGATACAAAAAGACTATCAGGAGCACGGGCTGAGCTATGCCGCGCTTGCCAGGAAATACGGAGTGCCGCTGGACACGCTGAAGAAGGCTGCCGGAAGGCAGGGCTGGGTCAAGGGCCGGAAAGAGACCAGGGTCCGTAAGATCGAGACCGCGGTGGATGAGGCAATAAACAGCGCCGATGAAAATGGCACCGGCGAAATGGCACCAGATGAAAATGGCACCATTGAAATGGCACCGGCGGTGCCGGTGATTCAGTTGTATCCGGACCGGATACTGCCAGCAGAGAGCGAGACCGTGAAGTTTGCCAGAATCGTGGACAGCCTGCTGGACAAGGTGGAAGACGCCATCTGCCGGATGGACGTGACGAACGCGGGCGCCATCAAGCTGATGACCGGGGCCCTGAAGGATCTGAGAGACCTGAAGGGCATGAACAGGACCGCACTGGACATTGAAGAGCAGAAGGCGAGAATCGAGAAACTCCGCAGCGAGACGCGGATTGTGGAAGACAGCGAGGAATACGGCGTGATCCTGCTGCCGCAGATTGATGAGGTGGTTCCGCCTGAGTAACGTGATCTGGAAGCCGCAGCCGAGGCAGGCGGCCATGATGCGCCGGGGCGAGGATGAGATCTTCGGCGGGGGCGCCGCAGGCGGCGGAAAGAGCGAGGTTATCACCATCGCACCGCTGGCGCAGGTGCATATCCCGCATTTCCGGGCGCTGATCCTGAGAAAGACGTACAAGGAGCTGGAAGAGCTGCTGGGGAAGGCGGAGCGGTATTATCCGAAAGCATTCCCGCGGGCGCGCTTCAACGGCAGCAAATACACGTGGACCTTCCCGAGCGGAGCCAAGGTGGAGTTCGGGAATCTGGAGCACACGAAAGACAAGTACAAGTATCAGGGGCGCGCCTTTGACTTTATCGGCTTTGATGAGCTGACGCACTTCCTGTTTGAAGAGTACATCTACCTGTCGT
This sequence comes from uncultured Oscillospiraceae bacterium, assembly GCA_964495965.1. Classification (GTDB taxonomy): domain Bacteria; phylum Bacillota; class Clostridia; order Oscillospirales; family Oscillospiraceae; genus Limivicinus. Next base: position 47,724 of record CAZBXX010000001.1, on the reverse strand, counting down.
CCCGTAACCGGCCGAACGGCCCGGGGACGCGGGTATTCCGGATGAGCAGCGGGAACCCGGGCGGCGTGGGACACGGCTGGGTGAAGGACCGCTTTATCACAGCGGGCAGGCCGGAGCAGACGATCTGGGACAAGGTGGAGCTGGTGCATCCAGACGGGCAGACGGAGACGCTGAATCTGAGCCGGGTATTCGTGCCCTTCACGCTGTTTGACAACAGAATCCTGATGGAGAACGACCCCAAGTACGCGGCGAGACTGGCAGCGCTGCCGGAGAAGGAGCGCAACGCGCTGCTGTACGGGGACTGGGACAGCTTTGCGGGGATGTTTTTTGAGGATTTCCGGATTGAGCCGGATACCCGCGCGGCCGTGACAATGGGCTTTCAGGAGAGCGCGGAGCAGCTGAGGCGGGAGCGCCGGTTCGTGCACGTGATCGAGCCCTTTGAGATCCCGGAGCAGTGGAAGCTGTACCGGTCCTTCGACTGGGGCTACCGGAGACCGTTCAGCGTGGGATGGTGGGCTGTGGACTTTGAAGGAGTGGCGTACCGGATTCTGGAGATGTACGGATGCACGGACACGCCCAACGAGGGATTGCGCTGGACGGCGGATAAGGTGTTCAGCGAGATCCACCGGATTGAGACGGAGCACCGCTGGCTGAGAGGAAAACGCATTCAGGGTGTGGCGGATCCGGCCATCTGGCAGGAGAACGGCGGCCCGAGTCTGGCGGAGACCGCCCAGAAGCACGGAGTGGTGTTTCAGCCGGGAGACCATAAGCGGCTGCCGGGCTGGGACCAGATGCACTACCGGATGAGCTTCGACGAGAACGGATTCCCGATGATGTACGTTTTCGAGAACTGCAAGGCGTTCATCCGGACAATCCCTTCCCTGCAGTACAGCGAGACGACACCGGAAGACGTGGACACGGACGGCGAGGACCACGCAGCGGATGAAGCGCGGTACTTTTGCATGATGCGGCCGATCAAGCCGCGGGAGCTGACGCCGCCGAGCCTGTATTACAAGAATCCGCTGAAAGTCTTTTTGGATATTGAAGAGGACGACCTGACACCGAGAAGAGTGCAGCCAAGAATGGAGATCATCAGAAATGCCGAGAAATAACCGATTCAGAGACATCCTGCCGCAGGACCCGGGCATGATGCCGGGGGTGGCCTTCACGCTGCCGGAAGCGGGACCGGCGACGGCCGCGCAGCCTGGCGCGATGCCGTCGGGCACGGAAGGCGACGTGGCGGTGCTGCAGAGCCTGGACATGAGCGCGGTGCCGGACGTGGGACAGATTGAGCCGTTTCAGCGGCTGCCCGTCTCAAAGCCGGAGATCGCCGAGGCGACGGAGACACTGATGCGCTACCGGCAGGGGAAGGCGAATCTGGAGGGCCGCCTGCTGGAGAATCAGAAGTGGTATACGCTGCGGCACTGGGAGTATATGCGGAACCGGGAGCACGGAAAAGGCCCGAAGCAGGTAGAACCCACCAGCGCGTGGCTGCATAATTCCATCGCAAACCGGCACGCCAGCGCGATGGATAACTTTCCGAGGGCGAACATCCTGCCGCGGGAAGAGAGCGACAAGGGCGAAGCGAAGGCCCTGAGCGCGATCATCCCGGTGCTGTATGACCAGTGCGGCTTTGAGAAGACCTATTCCGACGTGATGGACGACAAGTTCGAGAGCGGCACCGGCGTGTACGGCGTGTTCTGGAACAAGACCAAGCACAACGGGCTGGGCGACATCGACATCAAGTGCGTGGACCTGATGAATCTGTTCTGGGAGCCGGGGATCACGGAGCTGCAGGCCAGCCGGAACCTGTTCTTTGTGACAGTGGAAGACAACGACATGCTGGAAGAGCAGTACCCGGAGCTGAAGGACAAGCTGGGCGGGCCGGTGTTTCAGGTGCCGAAATACACCTTTGACGAGACCGTGGAGACGTCCGAGAAGAGCACGGTGGTGGACTGGTACTACAAGAAGCAGGCGGCCAACGGGAAGACCGTGCTGCATTACTGCAAGTTTGTGGCAGGATACCCGGACCCGCTGTTTGCCACCGAGAACGACCCGGAGTATGCCGAGAACGGCTGGTATGAGCACGGGGAGTATCCGTTTGTGGTGGACCGGATGTACCGCTGCAAGGGGACCATCGCAGGCTTTGGCTATGTGGACATCGCGAAGAGCGCGCAGGAGTACATCGACCGCGGGGACCAGGCCATCCTGCAGAACATGCTCTTCAATGCCCGGCCGCGGCACTTCATACGCGAAGGCGGCGGCGTGAACGAGAAGGAGTTTGCCGATGTTACTCAGGACTTTGTGCACGTGGACGGTAATCTGGGTGCTGACAGCATCCTGCCGATCGCCACGAATCCGCTGAACAGCCTGTATGAGACGATCCTTGCCAACAAGATTACCGAGCTGAAGGAGACCACCGGCAACCGGGACGTGAATACCGGCGGTACCACGCACGGCGTCACGGCGGCCTCAGCGATTGCGGCGATGCAGGAAGCGGGCTCAAGGCTGGACCGGGACGGGAACAAGGGCAGCTACCGGGCGTACCGGGAAGTGACGTATCAGGTGATCGAGCTGTGGCGCCAGTTTGCGGACCTGCCGAGATGGTTCCGGATTCTGGGCGACAGAGGCGCGGAAGAGTTCATCCAGTATTCCAATGCCGGGCTGCAGCCGCAGCCGCAGGGGACACTGGTGAACGGGGTCCCGATGGAGATGGGCGTCGAGGTCGGGTACCGGCTGCCGGTATTTGACATCGAGGTAACGGCGGAGAAGGAGAGCCCGTACAGCAGGGCGGCCCAGAACGAGCTGGCGCTGCAGCTTTACGGTGCCGGGTTCTTTGCGCCGAACAACGCCGACGCTGCGCTGGCCTGCCTTGACATGATGGACTTTGACCGGAAGGACGATGTGATCCGGAAGATCGAGCAGAACCAGACGCTGCTGCGGATGCTGATCCGGACGCAGGAGCTGGCAATACAGCTGGCGGAACAGCTTGACGCGGAGCACGGCACCGCACTGGCCGCGGACATGCAGATGCAGTTTGCGGCGCTGACCGGGCAGCAGCTGCCGGAGACGGAGATTGATCCGGAGCGGATCGCGCCGGGCAGTGAGAGCAAGGAAAGCAGCATCACCGCCAATGCCCGCAGGCGCGTGGCGGAATCCACGAATCCGAGGTAGGGCATGACGACAGCAACCTTTGAGATGTGCACCGGCGCCGGGGCCATCCTGATGGACGTGAAAGGGCACGCAGGCTTTGCGGAGCTGGGGAAGGACCCGGTGTGCGCCGGGGCGAGCGTGCTGGCGATGACCGTGGCCCAGTGCGCGGAAGACATGTACGGGTACGGGAAGCTGCAGAAGAAGCCCGCCATCATGATCCGCAACGGGCGGGTACGCGTGGTGGTGAAACCGGAGCCGGAATACTACCATGAAGCGCTGCATCTGTACTGGATCGCGTATACCGGGATGCGGCTGCTGGCGGAAAGCTATCCGGAGAATATGGAGCTGAAAGGCTTTGAAACCGTGGTTGAAACAGTGCCGGGGGATGAGGCGGGCACAACGCAGGAGTCCGGTGCTGATTCAATATAGGACGCAGGGCGTCCGGACAAAAAGGGTCGCGACCTACCGCAGGAGGCATCTATGCACAAAAGAAATCTAAGCGCTCTCTTCGACATCCAGCTCTTCGCGGAAGGCGGCGGAGCGGGTGGCGGCACCGGAGCGGGCGCGGCAGGGGAAGGACCTGCCGGAGCTGAAGGGGCAGTCGCTCAGCCATCGGGCGTAAAAGGGAATCCGCTTGCCAGCGTGCAGTACGGCAAGCAGGAGACCGCACCGGACGCCGGGGTGCAGGAAGCAGACGACAGGAATGCACAGTTTGAGGCTCTCATCAAAGGGGAGTACAAGGACCTCTACGACGCAAGGGTACAGGACACGATCCAGAAACGGCTGAAGGGCACGGCGGATACCGTCCAGAAGTACAACGCGCTGGCCCCGGTACTGGAGCTGCTGGGAGAGAAGTACGGCGTCGATGCGGCTGACGTGGACGCACTCAGCAGGGCGATTGAGGACGACGAAACCTTTTATGAGAACGAGGCCCTTGAACGCGGACTCACCGTGGAGCAGGTCAAGGAGATCCGGAAGATGCAGCGCGAAAACGCTGAACTCAAGGCCCAGATGGAGAATGCCGAGCGGCAGAAGACCGCGGACCGCATTTACTCCGACTGGCTGGAGCAGGAGAAGCACGTCCGGGACGTGTATCCGGGATTCAGCCTTGAGGGGGAACTGCAGAATGAGCAGTTCCGGAATCTTCTGATGTCCAACGTCCCGCTGCAGACGGCTTTTGAAGTGATTCACAAGGATGAGATCATCCCGGCGGCGATGCAGTTCACCGCCCAGAAGATCACCGAGAAGGTCGCCAACAACATCCGGGCAGGCCAGAACCGGCCGCTGGAAGGCGCGATGGGAAACCGCAGCCCTGTAACCGTCAAGAGTGATGTGTCGCAGCTCACCAAAGCCGACCGCGACGAGATAGACCGCCGCGTGGCAAGGGGAGAGCGGATCGTCTTTTGAGACGGGCGTCTCCCAGAACAACATGATTATGAAGGGAGACTATCACCATGAAACTTTTTGATTTCATTCAGCTGTTCGCGGTCCAGACCACGCTGCTGAACAGCACCGGGAACGACCTGTCCCCGGAAATGAAGACGTATTACGACATGCGTCTTCTCGACTATGCACAGGCCAACCTTGTGCATGACCAGTTCGGCCAGAAACGGCCGATCCCCCAGAACGGCGGCAAGACCATCGAGTTCCGGAAGTTCAGCCCGCTCGGCAAGGCGCTGACGCCCCTGACCGAAGGCGTGACCCCGGCAGGCAACATCCTCGACGTCACGGCGCTGACCGCGACCGTCGTGCAGTACGGTGACTTCATCGTGCAGTCCGACATCCTCGAGCTCACCGCCATTGACAACACGATCCTTGAGGCGACCAAGCTGCTGGGCCGTCAGGCCGGTAAGACGCTGGACACCGTGACCCGTGACATCCTTGTGGCCGGTACCAACGTGATGTACGCCCCGAAGATCAACGCCAGCACCGGAGCCGAGACCGCGGTATCGTCCCGCGCCAACCTCGACGCCACCGCCGTGCTGACCGTGGACCTTGTGGAGCAGGTGGTTGCCAACCTGCGTGCAATGGACGCGCCCACCATCGACGGCTACTACATCGGCATCATTCACCCGTTTACGGCCTATGACCTGATGCGTGACCCCGACTGGCGCGACCCGCACAAGTACGTGGACACCACCAACATCTATCAGGGTGAGATCGGACAGATCGGCGGCGTGCGCTTCGTGCAGAGCACCGAGGCCAAGATCTGGACCGGCACCGGGTGTCCGGCGAACCTTGCCGTGTTCGGCAGCCTCTTCTTCGGTGAAGGCGCCTACGGCGTCACCGAGGTCTCCGGCGGCGGCCTGCAGACCATCGTGAAGCAGAAGGGCTCCGCCGGTACCGCCGACCCGCTGGACCAGCGCAGCAGCGTGGGCTGGAAGGCCCTGAAGACGGCCGAGATTCTCCTGCCGGAGTATCTCATCCGTGTCGAGCACTGCTGCAAGCGCTACAGCGCGACCGCTCAGGCCAACTGAGTACCTTAACGGGAGCGGGGGACTTTCCTCTCCCGCTCCCCATTCTTGAAAGGAGCAATTATGGCTACCAAAAAGACCGCAGAAATCCCAACCGCGAAAAACGTTTATGAAGGGGAAGAGCTGGTGGTGATCCGCCTGCCGCTGACCCGGGAAGACACGAGTGACGTGTTTGTGCGCGTGAACGAACGCACGTGGATGATCCAGCGCGGCGTTGACGTGAAAGTACCGGCCTGCGTTGCTGAGGTCCTTGAGCACTCCGAAGACGCGATGCGCGAGAGCCTGGAGTTTCAGGAGCAGCACCGGTCCAAGAACTGAGGCGCGGCATGGCGAACAGACCGACCAGCCGGAAGCGGACCGTGACCGGCACAGCAAGACCGATTACCCGGAGCAGCTCCGGGCTCGGCACCGGACCCGTGGGCAGAGGCACCGGGACCGGCACCACCAGAACACCGAAGCGGAAACCCCGCTGATATGACAGGGAGCGCGGGAACGTGCTCCCTGCTTTGCAATACGGAGAGGGGAAAAGAGCATGAAAGTCTTTGAAGCGATTAACGAAGCAGACGCCCTGAAGCCCAACATGTACGGGATGCAGGTGAAAATAAAGTGGCTGTCGCGGCTGGACAAGAGGATCTTTGAGCAGATTATCCTGACCCACCGGCTGAGCGAGGAAGAGAAGGCGCCCTTCCTGCCGCAGGACGACGGCGGCGAGACCGGCAGCGAGACCGGCACCGGGGATGCGGGGACCGGGGATACCGAGACCGGCAGCACGGAGACGCCGGAGACCGAGAGCGGCTGGCGGCGGCTGGACATCACCGGGATGCCGCCGGAAGAGGACGATGGGCAGCTGGTCTTTAACGGCTACACCAACGAGGACGAACAGGCCGAGCTGCTGGTGGGAGAACCCTACGACAGCATGTACGTGCACTGGCTGGCCGCAATGATCGACTGGAACAACCGGGAGTATGACAGCTACAACAACGAGAACGCCATGTTTGAGGCCGAATACGGCGCGTTCCGGAACGCCTTCAACCGGACGCACATGCCGAAGCAGACGAGAAAGATTTATTTCTGAGGTGTGAGATGTACCATCCGAGTGTGAGGGCGCGGGCCACATCCCGCATGATGACCGACACGTTTCTGGGCTATAACCACAAACTGAAGATCGGGGACGGCGAATGGTACGACACGCAGAACCTGACGACACAGTATTACCCGCTGTTTTCGCCGAGGAACCCGCGGGGACGGCTGACGAACACGTTTACGAACCTGCACGGGATCATTGCCAAGGACGCGCTGTACTGGGTGGACAACGGCACGCTGTACGCAAACGGCTATGCCACCGGGCTGACGGGGCTGCAGACGCAGCGGCCCACGCAGCTGGTGAGCATGGGGGCGTACATCTGCGTGTTCCCGGACGCCAAGTACCTGAACACGATGGACCTGACGGACTACGGCAGCATGGGGGCGGTGTGGAACTATGAGGGCAGCGTCACGTATTCCATGTGCCATCAGGACGGGACCATTTACGACAACGTGACCAAGAGCGCGGCGGAACCGGCCAACCCCGTGAGCGGGGCGGTGTGGATCGACACCACCAGCGGGAGCGTGAAGGAATACAGCGTGTACACGGAGACCTGGGTGGTCATCGAGACGGTGTACACCCGGGTGGACTTTACCACAAACGGGCAGGTGACGCAGGCGTTTAAGGAATATGACGGGGTGAACATCACCGGCATGTACGAGGACGCCACCAGCAGCCTGAACGGGAGCAAGATCCTGTACGCCGTGGGAACCGAGAGCGGGCAGGACTACATCGTGATTATCGGGATCCAGGAGACGGCGCGGACGCAGACGGATACCATCCGGATCGAGCGGAAGGTGCCGGAGATGGACTACGTGTGCGAGGCGCAGAACCGGCTGTGGGGCTGCTTCTACGGCAACGACGGCGCGCAGAACATCAACGAGGTGTACTGCTGCGCCCTGGGGGACTTCAGGAACTGGGAGCAGTACCTGGGCGTGAGCACGGATTCGTGGCGGGCGTCCAGAGGTTCGGACGGGCCGTGGACCGGCTGCGTGAACTACAACGGGACGCCGACCTTCTTCAAGGAGAACATCATCCACCCGGTGAGCGTATCCCCGGTGGGCGCGCATCAGATCGGGGACATCCCCGCGAGAGGCGTGCAGGAGGGGTCCTGGCGCTCGCTGGCGGTGGTCGGAGAGACGCTGTACTACAAGAGCCGGACCGGGATCATGGCGTATCAGGGCGGCATCCCTGCGGAAGTGGGGCAGGCCCTGGGCGACGTGCTGTATTACGAGGCCGCGGCGGGCGTGTACGGACACCGCTATGTGGTGAGCATGCGGGACGGCGCGAACAACTGGAACCTGTTTGTGTATGACACGTCACAGGGACTGTGGATGCGGGAAGACGAGCTGCACGCGGAAGGCTTCGCCTGGTGGGGCGACGAGCTGTACGCCTGGGCGGACAACGGCATTACGGCCCTGAACGGGACGGAAGGCACGCAGGAGAGCGCGGTGGAATGGGAAGCGGAGACCGGGATGCAGTATTACAGCTACCCGGACCGGAAGTACGTGAGCCGCTATGACATCCGGCTGAGCATGGCGAGAGGATCGCGGGTGCAGATCTTCCTGGAATACGACAGCAGCGGCCTGTGGCAGTACATGGGCGAGGTGCGCGTGCCGGAGGCGGGAACCTCGGTGGTGCCGGTGCGGCCGCGGCGCTGTGACCATATGCGGATGCGGCTGGAAGGCAGGGGCGAGGTGAAGATCTACTCCATTGCAAGGATTCTGGAAACGGGGAGCGATGTGTGATGGCGTGGAATGAAAAGCCCCCGCTGATGTCGGGGGACGCGAAACGGGATGTGGCGGCGCTGCGGGACTACCTGTTCCGCATGGCCGGGACACTGGAAACCGTCACCGGTGCCCCGGCGGTGCAGCCGGGCGGCAGGGACAGCCAGGGACGGCAGACCTATGTGGCCGCAGCGGGCGGGACGGCGGACGCGGCGGCGATCCGGAAGAACGCGGAAGAGCTCAAGGCCCTGATTATCAAGGCGGCCGAGGACGTGACGAAAGGCTATACCGACGCGGACGGCGGGATTATCGAGTACGTGGACGGGAAGGAAGAGGAATATAACAGCCTGTACGTGGCGAGGAGCGAGTACGGGACCTTCACGGAGAGCATCAACAGCCGCATCGAGACCACCGCCAGGGGCGTGGTGGAGAGCTACAACTACGGCAGTGCCATCCAGAGCCTGCAGGCGGACATCGACCTGGTGCAGGCGTACTTCACGAATGTGCAGGGGGAGATCCGGCGCGGCATTGTGCTGGACCCGAGCACCAGCACCTATGTGACCGGCATCGCCATCAGCCAGAACCTGCGCTTTGCCGGGGAGTGCGGGCCGGGCGACGCGAACAACCCCGGCGACGGCTACACCTACTACTACCTGACCAGCGGGCAGACCTTCGGCCTGTATACCTCGACCGGCTGGCAGTTCTGGATTGACGGATACAAGAAGGGCTGGTTCAACTCGGAGGACGGCATGCTGCACGTGGGCAGCATCTTCGTGGAAGAGAAGATCAGCCACGGCGGGTACTGGGAGAGCAAGACGGAGATCATCAACGGGAAGCACGTGTTCTCCCTGAACTACATAGGAGCGTGACGAATGGCCTACTACGCAACATTCCCGAAAGACCGGAACTGGGAAGGATACATCCGGATTGAATATGAAGTGACGCAGAACGCGGCGGAAAACACCAGTTTTGTGGAGATCACGGACGTGCAGTTCCAGTCCATTGAGGGGCGGACGGCCACCTGGACGGCGTACGGGGAAATCGTGTTCAGCAACGCAGACGACTCGCTGGAATACTACGGGGACATCTTCAGCACCTACGGGAGCGGCTGGGTGACGCTGGGCGGATGGTCGCCGTATCTGACGTTCACCGTGGACCATGATGACTTCCGGAGCGGGACGGCGCCATACTTCAACGTGGTCCTGCATCCCGTGGGGAACTACAGCGACTTCAACGTGTTCCATCCGAGGGGCGGCAGCTACAACTGCGAATACTCCCAGGGGACCGGCATTCGGGTGACGCTGCCGACCATCGACCGGAGCCCGGCGAACCTGACGCTGATTACAACCACGAGCGCCAACGGCAGCGTGACGCTGAACGCCACGGCGGACGCCAGCTGCTGCGCGTGGCAGTACTGCAAGGACAACAGCGGGAGCTGGACCACCTTCTACTCCGGAACGTCGACGTCGGCGAGCATCACGATCCCGGGGATGACCGGGACACACAGCTTCCAGGTGCGGGCGACGAAGGTCTCCAACGACGTGGTGGGGTACTCCGGGACCGTGAGCACCAGCTACCCGCAGCTGAGCTTTTCGGCAAACAGCGTGACGAGCGACAGCAGCATTACGCTGAACTGGTCGTCCCTGCTGGTGGGGGAGAGCGTGACGCTGTACCTGAAATACGGGTCGACCCAGCTGTGGACGAGCACGTTTACGGCGACGGCGAGCAGCGGGTCCACGACGTTTAATGCGGCGGCGCTGAAGCAGATGTTTGAAGACTCCGGCATTACGGTGCTCAGCTCGATCACGATCCAGGCGAGCATGTACTATTACACCGCCGCGACGGCGAGCTTCACCCTGGCGGCGGGGAACAACATGTGCCCGAGCGCGGACTTTGTGATAACCATCGCGCAGCAGGGGAAGGCGGCGACGTACTTCCCGAACACGTACATCGCGGGGATTTCGAAGTTTAATGTTTCGGCGACGGTGACGCCGGGCAGCAGCGCCGGGATCTCGACCGTGAAATGCGGCTACGGCACAGAGGAATTCAACCTGACGCTGAACCCCGGCACCGGGAAGTATGAGGGGACGGCCCCGGCGGCGGTGACGGCGAACAACATGCCGGTCATGGTGGCGGTAACGGACGTCCGGGGAATGAACTACAGGGTCTATAACTACCTGACCGGCGTGAAAACCTACACGGCGCCGGGCCTGGTGATTGACAGGAGCCTGACCTACCGCTGCGACAGCAACGGCAACCAGCTTGACGGCGGCCTGTACCTGCGGGTGAAGGCGGACGCGACCTATGACACCGGGCTCACCGGGAACGACCTGACGCTGACGTTCATGGTGCTGGCGGACCGGCAGAGCCATACCCTGACCAACGGGGTGCAGAGCGCCACCTTCGGAATGATAAACCCGACGGCGGACGACCCGGTTACGGTGCAGGTGACGGCAGAGGACAAAGTCAGCAGCGCGGTGGTGCGGCAGATTATCCTGGCGGCGCAGCACAAGGACGTGGTGGCCATGCGGGACGGGAACTGCACGGCGGTGGGCATCGGCGTGGCGCCGGAGAAGCGGACCGTGCACAACCGCAAAACGGTAACGGAGACCCCGATGCCGGGGACCGTGGACCTGCCGACCCCGGGCGGCGTGTTCCTGGGCGGGGTGAACCTGCTGGACTTCGGCCTGCACGCGGATGCGAGCGAGGGGTCGACCAGCGCGATCCTGAACCGGGACGTGCTGACGATTGACGAGGAAAACCCCTGGTCCGAAAAGAACCAGACCTTTGACGTCTGGCACGGCGGGGCGGGTGATGCCCGGTACCCGGCCTGGACGAACATGCCGTCGCAGCTGAGCACGTGCAACGAGTTCAACGCGATGAGAACGGTCGTCATGTCAAAGTATTACGTGATGGTGGTCATGTTTGAGTTCTGGCCGACGGCGGGAAGGATCTGGATCAACAGCAAGTGGAAAGATACGGGGAACACAACCTATAACTGGCGCGGATGGAAATACTATACGCCAAGCACCTGACGGGAAGGAGAGGACAAAATGGCAACAAGAGAAGAACAGCTCAACAATGCGGTATACAACACCGCGCTGGCGGCGGCGACGGCGGAGAAGCCGGTTTACGCCGGGACTTATGAGGGGCAGCTGAACGACCTGTTCGACCGGATCCAGAACCGGGAGAAGTTCAGCTACGACGTGAACGAGGACCCGCTGTACCAGAGTTACAAGGACCAGTACATCCAGAACGGGAAGCTGGCGATGAAGGACACGATGGGACAGGCGGCGGCGCTGACCGGCGGCTACGGCAGCACCTACGGGCAGCAGGTGGGGCAGCAGACCTATGACGCCTACCTGCAGAACCTGAGCGCGGTGATCCCGCAGCTGTACGGGATGGCCTACGGCAGGTACCAGGACGAGGGCGACAACCTGAAGGACCTGTACGGCCTGGTGGGGCAGCGGCGCGACAACGAGTACGGGGAGTACCGGGACCGGATGGGCGACTGGGAGTACGGGCAGCAGCTGGCGGCGGCGCGGGAGGCGGAAGCCTATAACCGGAGAATCGCCGAAGACAAGACGGCCTATGAGCGGGAGCTTGATGCCTACAACCAGAGAATTGCCGAGGAGAACACGGCCTGGGAGCGGCAGCAGCAGGCGTATGCGAACCTGCGGGCGCTGATCCTGCAGTCGGGCTACACGCCGGACGATGACGAGCTGGCGGCCGCGGGGATGACCAGGGCGGCGGCGTCGGCACTGCGGGCCGAGTACAACCGGAGCATCACGCCGACGGTGACTTCCAGTGGAAACGGCAGGTCCGGCGGCGGCGGGAACTACGGCTCCGGCGGCGGTGGCGGCGGCAGCGGGACCTGGGTGACGTCGAACCCGAACAGCGCCCTGTACCAGGCGGCGGAGGACCTGGCGTACGCAGTGAACAACGGCGCGGACGCGTGGTCCACAAACACGGCGATCCTGCAGAATCCGAACCTGACGTCAACAGAGAAGCGCAGCCTGATTTCCGTAAACCCGGCGCCGGTAAACTACGACAAGAACACGAACCACTATTACGAAGATCAGAACGCGGAGAACAACGCGTGGGCCTACAGCTCGACGGCCAAGACGGCGGCGGAGATGGCCGCGGCGCAGCAGCGGGCGAAGGAGAACGCGGCCAGGAACAACACCGCCACGACCAAAACGACGACTGTGACATCGAACGCCACGTCGCTTCTGGACAAGATTAAGAGCCTCTTCAAATAACAGGACAAGGAGAAACCGAACATGGTTACAGCAGAAGACCTTCTGAGATCGGTAGCACAGCAGACGGCTGCAAACGGCTCTTCACAGCAGAATTACGGGCAGAGCCAGGGCGGCGCGAGCAGAGAGGACTATCTGAACCGGCTTGCAGGCGGACAGTTTTACGATTATACGGAGCAGTTTCAGAGCGAGGCATGGAAGGCCGCGCAGGAAGCCGCACGGCAGAGAATGGCGCTGCAGAGGACAGTCGGAAACGCGGCATACCAGATAGGGCCCCAGATGACGGCGGCGCAGCTGAAGCAGGCTCAGAATCAGGCGGAAAAAGCCAAGGGCTCCGTGTTTGCGTTTGACGAGAATGGAAAAGTCAGCGCGTGGCAGACGCTGCTGAACATGGCCCGGGATGCGAAGAACTATGTAACGAAGCGCACCGAGGTTGAAGACGCCAAGATGACCGAGGCGGAAAAACTTGCGCGGGAGAAGCGCAGGAACCCGCAGAGCGCGCAGGAAGCAAAGGAAGCCTACGGGCTGGACTACGAGCTGGAAGAGGCACCGTTCTGGTCATGGCTGGCAGGACGCCCCATATACAAGAAAGCCAAGGGCGTTTCTCTGGCCGAAGTGCACGGTCTGGACAAAAGCGCGAGCACCGGTGATGTGCTGAGAAAAACCGTCACGGACACAAAACAGAATTTTCAGTATGCCAAGGAACGATTCAGCACCCCGCTGCAGATGACCGGGGATGAAGAGGTTGATAACTGGCACGAGCGCACGCAGGAAAGCAATCAGGCCGCACAGCTGATCGCGAGCACCTATGGCATACCAACCTATGCCGTTGACGGGAGCATGACGCAGCAGACGACGGACGCGTACCTGCAGAATTATGAGAACAAGAGCTTCGGGCAGAAGATGCTGTCAAATGCCGGGATCACGGCGGCAGACTACGGACTGTCGCTGGCAAACAGCGGACTGACGATTGCGGATGCCGTCAGCGGCGGGCAGCTCAGCAGCGGGATCGGGAAGGCAGCGTCCATTTATCAGGTGGCCAACTACCTGCAGAACGCAGGGAGCGGACTGACCGGTACGGCGTTCAGTGCCATGAGGGAATCATCCAACTGGCTCGGACGGCTGGTGCTGGACCTTGAGAAGACCTCGGTAGAGCAGCTGTTTGACCGCGCTTTCGGAGAGGCCAGCCTGATTATGATGGGGCTCCGGGTATTCGGATCATCCGCGCAGGAAGCGGAAAACCGCGGAGAGAGCCTGCGGAAACAAGTTGTTACCGGTGGAGCGCGGGCTGCCGTCGAAGTGGGAACAGAACTGCTGGGCGGTGTCGGTGGTTCGTGGCGCGGTACCGGTTACGGCGATGCTTTCTTTGGCAAGCTGGACAAATGGGTAGCTGAGAAGACCGGAAGCGAGCTGATCGGTACGCTGGCATCCACGTTCGGCAGCGAGGCCACAGAGGAAATGCTGGCGGATATTCTGAACCCGATTATGGACCGGATCTTCAAAATCGGAGAAGTAACCGGGCGTGGAGAGGACCGGACCTTCATGCAGAAGGTCGGAGACTTTGCCGCCGACGTCTGGGGCGACGGGCAGCTGCTGTATGACGGACTGCTGGGCGGCCTTGCCGGTGCGCTGGGCGGCGCGAGCACTTATGCAAACCCGGTTGGCGCGATTGTCGGGCAGCCGAGCATTGTGCAGCAGGCAAAAAACCTCGGCGTGGACGTCGCAACCTATAAAGCGGCGCAGCGGATTTCAACCAACAACAAGCTGAAAAAACAGTTTCAGGAACTCACCGGCGTGGAGCTTTCGGAAGACGAAGGCTTTGCGCTGATGCAGGTGGCAGTGTATCTCACCAACGTGACCGCAACGACCGAAGGCGTGCAGAACGCACGGCAGGCGGAAACGAACCTGATGAGCGGGACCGTAAAAGGAACCGAGCGGGCGAGCGCACAGCTGGCAAAGAATCTGATTCAGGGGCCGGAACTGACCCGCAGCATCTTCAGCGACGAGCGGGCGCTCGGCGCCTTTGAGCTGAGCGACGCGGAAGTGGAGCAGATCACTGCGGCGCGGGAAGAGAGCCAGAACTTTGTCCCCTACGCCTACGGGATGAAGGAAGCCTACGAATTCGGGCAGAGGGGCATGAGCTTCAAAGCCTACAGCGAGAGCGCGGCCCTGAAGGACGGCGTGACGGAGCCGCAGGCGAAGATCGCCTGGGCGCTTGGCCGGAACGCGCAGATCGGACCCGCGAAAACGGTGGATACCGACACCGACAGCGGGCGGCTGATGGTGCGGGCGAGCCTGACGGGGATCGCGAGCAAGGAGCTGGCGGAGAAGGCGGCGGCGGCCTATGAGAAGACGCAGGACGTGGCGACCTTTGCCACGGCGATGGAGCAGGCGGTGAACCTGTACGCGGCGGCGGGAGCGGATCTGCAGAGCCTGTACCGCGAGGCGAAGGAAGGGAACGTGACGGCGGGCAGGCTCGATTACCTGACCCCGGCGCAGATCACCGTGGCTGCCGAAATCGGGAGCCAGGTGCGGCAGGACCTGCTGGGGAAAGAACAGCAGGCGGCGTCGGCCTTCCGGAACCTGCAGAAGATGGCGGCGGAGATCAACGACGCGGCCGCGCCGGAGCTGACGGAGCTGAACCGGAGCATCAAGGAAATGCGCGACTACGTGGAAGAGCGCAGGGCCGCGCTGAAGGAGATCACCGACACGGTGCAGCAGGCCGTGGACGCAGCCCCGGCGGCGGCGCAGAGCGAGAACGTCCGGGAGCTGAGCGGGCAGGCGGAGAAAATTAACGAAGAGATCCGAAACACGGAAGAGATGATCCGGCAGCTGGAACAGGAGCGCAAAAAAATCCGGGAGCAGCATCCCGGAAAGCGCAAGAAGGGCACGGTGAGCTATGGCGGCGGCGTGATCGACGGCCGCAGAATGGCGGGCATCGACCCGAACAGCCTGAACGTGAACCAGAAAAAGGCCGCGGCGCTGGGCGAGGTTGTCGCCGACGCGCTGGACCTGGACGTGGTGTTTTTTGACGGCGGGGAGACATACGGGAACGCCCTGGGCGCCTGGCAGGGAGACACGCTGTATATCAACATGACCGGGCATATTACGGTCAACGGGATGCAGCGGTTTATCGTGGGCGCCACGATGAGCCACGAGCTGACGCACTACCTGCAGAAGTATAACCCGGAAGTGTACCGGGAGCTGAAGGATTTTGTCGTGACGACGATCCTGAAGACGAACCCGGAGACGCTGCGGCGGCTGGTGCAGCACCAGATGAACATCGCGCCGAACCTGAGCTATGAAAAGGCGCTGGACGAAGTGGTGGCCAACGCCTGCCAGACCATGCTGTTTGACAGCAAGGCGGTCCGGCAGCTGGCCAGGGAAAAGATGACGGCGGCGGAGAAGATCGCGGATTCCCTGCGGGAAATCGGCGGGCGGATCCGCGCTGCCTTTGACGAGGTGAACACCGAAGAGGACCACAGCCTCTTTGCGGCCGTGAAGGCCATGAAGGGCGAGCTGAACACGCTGCAGGAGATCTGGGACCGGGGCATCCTGGGCGCGGCGGAGAACTACCAGGCGGCGAAGACCGTGGGCGCGGCGATGCAGGCCGGGACGCAGTTTATGAAGATCGGGACCCGGGAGGACGGCATCGAGGTTTATGAGACGTCTGAAGAAGTGCGGAAGCTGCCGTGGAAGCAGCGGAAGCAGATGTTTATGGACCTGATGACGAATGAATACCGCGGGCGGACTGCCAAGTTTATTCGGAACGGGCACGCATACTATGCAAAGTTTGCGGCTGACGATCTGAGAAAGAACATCTACGGCGACAGGCATTCCGACCAAGCCGGGATTGACGCAAAAATCAACACCGGAGCAGACGGCGCTATCTTTGACCTGGTGGAAAACGCGACTTACCGGAATAGCAGCCCGGAGACCGGCAAAAACACCAGAGCGCACAGAGGCGTGAATCGCTGGGATTATTTTGTAAAGACCGTACAGATCGACGGAAGAGTATTCGACCTTCTCGCAAACGTGCGCAGGAAGGCCGACGGAGAGTTTGTATACAGCCTGCAGCTGACGCTGAACGACAAAATCAAAGCGGCGTCACCCCGTACTCGACCCAATCAAGGGGAGCTCACTGGGGTACCCACCGCTTCTAATGCCAGTATAGCAGATGCTGCCCGGGAAGTCAATATGGAAGATCCGGTGGCGGCGGAAGAAGCTGCCGGGATCGCAAGCGGAACGCAGTGGTCCAGATTCGTGGAAGACGAAGAGACGCTGAAGTTCCTGGACGAGCAGGAGCGGGCCGGGAAGATCGTGAAAACGTATAAATCGTTCCTGGAAATTGACGGCAAGCTCTACCCGCCGATGGCGTCCATGAAGCGCGGCGAAGGCGGCAAGAAGAAAATGGTCAAGGCGATGGAAGTGGGCCGCTGGGAAGAGAGCGTCGGGGACCCGAGCAAGGTCACGGTCAAGCCCGGGGAGAAATACGGGCACCTGGACATCTTCAAGGATAACGGCAAGCCGACGCGAGTGGCCTATAACCCGTACCAGCATTCCTCGAACCTGATGCTGAACGATCAATTCAGCGAGGCGTACAACCGGCCGAACCTGGTGACCTATGAGTGCATCATCCCGGAGAGCGAGCTGACCAGCGGATACCGGGCGCAGTATGCGAAGGACGCCGTCGGCAGGCTGCCGTGGAAGGCGGGGAAGGTTGCGTCACAGATCGCCAAAGCCAAGGGCCTGAAGCGGGACGTGTATCTCAGCCGGTGGCTGAAGCCGGTGCGGAAGGTGCCGGAAGCGGAAGTGGCGCAGCACTATAAGGAGCTGCTGGACGGGACCGACATTGCCGTGCCCAGCAATGTGGTGCCGCCTGCGCTGCTGCGGGCGCTGGAAGAGGCCGGGGTGAAGATTGAGTACACCGAGCAGGCGCCGAAGACGCAGTTTATGATGGCGGGCGAGGTCGAGGAGACCGACCGGCTGATTGCCGTACATAACAAAACCTACAGCGGGCTGCGGCGGATGATTATGCGGGGCGGCGTGCCGTACCCGAGCGTGGCCATCAAGAAAGCCGGAGACGTGCACAACCATTTCGGGCCGGTATCCATTATCTTCCCGCGCAGGAGCATTGACCCGAAGGTGAACCGGAGAAACCGGATTTACGGCGGGGACGCATGGACGCCCACGGAGCCGCGGGTGGAGTACGAGGCGGATTACAGGAAGCTGAACAGCATCAAAGACCGGCTCAGGAAAGAGCTGGGAAACGCTTATTATGCGCTGCGCGTTGACACAAGGCTGGACACCCAGCTGGTTGAGCAAAGCCTGGGGCAGAAAGAGGGCGACGTCTTTGAGGCGCTGAAGTCAACGGATGCCCTGAAATATGCCTATATGCGGAGTATCGGCCAGGAGCCGGAGCTGCCGACGAAGGTAAAAACCCTGGACGGTTTCGGGAGATACAGCAACAAGAAGCTGCTGGCGATTTTCGACGCAATCAGCGAGGAAGAAATCGAGAACGCGACTTACGATAACGAAGGATTCCGGCAGAAGGTCGCAGACGTGCTGAACCGGCAGGCAGTTGAGGAAGCGCGGGAAGAGACCGACAGGCTGCGGAAGACGGTAGAGAAAACAGGCAAGTTCAAGCGCGCGCTGAAGGACCAGGAAGACAAGCTCAGGTATCTGGAAAAAGCGCCGCTTTATAAAACCGGGAATGTGCACGTCGGAGCGATTCAGGATGCGTTCCGCACCTGGCGGGACGACGGGCGGAAAGAAGTCCAGATTCCGGACAGCGGAGAGCTGGAAAGCGTGCTGCGGAAGAACACGGAGATTGAAGAGGACCCGAAGTACCGGGCGTGGCTGGAAGAGTTGTTCAACGGGGTTATCGTCGACAGCGGGCTGCGGAACAACAAAGATCCGTTCACGCCGAGCGGGAACCGGCGGAGCTTCCAGCAGCTGCACGTACCGGCAACGCTGGAAAACACGGTCGCGATTATGGATCAGGAGAACGAGAAGGGCATTTCAGCCTTTGGCGTGAACCTGATTGGCGCCGGTATGAAGGATTTCGGAAGCGTGGAAGAGGCCCGGGCGGACGTCGGAAGACTCTACGACGGGCACGTGGACGACGATGTTTTCTACGGACAGAAGGAAGCGCTGAACGACCGGCTGCACGAGCTGGTCCGGGCGGCCGCGAAGGATGAGCGCTGGGAGACAACGGACTCCACAAGAGAGATCCTTCTGGAAGCGGTCCGGGACAGCAAGACCAAACAGCAGATGGACCGGAAGCTCCGGAAAGAGGCGCAGTGGATCAACTACGACCCGGCGCTGACGGACGAGCTGTGGCAGCTGGCAGAAGACACCCGGAACATCAACGTCCCGTATTTCGAAGCAAAGATGCGGCGGGTGGCCACGCTGGACGAGCCGCTGGCCTACATTGTGGAAGACAGCGCCGAGACCGAGCACGCGGATCTGCTGAAGCAGATGCGCGACCTCGGCCTGAACGTGCTGACCTATAAGGCCGGGGACATTGAAGACCGCAGGCGCGTTATAAACTCCGTGGAAGGCGCGCAGTTCCAGCAGGTGAATGACGACCAGGTGAGCATGGACGAGTGGACCGGCGGGGACTACAGCCGGGCTGATACCAGAGCGGGCTGGAGCAAAGAGTTCCGCGGGAGAATCCGGACGGCGGAGCAGGCGCAGGCCCGGGTCCGGGAGTTTGTGAGCGGGCTGAACGACGCAGACTTTGGCGTGCTGGCCGGGCTGCTGAACGAAGAGATTGCGCCGGAAGGCGTCACCCGGGAAGAGCTGGGCGAGAGACTGGCGGAGATGCTGAGCGCGAAGGCATACCGGACCGGGAACGAATACGGCGCCGGGACCATTTACGGAGCGGAAGACGTGCTGGACATCCTGTCGCGGTTTTCCGAGCAGCAGCAGGTCGGCAGGAAGAGGACAAGAACCTTTGAGCTGATGGAAGCGCTGCTGGGCAGCGCGGGCAACCGGCTGCGGAGCCGGTACGTCAGCGAGGCATATTCCGCAGAGTCGCCCGGGAAGGGCAGGGGAACCATCGAGAACGGGGCGTACCGCACAGTCAACATCCCGGGTTCCAAAGGCAGGACCGAGGCCCGCAATGCGGACTTTGACAAATGGTACCGGAGACGGCACCCGAGCCTGTACTATCCGGGATACGTGCCGGGGGACCTGTTTACCGGGGCGAGGAAAACCGATGAACCGGCGAGCATGTTCTATGCCCGGATGGACGCCGCGGCGAACAACGTGCAAAAGGAGAAGGACCACCTGCACAAGCTGCTGGACGGCGACCGGCTGCTGCCGGAAGACCGGGCCGAAGCGCAGGAGTTCCTGAACCGGCTGAACAGCTACCGGAACCAGAGGGAAGTGTTCTGCCAGCAGGCGGACGACGCGCACAACGGCTGGGCGCCGGTGTTCTACAGCAAGCTGCGGAACACCGTGGACGAGTGGACGAACCCGAAGGGCAGGCCGATGCCGGACAAGATGGCCGGAAACGCCGTGATCCCGTGGCTGCGGGGCAAGGGCGTGAAGGCCGAGGAAATCCGCTGGGCCGGGCTGCAGCCGTGGCTGGAAGGCAGGAAGAGTGTCACGAAAGCCGAAGTGCAGGAGTTCCTGCAGGGGAACGACCTGAACATTGAGACGCAGATACTGGACGACAGGGAGAAAGAAAAGCTGCTCCGGGAAGGATACCAGCGCGACCCGATTGCCAACGAAGAGTACAACACGAGGGAAGAATTTGAGCAGGCGATGAGGGAAGCACACGGTGACAGCGTCACGTTTGAGGAAACGGAAGAGCTTCCGGAAGGTGAAGACATTCTCGCAGAGACGGAAGGTCCGTACTATGTGGCCAAAGTGGGCAGCGTGATCGTTGGCTACAGCGAGCGCATGGACGTGGACCCGTACGACCTTGAAGACAATATGTTCCCGAACGGCGCGAGATGGGGAGACTACAGGCTTGAAAGCGGGGAGAACTACCGCGAGATCCTGTTCCGGATGCCGGAACTGGACTACACCAACAACGCGATGGCAACGCACTGGGGCCACACAGAACGCAGCGGGTACGGCATTATCGCCCACGCCCGGGTGCAGGACTTTGAAGCCTTTGAAACGGAATTCGGCGAGCACGCGGGCAGGATGCTGTTTGTGGAAGAGATCCAGAGCGACCTGCACAACGAGGGCGCGCAGACCGGATACCGGACGGAAGATACCGAGCGGCAGTACAAAGAGGCTGAACGCGCCTTGCGCGAGGCGGAAACACTCAACAGACGCATGGGAGACGAGGCAGACAGGCTTGCTGAGGAACTGTACGCCAGAGTGAAGGCCAGCGGCAAGAAGATGCCGGGCGTGTCAGCGGACTCTATCAGCGACTGGCTGATCGGGCTGGAAGAGAGCCCGATATACAACCCGAACTTTTTCGATAATGATCCGGAAGTTCTCCGTGAGGGAGCGATTGCCGAAACTCAGATAATGGCCATGATGACCGCGGACGAGATCGAGCTCAAGAAAAAGGCAACAGAGGCAAGGGCCGAAATGCGAAAGGCAAAAACGAAGGCGCTCAGCCTGTCGGTAAAAAACAGTTCAGCGCCGCCGGATGTGCCCTTTGCCGGGAGCGCGGACACGTACCACGAGTATGTGATGAAGCACCTGATGAGGATGGCGGCGGAAGACGGCTATGACGTGGTCGGGTGGACGACGGCCAAACAGCAGGAAGAGCGCTGGTCCAGCAGCTATGCGGAAGGCTACCGGATTGAATACGACCAGAAGCTGCCGAAGTTCATGGGCAAGTACACGAAGCAGTGGGGCGGCAGGGTCGAGACGCTGGGCGTCAACCCGGGCGGCAGGATTGACGGATACGACGAAGTGTGGGGCGTGCGGATCACGGACGCCATGCGGAAGGACGTGCTGGAAGTGGGACAGCCGCTGTTCCAGCATGCCGACGACAGCTATGACGACACGGCGCCGGAAGAGAGCGGGCGCGAGATCGCGTACACGATGTACCGCAGCCAGGCGGAGATCCTGGGCGAGCTGTTCGCCGGGACCCGGGAGCTGACAAGGGGCGCGAAGCTGAGCATCGGCGAGATCCAGAAGCGGCTGAACATCGGGAAGACGCCGGAAGTGCGGACGAGCGACGCCAGGAAGATGGCGAAGGCGTTTATCAGCGAATACAGCGGGACGTCAAACGTGGACGAGGTCGCCGCAAAGATCAAGGCGATGGGCGACTACCTGGTGCAGGCGGCGGACGTGCAGCCGACCGTCATCCTGGAAATGGCAAGGGAGATCGCGGCGGACGTGGTGGAAAACGCGCAGGTGACGGACGAAACCGTTACGGCGGACGAGACCATCCTGAGCATTGCGGGACGGATTGCCGGAAGCAGGGAGAACCCGACAAAATTCGTGCTGGACAACCCGGAGCACATTCACGACGCGGGCGGCTATGAGAGCATCCAGGAATTCAACCGGGCGCACCTGGGCTTCAAGGTATCGGTGACGGGAAGCGAGAGCAAAGCCTACCGGCAGAACCCGGCTGAATACACGAACATCGACGCATTCTACAGCGAGCTGCAGAACGACTACGGCGAGAACTATTTCCCGCAGGTGAACAACGAAGGGGAGCAGCTGGAAATTATGTCGCAGCTGCTGCAGGCGAGCCGGAAGCAGGAGACCGTGAACCCGTTTGAAGCCTACATGGGCGAGGCAGTGGAGAGCGCGGCGATCCGCCTGGCGCACGACGTGATGATGGACGAGGTGCTGCTGCCGGACCGCGAGGCGCTGAGGCTGGACCCGATGACCAGGAACGAGAGGATGCAGGCGCGCAACAAGGAGCTGGGGCAGAAGATCAGGGAGCTGACGAAAGAGAAGAAGCTCACGGAGAAGGAAGCCGGAAAGCTCTACACGCAGATTGCGAAGCTCAACGAGAAACTGGCGAAGGCCGAAGAGAAATACCAGGCGCTGCAGGAGCGGGCCAGCGAGCGCGTGGCGCAGGTGCAGGCGGAAGGCCGGGCAAGGGCCGCCGAGCGCGTGGCAAAGGAAAAGGCCCGGAGCGCGAAGAAGAACCGGGCGCTGAAAGAGCACTACCAGGACGTGCAGAAGCGGGCGAAGGAGCGCAGGGAAGAATCCGCAGGCGTGACGAAATACCGGGCGCAGGTGACGGAGAAAGCCAACAGGCTCTACACCATGCTGATGAAGAACGACAACAAGACGCACGTGCCCGAAGTGCTGAAGGCGCCGCTGGCGGAGTTTCTGAGCGAGCTGGACTTTACCAGCAAGAGGGCGCTGCGGGGCGGCGCGGAGACGAGAAACGACCAGGCATTTGCCGCAAGGCTGCAGCAGCTGCAGCAGCTGCTGCAGAACCAGCAGCGGTACATTGACGGCGACGGCAGCGTGGAGACAGATCTGGGCGGCTATGTGGACATCTCGCAGGACAGCCTGGACTTTCTGCGGAACACGGCCGGGATGATTACCCGGGCGATGGCGGACGGACGGACCTACACCATCAACAGCATGACGGCGGCGGAGCTGAAGCAACTGAGCAATTTCCTGTCGAACCTGTATGCGGCGATCCGGAACATGAACAGCTTCATGGCGAACGCAAGATTCGAGAGCGTGCGGGAAGCGGCCGCCGGAGACTGGGAGCACATGAACAGGCTGGGCCGGGCCAGGGCCACGGCCGGGACCGCGCTGAGCCGGTTTGCCGCCTGGGAGAACGGCACGCCGTATTACGTGATGAAGCGGTACGGGGAAGGCGGGAAGGCGATCTTTGAAGGACTGACGAAGGGCTGGGAGAAAATGGCCTTCAACGCCCAGAAGATTATCAACTTTACGGAAAACCTGTACACGGACAGGGAAGTGAACAGATGGAAGAAGGAGCAGCACACGTTTACGCTGGCGGACGGCAGCAGGATCACGATGACCACGGCGCAGATTATGGAGCTGAACGGACTGGTCGGGCGGCAGCAGGCCCTGCAGCATATCCAGAAGGGCGGCATCCGCATCGGAGACATCAAGCTGAAGACCGGGGAAGTGCACGACACGACGCACTACCACCTGACGGCGATGGAGATCCGGGAAATTGTGGGCAGCCTGACGGCGCGGCAGGCCGAGGTCGCAAAGGCGCTGCAGCTGTACATGGCGGCGGAAGGTGCGAAACTTGGGAACGAAATCTCCATGCGGCGGTTCGGGTACAACTTCTATACCGAAGGGGAGAGCTACTATCCGATCCGGACCGACGCGAACGACCGGCCGATGGCCGACACCGACGCGCAGACGAACAGCATGTTCCGGCTGCTGAACCTGTCGAGCAGCAAGGCGCTGAACCCGAAGGCGAGCAACGCCCTGATTGTTGGGGACATCTTTGACACCTTCTCTGAGCACATGGGCGACATGGCCAAGCTCAACGGTATGGGCCTGCCGATCCTGGACGCGATCAAATGGTTCAACTACAAGGAACGGGTGGACCTGGAAGACGGGACCTACGACACCAAGACCATCCAGAGTGCGATGGAACAGGCGTTCGGCAGCAAGGCGCTGTCATACTTCCGGACGCTGATGAAGGACATCAACGGCGTGACGGAATCCGGCGACCGGGGCATGAACCTGCCGGGCAAGCTGATGAGCAACTACAAGATCGCGGCCGTTGGCGCGAACCTGCGCGTGGCGATGCTGCAGCCGACAAGCTACCTGCGGGCGATGACGGTGCTGAAGCCGCAGAACCTGATCGGGGTGCTGCCGAGCGTCGCGGCCTACCGGGAAGCGATGAAATACTCCGGGACGGCGGTGTGGAAAGCGCTGGGCTACTACGACACGGACATCTCCAAGGGGATGCGGGGGCAGATCGCCCACGCGGATACCGTGAAGGACAAGCTGGCGGAAGCCTCGATGACGCTGGCGGAGAAGGGAGACCAGCTGACCTGGTCGATGCTGTGGACGGCCTGCAAGCGGCAGGTGCGGGCGCGGGACGGAAAACTGAGCCACGAGGAACTGATGGAGAAAACCGCGGACCTGTTCCGTGAGGTGGTGTATTCCAGCCAGGTGATGGACAGCACGCTGACGCGGTCGGAAATCATGAGAGGGAAGACCACGTTCACAAAGATGGCGAGCGCGTTCATGGCGGAGCCGACGCTGAGCTACAACATCCTGCTGGATGCGGTGAGCGAATACTCGCTGGACGCCAGGAAGAATGGCAAGGCCGGAGCCTGGGTGCGAAACTCCGGAAAGATAGGGAAAGCGTTCACGGTGTACGTGTGCAGCGCGGCCTTCTCGGCGGTTGTGGAATCCATCGCGGACGCGATGCGGGACGATGACGACGAGGAATTCTGGGAGAAGTTCAGGCAGGCGCTGTGGGGAGAAGACGGGAAGTGGATGCGCGGAAACATGGCGCAGGACATGACCATCCTCGGGAAGCTGCCGTTTATCAAGAACTTTATCTCGACGCTGCAGGGATACAGCAGCGGGGATATGTCGGTAACGGCGTTCAACAATCTGCTGAATGTGTGCGAGATCTGGAAGGAAACCATTGAGCTGTCAACCGGGAAACTGGACAAGGCCACAAAGGTGACCTATTACGGCAAGATGACGCAGTGGGGCAAGGTGTACAAGACGCTGCAGGCGCTGAGCCAGCTGTCGGGCCTTGCGGTATCGAACCTGACCAGGGACGTGACCGCCATCTGGAACACCGTGATGAACGGGCGGAAGGATGAGTGGAAGATCCGGACCTACGACGGCAACGCCCTGAAGCCGGAGAAGGAAGCCGCGTGGAAAGAACTGCTGGAACCGCTGGGCATCACGAAGAACAAATACCAGGCGATGCTGGGCGATGCGGATGCGAGCGGGAACAACAGCGTGACCCAGGATGAAATGGGCGAGTACCTGAAGGCGGAAGTGGACGCAGGCAGCCTGACAAAGCAGCAGGCGGACGCCATCTGGAAGGCCCAGGGCTGGGCGGAGAGCCACGACTATGACTGGTGGCTGGGCGGCAAGAAGAGCGGCAGCTCCTCCGGCAGCAAGAGCGGCACCGGCAGCAAGAGCGGCAGCTCCGGAAGCCAGGCGAACACGGCGGTCACGGACTACGACAGCTTTTCGAAGGCGGCGCCGCTGTACGGCGGCGACAAGAAGCAGGCGACCTACGCGGCGAAACCGGCGGGGATGAGCCTGCAGCAGTACACGGAGATGCTGAAGAGAGCGGACACGGACAACAACGGAAGCCTGAAGCAGGACGAACTGGGCTACGTGCTGAGAGACGCGGTCCAGGGCGGCCGGATGAGCTGGGACGACGCGGTAAGAGTCTGGGCCGCGCAGGGATGGTCGCATGACCTGAGCTGGTGGGCGGCAAAGCATCCGTAAAAACATGGGGGCGGGGATTCGATTCTCCGTCTCCATAAATTAAAGTATAAGCAGAAAACGCAAAGGAGCAGACAGATGATTCGGGTGAACGTGAAAAACAGAGGCGCGCTGGCGACGCCGCTGAGCCCCGTAACCAGCGGGGCTGTTGGTATCCCGGTCAATTTCATATTTACGGACGACTGGGAAGGACTGACGAAGACGGCGGTTTTCCGGGGCAGCGACGTGGAGCGGGACGTGCTGATTCTGGACAACGCCTGCACGGTGCCGTGGGAAGTGATTGCGGAACCTTACGGGCTGCTGGAAATCGGAATATACGGCGCCGATACTGAGGGTGAGATTGTAATACCGACGATCTGGGCCGTGGTGGGCCGGATTGAAGTGGGTACACAGCGGTCGGAATCTTCACCGCTGGTGCCGACGCCCAGCTGGGCGGATCAGGTGCAGGCGGCCGCCACGGAAGCGCTGGAAACGGCGCAGAGCGTGCGCGACGACGCGGACGCGGGAGAGTTTGACGGGGCCGACGGCGTGAACGGAGTATCCCCGACGGTGGTCGTGAGCCGGATTTCCGGCGGGCACCGGCTGATCATCACGGACGTGAACGGAACGCAGACCGTGGACGTGCTGAACGGAGACGGCGTGGCGCCGACCGTGGACGTGACGACCATCACCGGCGGGCACAGAATCGCTATCACCGATAAGGACGGAACGTCCACTTTTGACGTGATGGACGGCGAGGACGGGGAGCCGGGCGCTGCCGGACCGCAGGGACCGCAGGGGCCGCAGGGCGAGAAGGGCGACAAGGGTGATCCGGGGACCGGGCTGTATATCTCCGGAACGGTATCCGCTGTCGCGAACCTGCCCGCCAGCGCGCAGCAGTCTGAGATGTGGAACGTGGGAGCAGAGGCGCCCTATACCATTTATATGTACGATAACGGCACGTGGAGAAGCCTCGGGCAGCTCCAGGGGCCGACCGGCGAGACAGGACCTGCCGGAGCGGACGGCGATGACGGTTACTCACCGACTGTGGCGGTGAGCGCAATTACCGGGGGAACAAGGGTAGCGGTAACGGACGCCAGCGGTGTGAAAACCTTTGACGTGCTGAACGGGACGGACGGAGCCACGGGCCCGCAGGGACCGCAGGGCGCAAAGGGGGATACCGGCGACGCCGCCGGATTCGGAACGCCGACAGCGACGATTGATGCGAATACCGGAACGCCTGCTGTTACGGTTACAGCATCCGGACCGGACACGGCAAAGGTGTTTTCGTTTGCTTTCCGCAACCTGAAGGGCGAGACAGGCGCGACCGGACCGCAGGGGCCGCAGGGGGAAACCGGTGAAACCGGAGCTACCGGACCGCAGGGACCCGCAGGAGCTGACGGCGACGACGGGCAGGACGGATACTCCCCGATCATTGCTGTGGCGGATATTACAGGTGGGCACCGAGTCACCATAACGGACGTGAACGGCAGCCGGAACTTTGATGTGATGGACGGCACAGGTTCCGCCAGCACCGTGAACAACGTTTCCCCGGATACCAACGGAAACATTGCACTGACGGCAACAGACATTCCGGCTTCGAGCAACCAATCAGTCCAAGAAACTATGGACAGACTTGGACAAGCAGACACGACCCTTATTCAAACACTTCAGAACGTCCTGCTTTCTCTGGCAGATTATTATTCCACAACGGCAAATTACGCTGTTGGTGACTACTGCATTAGCGGGAGTCATCTTTACCGCTGCACGACAGCTATCACAGGTGGCGAGCCGTGGAATGCAGCACACTGGACGGAGGTTGCCCTGTCCGAGGAAATGGACACTAAGCTTGCCACTAAACAGGCAACATTAGTCAGCGGCACGAACATCAAGACCGTCAACGGACAGAGCCTGCTGGGGAGCGGGAATGTCGCAACTGTAAATCCCAATCTCTTGGACAACTGGTACTTTGTAGGCGGCGGTTCTCAACAGGGCGGCGGACAGTTTCCGATTAATCAGAGGGGTCAAACAGTTTACAGCAGTGCAAATGCTTATACCATTGATAGATGGAAAAGTATTGAAAGTTATACCACGCTGACACTTACTTCTAATGGCATTACGGCAAGTCGTACACAGGGAAATTGGTATGTCATACGGCAGTACCTTGACAACCCGACTCAGTACATCGGGAAAACTCTGACTGTCTCCGCTCTGTATGAGGGGGCAACAACCTCACCGTGTCGAATTCGTCTTGTTGCCGACAGTTCGAATGTCATTCTGGATAATGGTGGAAGAACAGGCGGGCTTTTAAGCGCAACTGGGGTAATCCCATCTGGAATCTCATCACTATGGGTGGCATTCTATTCAGTAGCGACTGAAACCACCACTATAAAAGCGATCAAATTAGAGTTGGGAGACACCCAGACTCTTGCCCACCAAGAAAACGGTGTGTGGGTGCTGAACGAGATTCCCGATTACCGTGACCAGTTGCGAAAGTGCCAGTATTACTATCAGGTCATCGGCTATCAGAACCAGTGGAAGTTCTATAACGCAGTCGTGAGAAGCAACTCCGTTGTCTGCCTGATGGCAATCCCGGTTGTGCCGATGAGGGCAACACCGACCGTCTTACTTTCCTCAACAGAACTACAGATGGTTGCCTATCCGGGCGGCTCAAGCATCTCCGGGACTCTGAGCGTGAGCGGCATTTACGAAGTCGGGTACTCACCCGGAGACGGACTCATCAACATCCAACTGAGCGCAACCAACACCATGACAGCCGGGCAAGCCGGGTACGCATTCATCGGCACAAACGGGAGCGGCTACTTCATGCTTAGTGCCGATATTTAAGAGAGGAGAAAAACAATGATTATTATTCAGGAAATTCAGACCAGCGGCACGCAGACCACACTGACTCCTACGGTTACTTTCACCGACCGCAACCAAGCCGAAGCAAGATTCCACACGATCCTTGCCGCCGCCGCTGTCAGCACCGTGGAAGTGCATACTGTTCTCATGTATGACGAACACGGCAACGTGGTTCGCCGGGAGTTCTACGAGCATCTGGGTGAATAGAGTTAAACGGACATAACGTGTCCGGTCTAAACTGCGGCGGCTCAGTTAGAACAGAGCGGTCTATATGGCTTCTCTGTGGTTACAACCGCCAGCTGCGGAATCTAGAACTGTCCACCTACTGGGCAACCGTGACAGTCGGTATCTTTTGAAATAACTCGTGAAATCACGAGATAGTCACGAGGTAACAACCATGATGACCGAAGACGAACTGGACGTTTTCGTAAACGAACTTCTGGAGAAGCGACTATGACAGATCAAGAGAGCAAGGCTTTATACATCGCACAACAGGCAGTTGCCGCCGGGATGACTCTTGCAGGTGCGGCAGGTTTGATTGCGAACATGGAAGCCGAATCCGTATTAAGCCCCATAAACCTGCAAGACTGTTACAACCGTTCGTCAGGCATGACCGATGCGCAGTATACCGCCGCAGTCGATAACGGCAGTTACCGCAATTTCGGCAACGATGCCTACGGCTATGGACTCTGCCAATGGACGGCGCAAGATCGCAAAAAGCGGATGCTTACATACTTCCAGCAACGGCACAAGAGCATCGGAGACTTTCAGACTCAGGTGGAGTTTGCGCTGTATGAAATGAAATCCTTCTATGCGTCTGTGTGGAAGATTTGCTGTTCAAGCAACAGCGCATTCAACTGCGGATATAACATCTGCTGTCGCTTTGAGATTCCTGCGAATACTGAAGCGCAAGGGCAGACTCGTGGCGGTATCGCAAACAGGTGGTTCTCTTGGCTTGAGAACAACATGGACGCAGAGCCTGATGTTCCTGACGATCCGCAGCCTACGCCAGAGCCGACGCCGGAACCGGCAGCGGACCACAGTCTGAATCTGAGGACGATAGACTACCATTGCTCCGGCTGGGACGAGGTCTACATTATGCAGGGGCTGCTGAAGCGCCGCAATTATCACATCGTTTATTGCGACGGCCAGTGGGACGACGAGGAAGAGGATGCCGTCCGGCAATTCCAGAAGGACTTTGGCCTTACAGCGGACGGTATTGTGGGGCAGCTCACTTGGAAGAAACTGCAGGGATGGGGGTGAGGAAATGAGCGAAGGGATCATCACGGCGCTGATAGTGGCGGTAACTTCCATCGTCTGCCAGATCCTTATCAACCGGAACAACCGGAAGAAACAGACCCGGGAAGAGATGGAGAAAGAAAAGCTGCGGGCAGTCGAAGAAGCGGTCCGCACCACGCGGCTGGAAGACAGACTGAAAAGCATCGAGCACAAGCTGGATATTCATAACGGCTATGCGGAAAAGCTATCCGAGATTGCCAAAAGCATAGCCGTTATGGAGAATGACATTAAAACGCTATACAAGAAAGGAGCGGCATAATGGAAGGCGTAACTGTATGGGCGATCACCGTCATTTGCTATCTTGTCGCAGAGGGCGTCAAGGCGACCAGAAAGATGGACGAGTGGATTCCGATTATATGCGGCGTGCTGGGCGGCGTGCTGGGCGTTGTGGCGATGTACACCATCGCAGATTTTCCTGCAAGCGACGTGATGAACGCAGTGGCAATCGGCATTATCAGTGGATTCGCAGCGACCGGAGTGCACCAGGCGTGGTATCAGCAGACCGGGAAGCACGAATAATTACTACGAAATTACTACCGCTGGAGACGGCAAAACAGTAGTAATTCGGTAGTAATTTTCCCATGAAAACCCCTTCACACGTGCGAAAAAGCGTTCACGGGCTACTACGGACGCGTGAGAGAGTGGATAACTTTTAAGCGTTAAAAGTGCGGGAAAATAAGAAAAAGACGGGGAAATCAGTCATTTCCTCGTCTTTTAATTTGGTGCGCGAGGCGGGACTTGAACCCGCACGCCCGGAGTGAGCACTAGAACCTGAATCTAGCGAGTCTGCCAATTCCACCACTCGCGCATCTCTTAAGTGCTTTGCAATCATAGCACGCGGAACTTCCTTTGTCAAGAATTTTGTTCGCACGATTTCTCAAAAAAGCGCGAATAAATGATCGTCCGGATGTATCTGTCAGCTTCATGATAAGGATTTGGGTGTGACGGGAAAAAGTAAAATGGTTGCTGCGGAAAGCATTGACGAAAAGGTTGTAAGCGGATATAATTTCAATCAAAATTTTGAGAACTGTGTGAAGAAACTGAGTAAAGCACCATGAGCACGATGAAAACGTTTGAAGCAGGAAACTGCGATGTTGCCGTCATCGGAGCAGGGCATGCTGGGATTGAAGCAGCCCTGGCTGCGGCACGCCTTGGCATGGATACGATCTGTTTTACGGTGAACCTTGACAGCGTAGGGAATATGCCCTGCAACCCGGCAATCGGCGGGACAGGCAAGGGCCATCTGGTGCGGGAATTGGATGCCCTTGGGGGTGAAATGGCAAAAGCGGCAGACAAAGCCTGCATTCAGTACCGTATGCTGAACCAGGGGAAAGGTCCGGCTGTTCATTCTTTGCGGGCGCAGGCTGACCGCCGCCGTTACCAGGAAGTGATGAAGCACACCCTGGAGCAGCAGGAAAACCTGCGCGTCAAACAGGCAGAAGTTGTCTCAGTTGAGGTGGAGTATCCGCAGAACCCGGGTACGGAACCGAACGGGGAAGACAGGCTGCCCGCTGTGAGCGGTGTGACCACTGCGACAGGCGCCCGCTATTCCTGTCGCGCGGTGATCATTGCCACCGGCACGTATCTGGATTCCCGTACCATCATTGGTGAACTTCTGCGGCCATCGGGACCGGACGGGCTGGCACCGGCGATCCCGCTCTCAGCATGTCTGGCTGCGCTTGGCCTGCCGATCCGGCGCTTCAAAACGGGCACTCCGCCGCGGATTCTGGCAAGGACAGTAGACTTTTCAAAAATGGAGATTCAACCGGGAGATCCGGCCCCGGAAGCATTTTCCTTTGAGACTTCTATGCCGCCTGAAAACCGGGCAGTTTGCTATCTTACCTATACCAACGAAGAGACCCATCGCATCATCCGTGAGAATCTTGACCGCAGCCCCATTTACTCCGGAGTGATTGAAGGGGTAGGACCGCGCTATTGCCCGAGTATCGAGACGAAGGTGATGACATTCCCGGACAAACAGCGCCATCAGCTGTTTCTGGAGCCCATGGGGCTGAATACCGAGGAACTCTATCTTCAGGGTTTTTCATCCTCCATGCCGGAGGAAATCCAGTTGCGGATGCTCCATACCATCCCGGGCCTGGAATGTGCGGAAATGACACGCCCGGCCTATGCCATTGAGTATGATTGCGTGGACCCGACAGCACTGCGCCCGACGCTGGAATGCAAGCAGGTGTACGGCCTTTACGGTGCGGGGCAGTTCAACGGCTCTTCCGGATATGAGGAGGCAGCCGTCCAGGGTTTTGTTGCAGGCGTTAACGCAGCCCGCAGACTCAGTGATCAGAGCCCTTTCATTCTCCGACGAGACCAGGGGTATATCGGCACGCTGATTGATGACCTTGTCACCAAAGGCACCAATGAGCCTTACCGTATGATGACTTCGCGCAGTGAATACCGTCTTTTGCACCGGCAGGATAATGCGGATGAGCGCCTGACCCAAATCGGGCATGAGCTGGGGCTCATCTCTGATGCGCGTCTTGCCGATGTCAATGCCAAATACCGTGCTGTACAGTCGGAACTCGACCGCCTGGAGCACACGCACCTTGCACCCTCCGAGGCTCTGAACACGCTGCTTGCCGACCGGGGAACAGCCCCTCTTGCCACCGGCAGCTCGCTTGCGGACCTCATCCGCCGCCCGCAGATCAGCTATCAGGATCTCGCCTGCTTCGATACCGAACGCCCGGCACTTCCGATTCCCGTGATCCGGCAGGTTGAAATCCGCCTCCGCTACGATGGCTATATCCGCCGCCAGCTGAAGCAGGTGGAGGAGTTCCGGAGAATGGAGTCCCGGCGGCTGTCACCGGATCTGGATTATGATGTAATCACGGGTCTGCGGCTTGAGGCAAGGGAAAAGCTGAAAAAGATCCGGCCGCTGAACTTCGGCCAGGCCAGCCGCATTTCCGGCGTTTCGCCGGCGGATATCGCGGTTCTCATGATCGCGGTCTCGCAGCCCGGCGTCTCCGAGGCTGTTGCGGAGCAGGATACGGTTTCAGCGCCAACCGGGAATCCTGCCGTTGGGGAGAAATTTTCATGACCGCCCGAATTGACGTTGATGCTCTGCGCACAGCACTCTGTGAGCGCTTTCCGCAGTGGACGGGATGGATCACCCGCGTACCCATTGAGGATGCGCAGACCATTTGGCCAAGCGATAATGACGGCTGTACAGTCTACTACAATCCGCGCCTCCTTGGCTACGCCACTGAAGAAACCCGTGCCTTTTATCTTGCACAGCAGCTTTTGCACCTTCGTTTCAGCCATACTGCCCGTGGTTTGGGCAGGAACCGTGCTGCATGGAAGCGTGCCACCGATGCTGTGGTGAACCGCCTCCTCATGGAAGACGGATTTCCTCTCCCGATGGACGCTCTTCTGATTCCCGCTTCGGAGGGAAAGAGTGCCGAGGAACTCTATGACGTCATTCTGGCTTCCATGGAGCCGAATCTCCCGCCTGTCGCACCGGAACCGGATACAAAGGACCAGAAACCCGATGCGGAACCCGGTAAGTCCAAAGCCGGGAAAACCTCGGATGGCGGAAGCCGCGGTATTGACGACCCTGGCCTTGCGCAGGCGGTACACGGTCTTTCCCAGCTTTTGGAGCCCAGTTTCCAGCTGGACTTTGACTGGTTTCCGGGAGATACCGTTCGCGACGGAGTTTTGCCCTGGCAGTTTCGCGCGGTCCCGGTGGCTCATGCGGAAGTGTTGCTTGACACCAGCGCTTCTGTGGACACCGATCTCCTCCGCGCCTTTGTCCGTGCGGTTAAAGCTCTTTTTGCTGAGGACGCTGTGATCCGTGTCGGATGTTTTGATACCAGGTTTTACGGCTTTCACGAGGTGCGTACTGAACATGACATCGACGCGCTTGATCTTCGGGGCGCCGGCGGCACCAACTTTACAACGGCAATCAATGCCTTCACGGGCGATGCCGAAAACCAGATCATCTTTACCGACGGCTATGCCGAGATGCCGGAACAGCGCTGCGACTGTGTGTGGGTTGTTTACGGCACCAATCCCATCCATCCGAACGGCGGCCGTGTCCTTTATGCCAAACCACCTGAAGTGAAAGACAAGGTCGAGATCAACTTCCTCATTACCTGATCAACTGTCATGGCGTATGTGATGCCTTTTATCCGGCCCTGAACGGTAAACCGATGCCGCAGCGTGGGCGCGTGCAATCATATCTTTCTGGAGGCGCTTATGAAACCCATCTTCCTGACTTCCGAACAGATCTTCGGATCCGAAGAACATCCGGATTCGGCTCTCCCTCTTTTTTCCGCAGTGGGAACGGTTGCGCCCCCTTCCGATCTGGCCCTTCTCACCGTCGAGGATGACGGCTTTGCTTTCGAGGCGGGGGGTGGCATCAACTACTATCTTTCACAGGACAGTGTTGCCGACCGGTTTGGCCGCCTCAGTACGGTTTTCATCTGCCCCTCCTGCGCAGTGCGCCCCGCCATCCTGCTTGACCCGGAGGAAGAGACCCTTCTGCATAACCTGCGCACGGACGGCAGCGTTACTACGGCAGAGTACGGCCTGTTTCCCACCGCCGTTCTTGACCGAAGTATGCGTGACCTCGCCGCAAAGAATCTCCTTGACCACAGCCTTTATGATACCGGGCGCCATATCACGGTCCGAAACAAGCAGTATCCGGTCTACCGTCTGGGGGCAAAGCGCGTGATTGTCATCACAGTCGAATCGGGCGGCGCCAACGGCTATCTGACGCTCTCCGACAGTACTGTGGTTTCGGAGGGGGAACAGGTCTTTCTGGAGCTGCGTCCGGTACGCTGGCTTTACGACCCGCACAGCCATATTCTGATCAGTGTTCAGTGCCTTTTTGCAGGGCTCAGCGCGGAAGAAGCGGCTTCGTATCTCTCCGGGCCGTTTCTTCGCGAACTTGCCCCCGAACAGGAGGCTGCTATCCCGGCAGATGCTCCCTTCCGCCTTGTTCAGCATGATGAACTCAGCCTTATCCGCGCTTACGTGGATGCTGACATCCCGGTCTTTCTTCACGGCCTTTCCGGCGATGGAAAGAGCGACCGTGTCCGGCAGATTGACCCGCAGGCCCTCGATATTGAACTGGTTAACGAAACGCCGGAAACCATTAACGGCCGCGCGGTTTATAACGAGGAAAAAGATGAAATCATCGACATTAAACCTGCCTGGCTGATCCGCCTTGAGCGGCTTTGCAAAAACGGAGAGCAGCATATTCTGTTCTTCGATGAGCTCACCAATGCCACCAAGCAGACCCAGTCCGTGATTTTCAAGATTGTACTGGAGCGCTTTGTGAACAACCGCTGGCCGCTGCCCGCTTCGGCGCGCATTGTGGCAGCCGGTAACGACCGCAGTGAATCCAGCGCCTCCCACGACCTGGCGGAACCGCTCTTCGGCCGCTTTGCCCACATCTACATCCGCACGACAGTGGAGAACTGGATGCCATGGGCAGTCCGCAGCAGGATCAATCCCTTCGTTATGGAGTTTCTGGCCAATAACGACCTCTATCTCCGCACGCCCTATACCGGCACCGAAGGCCATGCGGATCCGCGGCGCTGGGAGATGGCCTCCCGTGCCCTTGAAGCTTCCGGAAACGACTTCTCCCTTCTTGAGCCCATCGTCGGCCGGGATGCCGCCGAGACTTTCATTCGCTTTTTCCGTGCGCGGCAGGAACTTGCAGCCCTCGGCAGTTACACCGATGAGGAGCTCCGTCGTTTCAGCATTGCCCGCAAGTATCAGCTGGCGCAGCAGTGCCTGATTCTGGAAAAGAAGGAAGAAGCTTGGCAGCTCGTCCGACGCCTTGGACCTGAATACGAGGCCTGGTTCCGCTATATGGTTGAGCGGAAAAAGGGAATGACGGCGCCAGCACCGGCTGTTGTTTCTCCCGACTGGCCCGGGGAGATGCCTGCAGAGACAGACCACTGGGCAAACGCTTAAAAGATGATTACATCACTCAGTTTCCGGCAGGCGCATGACCTGCTGCTGTCGAGGCCCGATGCGGTGCTTCTGGACGTCCGTGAAGAGCCGGAGTATCTGACCGGTCATGCCATCGATGCGTTGCTGCTTCCGGTGGATGAAATTACCGCACAAACGGCAGGGGAGCTCATCCCGAGCCATCAGACGCCGGTGCTCGTATACTGCCGCACCGGACGGCGCAGTGCCCGCGCCGCACATATTCTGGAATCCCTCGGATATGAGAACCTCTATGACATGGGCGGTCTGGTCGGCTGGCCTTATGGGCTGGAGTAACCGCTCAGCCTGGGAAGCTTTACAATTTTTTCACGCATATTTTGTTCCGTGCATTATAATGAGCATCGGATATGAGAATCGCATGTTGCATTCGCTGTGTGACAGGAGGAGATCTGGATGAGTAAACGCGCACTGGTAGTGGAAGATGACGCAAACATTGCGGAGCTTCTTCGCCTTTATCTGACAAAGGACGGTTTTGAGGTCATGATCGCCACGGACGGCAACAAGGCGGAGGCGGATTTTGACCTTTTTCAGCCGGACGTGATGCTGCTGGATATTATGCTGCCCGGAAAGGACGGATGGCAGGTCTGCCGGGACATCCGGGCAAAGTCCTCCACGCCCATCATTATGCTGACGGCCAAAGGGGAGACCAATGACAAGGTTCAGGGCCTTGAAATGGGTGCGGACGACTACGTGACCAAACCCTTTGAAGTGAAGGAACTCCTGGCTCGCGTCCACGCGGTGATCCGTCGTACCGATCACGTCGGCCCGGCGGACAAAAAGCTGACCTTTGATAAACTTGTGATCAATTTGGACTCCTACGAGCTTGTTGTAGACGGCAGGAAAGTGGATACCCCGCCCAAGGAGATGGAGCTTCTCTATCATCTGGCTTCCTCCCCGAACCGGGTGTTTACCCGTAACCAGCTTCTGGATGAGGTCTGGGGCTTTGATTATTTCGGCGATTCCCGCACGGTTGACGTGCACATCAAGCGCCTGCGTGAAAAGCTGGAAGGGGTTTCGGACCAGTGGAATCTGAAAACCGTCTGGGGCGTGGGTTACAAGTTTGAGGTAACCGAGTGATCCGCCTCAAAGGATAGTCTGCGAATCGGACATCATCCTTGAAGGCTTGGAACCTCTAAGGTTTTCCCGGCGCCTCTGATTTCATTCCTTTCAATCGTATAACGGTGCCCTTCACAGAGTTGCTCAGCCCCGGAGAAATCCGGGGCTGATTTTCTGCTTGCATCCTGCCTGTGCTGATCGTGCCCAATTCCGTATCCGTCAATCCGTGCCTGCCGCGGTTGGAACGCATCCGTAAGGTTTCTCCGCAGTCATGGAAGCGGCAGAATTCGAAATTTCCGGGAAGCTGTTCTCTCCGCTTTAAGATGCCTTTCCAGTCAGGGCAACATGCGGGGAAAGCGTTTGCGATCCGATCAATGCTGAGGACAACAATAAACTTGTGCAAAGCCACGGTATATGATAGAATCCACAGCGGAACCCCAATCCGGAAAGGGAGGCGGCAGATATGCCAGAACAAAAACAGAAGAAGACTTTAGGCACCTTTTATGAGCTGGGCGGCAGGGGCGTGATGGAAAGCCTGACCCGTACCGGCATCGACTACGTCATCATCGACACCGAACACGGATGCCTCTCCGAGGAGACCACGGCCGATGCCATCCTGGCGGCGGAGAGGGGAAACCTGCTCCCGTTCGTGCGCATCGGCGACATCCGCCGTCCGTACGTGCTGCGCATGCTGGATATCGGCGCCCGCGGCCTGATTGTCCCGAACATCCGTACGGTCGATGAAGTGAAACAGCTGGTCTCGGCCGCAAAGTTTCCGCCCGTCGGAAACCGCGGCTACTGCCCGACCCGCACCACCGGCTGGGGCGTGGATGCGTGGTCAAAGGACGTGATGGCCTATATGGCGGAGTGCAACCGCCGCTGCAAGGTAATCCCCCAGTGTGAGACGGCGGAGGCGCTGGATCACATTGAGGAAATCGCGGCCCTGCCGGGGGTGGACGGCATATTCGTCGGCCCATGCGACCTTTCCATCGCACTCGGCATCCCGCTGGAATTCGAGAACCCCCTGCTGCATCGGGCCATTGAGCGCGTACTGAAGGCCTGCCGTGACGCAGGCAAAGAGTCCTACATTTTCGCGGGCAGCATGGAGAACGCCGTATACTGGGCGCGCAGGGGCTTCGACAGCATTACCTACAGCCTTGATGCATCCGTATTCATCAACGCCTTCCAGGAACTCACGGCGCAGTTCCGCCGGGAAACCGGCTGTGAGACTGCCTGAGAGGGGAGAATGCCGGTGAAAGTCCTGCTGATTAACGGCAGCCCGAATGAAAACGGCTGCACCAACCGCGCCCTGACCGAAGTGGCAGCCGCCCTGCGGGAAGAGGGAATCGAGACGCAGATCTTCCAGATTGGAAGCGGATCCGTCCACGGCTGCAACGGCTGTGATGCCTGTGTAAAACTTGGCCGGTGCGTCCACAATGACGACCCCGCAAATGCCATGCTGGCGCTCATGCAGGAAGCGGACGGCATCGTCATCGGTTCCCCTGTGTATTATTCCGGGGTGAACGGCGCACTCTGTGCCCTGCTGGACCGTGTGTTCTACTCCGGCGGGAACACCCTGTACGGGAAGCCTGCCGCAGCGGTCATCAGCGCGCGCCGCAGCGGCACCACCGCCGCATTCCAGCGGCTGAACCAGTACTTTGCCATCAAGCAGATGCCGGTCGTCACGTCGCAGTACTGGAACAATGTACACGGCTACAGCCCGGCGGATGTGGAGCAGGACCTGGAAGGCCTGCAGACCATGCGCAGGCTGGGAAAGAACATGGCGTGGATGCTGAAGCTGATTGAAAACGGGAAAGAATCCGGGCTGCCGTTCCCGGAAGGTGAGCCTTTCATCTATACGGACTTTATCCGCTGAACAGCGAAGGCTGCCGTTGCCTCAGGGGTGGGTGCGGCTTTGTTGCCGGTGGGATGGAAGAGACAGTCTGGCGCCATGATAAGCTGCATCTTCATCCGTTTGAGGCGATCTCTGACTTATCGAAAAAGAAAAGAACGACGCAGGGGCTGTCGAGTCCGTTTGCGTCGTTCTTTTTTACGGGAACTTTAAATCGCTGTATGCGGATTACATGGCTTTCCGGCTGACGGGAATCCTCCCGGCAGGTTCATGTTACTCTCCGTCTTTGCGCGGCCTGCGCTCAGATTTCGATCTTTGCGCCCATCAGTTTTGCAAACTCGCGGACAATGGCGGTATCACCCGGCCATGCCGGAGCGGTTACCAGATTGCGGTCCACCACAGCTTCATCCACGTTCACCGGGACATAGGTGCCGCCGGCAAGGGTGACGTCCGGGCCGACTGCGGGATATGCCGTTGCGCGGTAGCCCGTCAGCACCCCTGCTGCCGCAAGCACCTGCGGCCCGTGGCAGATGGCGGCAACCGGTTTGCGGGCTGCGAAAAACTCTTGTACAATCTCCAGCACACGCGCGTTCAGCCGGATATACTCGGGCGCCCGTCCGCCGGTAATAAACAGGCCCTCATAATCATCCGTCTTTACGGCATCGAAGTCCGCAGTCAGTGCGAAGTTGTGGCCGCGGAGCTCGGTATAGGTCTGCTCACCCAGAAAATCGTGGACGGCGGTGGCAACGGTTTCGCCCGCCTTCTTGTCCGGGCAGACCGCATCCACCTGGTATCCCAGCACACCCAGTGCCTGGAACGGAACCATGGTTTCGTAGTCCTCGGTGAAGTCACCGCAGAGCAACAGTACTTTTTTTGCCATAATGAATAACCTCCTTCAAATTTTAAGAGTTTTTGCTGATCTCATCAAATCATGATTACCGGGCGCGATCAGGACCGGTTTTAACCGGAGGCGTGATCGGAATGCGCATCCGCCTGCTCCGGAACAACAATCTCCCTGATGCTGAATTCCTTCCCGCTGAGTACGGTCTTTTCAAAGCTGCCGCAGTTGGGGCAGGTACCCCGGCATTCAATAACGTTGAAGATCTCGTCACATGCATCGCATTCTGCAAGACCGGGAATGATATTTATATTCAGCCGGGTGCCTTCCAGCATGCTGCCTTTTGTTGCAACGGGATAAAGCTCCTGCAGGTATTCCGGAATGACCAGAGACAGCTCGCCGCAGTCCACCGTAACCTCTGCAACAGCAGGGATGCTGTGTTCCGCCGCAAAGGCGGTTACCGTCCGAACCAGCTGCCGCAGAAGACCGATTTCATGCATGGCCTCCTCCGTACTTTCCGATCTGCTTTTTCACAACGTTGACGCCGATCTTCGGGACATTCTTCACAATACGCCCGAGCGTATGGAAGTACTCCTGGTTGTCCGCGTTATGAATCTTCTCCAGGTGGATGGCGTCAAACCTGCACTTGGTGGTGCAGACGCCGCAGCCGACGCACATGTAGCTGTCCACTACCGCCGTGCCGCAGCCGAGGCAGCGGCCGCACTCCGCTTTCATCTGCTCCTCGGTAAAGGTTCGCCGCAGATCGTTGAAGCTGGTTTTTGCCTCCTCGCCGGATGCTGTCGCCGGGCGCTGCCGCGGGGCGCGGTCAAAGCCGCCGAGACCGATCTGAACGGTTGATTTATCGAAGGGCTTATAGTCATGGTGGTCGCGGCCGAGATTCAGCGTCTGGCCGGCGTGCACAAAGCGGTGGATCGAGACGGCGGCTTCCTTGCCTGCCGCAATGGCGTCAATGACGAACTGCGGCCCGGTCACCGCGTCGCCCCCGGCAAAGACGTCGGGAACTCTGGTCTGACAGGTGAGGGGGTCGGCTTCCACAGTGCCATGCGCTCCGACCGGAACTTCAATGCCGCCGAGGTCAACCTTCTGCCCGGTGGCGCTCAGCACTGCCGTAACGGGGACGGTCTCAAATTCGCCGGTTCCGGTCACGCTGCTGCGGCCCTTCGCATCTTCGGCGCCGAGCTCCATGCGTTCCAGCTTCAGGCTCAGGGCTCCGCCCGCGTCGCCGATTTCGACCGGCGCCGTCAGGAAGCGGAACTGCACGCCCTCGTCCATGGCCTCCCGCAGTTCATCCCGGTCGGCCGGCATTTCGGCCTCGCTTCTGCGGTAGTACACGGTGACCTTCGCACCGAGGCGCACGGCGGCCCGCGCCACATCCATCGCCACGTTGCCGCCGCCGATGACGGCGACATCACTGCCGATTTCGGGGCGCTCGCCACGGTTCACGCAGCGCAGGAAGTCGATTCCGGTGCTCACGCCGGGCAGATCCTCGCCCGGAATGTTCAGTTTTGCACCCTTTGAAGCGCCGACCGCAAGGTAGAACGCCTTGAAGCCTTCCTTCCGCAGATCATCCAGCGTCACATCTTTGCCGACTTCAACGCCGGTTTTGAAGCCGACGCCGAGTTCGCGCAGAATATCGATTTCACTGCGGATGACGTCTTTTTCCAGACGGAAGGAAGGAATCCCCAGCGTCAGCATGCCGCCGGGTTCCTGCTCCTTTTCATATACGGTGACGGGATAGCCCTTCAACGCCAGGTAGTAGGCGCAGCTCAGGCCGGCGGGGCCCGCGCCGATCACGGCAATCTTCTCCGGGTAGGGTTTGCCGATCTGGTTCACCATCTTCGGAACGTAGCGTTTGTCCGCTTTCAGCTCCTGCTCGGCGATGAACTTTTTGATTTCATCGATGGCAACGGGCGCGTCCATCTCGCCGCGGGTGCAGGCTTCCTCGCACTTCTTGTTGCAGATGCGCCCGCAGACAGCCGGGAAGGGGAGTTCCTTCTTGATGAGCTCCAGCGCCTCGGCATAGCGGCCTTCTGAGGCAAGCTTGATGTAGCCCTGCACGGGCACGTGCGCCGGACATGCGGACTTGCAGGGGGCTGTGCCCTCTGGCATCACATCGGTGCGGTTCAGGCGGTAGTCGGCATTGTAGCGCTTGCTGGACCACAGCGTATCGCGCGGGGTATCGGCAGGGCGGCCCTCGTTCGCGGGACGGTCGCAGAGCTTCTGGCCGAGGCGGACGGCGTTCAGCTGGCAGTTTTCCACGCACTGCCCGCAGGCGACGCACTTTTCCTTGTCCACGCGGGCAATGTAGTTGGTGCGGATCGCATCCGGCGCGCGGAAGTAGGTGGCGATGCGCAGCGCGAAGCACGAACAGCCGCAGCAGTTGCAGATGGCGGTGGTATCGTCGTAGCCGGGCGTCACGTTCAGTTCGTGCACGAGGCCGTTGTCCTCGGCGCGCTTGAGAATCTCAAAAGCCTCTTCCTTGCTGATCAGACGGTGGGCGCCAGTCTCGGAGTAGTTCACGGCGTTGTCGTTGACGTACATGCACATGTCTTCTTCCAGATGGCCGCAGCCTTCGCCCATCAGCCTTCTGGCACGCCGGCAGGAACATGGCCCCACCGATACGGCCCATGCGTCGTCAATGATTCTTGCCACTTCGTCGTAGCTCGCCTTGCGGGTGTTGTTTTCAATTGCGCTCTGCACCGGGATGACACGCATCAGGTTCATGCCGACGTCCATGAACGGGGCAAGCATGGAAACGCGCACCCGGGTATAAGCCTCAAAGCATTCGCCGAGCACCGGGTACTTGTCGCACTGCTCGCGGTTGGAGAGCACGCCTTCCATGATGCCGGGCACCCAGATGGGATAGTACCAGCATTCCTTTCCGTCAACCATGCGGGTGCGGATCACGCCCGCCTTGCGCAGCTTGTTCAGCTGCTCGAGGGTGAAGTCCAGATCTTTCTTTGCCCGCCGCGCGATTTCCTCGGCGGTGCGGTTGGCTTCTAGTCGCATGTGCATCATGACTTCGCACATGTCGTCATCGACGATCGGCTCCAGGATCTTATACTCCGGATCGTTGTAGGTGATACCGGTGTAGGTCAGGCTTTCCAGGCTGATTTTTGTTGCAAGTTTCAGAATATTGGGTCTGTGCGGCATTCGTTATTCCCCCTCAATGAGAAAAAGGACAGGGAGCAGCCTGAACTGTCCCTGTCCGCGTTTGACTTAAAAGAACTCGCCCGGAATCTCCAGCGTCAGATCACTGGTCGGGAAGCTGCAGCAGGGATGGATGTATCCGTAGTGGATATCGGCCCAGCGGCGCATCTCGTTCTCCTGCGGGATGAATACCGTGCCCTCCAGCAGGCGGGAACGGCACCAGCCGCACTCACCGGCACGGCAGCGGGACGGAGCCTTGATGCCGGCGCGCTCGATGGCGACCAGAACCGGCTCGTCGGCCGAAGCGGGAATGGTCCATTCCTGCGGCCCCTGTTTTACCAGAATGGTGAACTGGCTGCCTTTCACTTCCTGCGGATAACCTTCGCATTCCCAGGGCGTCTTGGTGACGTCAATGAGCTTGCGGCGGAACAGGCGCTCCGGCAGGCCCAGCTTTTCAATTTCCGGTTTCAGGAACTTGTACATGGCTTCCGGCCCGCAGAGGAAGACGGAGAATGCCTCATCTGCCGGGGCATACTTTTTGATGAGTTCCGCCGTGATAAAGCCGTGTTCAAAGCCGGGGTTCTCCTCTTCCGAGAGAACATGGATCACTTTGAACTTCGGGCAGACGCGGGCAAGCTCATCCAGTTCGCCGCGGAACAGAATGTTGTCCTCATCCCGGGAACCGAAGAGCAGCGTCAGATTGAAATCCTCAATCCCGTCTGCAAGCGCCCGTGCCATGGACAGGAAGGGCGTGATGCCCGAGCCGCCGGCGAGGCCGATGATATTCTTCTCATCGCGCAGGTCTTCGTAATAGAAGAATCCCTGAGGCCCTGAGGCAATGACGGTATCACCCGGCTTCTTCTCCTCCAGCAGGCGGTCTGCCACGAAGCCGCCGGGGTTGGCGCGCACGGTAATGGCGTATTCGCCCGCCAGTGCCTCCTTCGGGGAGGAGCAGAGGGAGTAGGAGCGCGTGACAAAGCTTCCGTCCATGGGCAGCTTCAGGGAGATGTACTGCCCGGCGCGGAAGTAGGGCAGCGGTGCGCCGTCGCTGCGTTTCAGAACGAAGGTTTTGGCCTGTGCGCCGCCGCGGTCCGCGATGCGGTCAATGACCAGTTCCAGAAAGTCCGGGTGCAGGGCTTTCGCATTCTCATTGACGGGGAAAACCCCGCTGATTTCATCGGCGGATGCAGCCTG
Source organism: uncultured Oscillospiraceae bacterium (assembly GCA_964495965.1). Lineage (GTDB taxonomy): Bacteria > Bacillota > Clostridia > Oscillospirales > Oscillospiraceae > Limivicinus. Next base: position 3,438 of record CAZBXX010000001.1, on the reverse strand, counting down.
GATGGCCTTTTCACGGACCTTCTTCATGTTCTTGAATTTGAGCATGTCGAACTTGCCGATCAGTCCGACTTTGATTTTCAGATCAGGCATTACTTGTTCCCTCCTTCACTCCAGGCTTTCAGGTCTCTCAGTGCATATCCCGCAATCAGCTGGCCGCAGACGATGGTGGCGGAATAGCCGTCGCTGCGCGGTCCGGCGGCGCCGATCGGGCGCAGTCCCTTGATGGGATAGTCATCGCCGATCATCTGCATACGTGCCATCATGCCGTCCCAGTCGCGGGCTTCATAGCCGTAGACCGAGCCTTCCGGCACGCCGAGGTAACGTGCAAACGTCCACGGCGAGGCCACTTCCATCTCCTCAATATGACCGCTGAGGTCGATGCCGGTCTTTTCCTTCAGACTCTTCAGCATCTTCTTCGCGCCTTCATTCTTAAAGCGGAAGTAGTCTTCCTGTTTCAGTTCGCCCCATTCGTCGGGAGCGCCGAAAGTGGTAAACGAGCAGACGCAGGTTCCCGGAGGTGAGAAATCCGGATTGGCAATGTTGTAGCACAGGAAGATGGAATAATCGTTGGTTTTCATACCGCCCTGGATACGCTGGTACTCGACTACGGAGTTTGCCGTGCTGGGCAGGAAGTAGCTGTAGTCGGTGATGCCGAGTTCCTCGGGTGTCGCGTCGCAGCAGAAGTAGGCGGTGTACATACGTCCGCCCAGGATCCTGCCGCGGGCATTGGAGAGCTTCTTTTCCCGTTCGGGAATCAGCTCCTTCGGCATCATGCGGCCGTAAATGATGTCCGGGTTGATGTTGGCAAGGGCATAGTCGCACTCAATATCGCCGAGGTTGGTGCGCACGCCGCAGAGCCTGTCGCCGTTGAACAGGAATTCCTCGGCGCGGCAGTTGAACCACACGTCCCCGCCGAGCTCACGGAAACGCTCAATCATGGCGGTTGACATCTCATGGGAGGTGTGGGCCGGAATATACGCGCTGCGCTGCACGTATTTGTGCACCATCGCGGCATAGTGGATGAAGGCCAGATGTTCCATATCCACACCCAGATAGCTCCAGTAGGTTGCGAGAATATCCTGGCACTTTTTCGGCAGTTTCAGGGCGTCAAACACCTTCTGCGTGCTGTAGGCGCCGCAGCGCAGCATGTCGGGGTAATCGGTCTGAAGCACCTTGGAATCCGGATTGCCCTTGGATGCCGTGATATAGGCAATGCCGTCCAGCACTTCCTGGAAGAGGTCGAAAAGCTTCGTCATCTTCTCGCGGGAGCCGGGGACATATTCCTCCATTTTCTCAATGAAGTTGTCAATGCCGGCCGGCATGGTGACGTCCATGGGGCTTCCGTCGGAGTATTTCGAGATGACGCGGAAGCAGTCCTTCACTTCAAACCACTTGAGGTGGACGCCGTAGCCTTCCAGAATCCTGCGGGAATCGCCGGGGTTATTCTCCGGGCCGAAATCGCAGAGCTCATGCAGGGAAGGCTCGACCTCAAAGCGGCCGCGGACAAAGCTTGTGGCGGCGCCGCCGGGAAGATTGTGCTTTTCAATCAGCAGCGTCTTTTTTCCTGCCAGCTGACATTGCAGCGCCGCGGACATGCCGGAGTTGCCGGCACCTACGACGACGATGTCATATTTGGGCATTTGTACATTCCTCCTTTTGCATTTTTTACCGCTGTCGGACGGGCCGCTTTACGGGCGGCCCGTCCTCTGGTTTACTTTTTGCTTCGCGCGGCGAGCATCGCCTTATAGGCGGCGATGGCGTTCTGCAGGTCTTCGGTGCCGCAGCAGTAGGTGGACTGGGCCTGCTCAAACAGGCGCCCGGCGTAGAGGCCGCCCTCGTCGGTGAGGTTCACGCCCTTCTTGGCGAAGCGCACCGCCGCGGCGGGGCTGCGCGCGATGGTCTTGGCCATCTTCATGGCACGGGCGTTCAGCTCCTCGGGCGGGACAACGGCTTCTACCAGCCCGATGCGCAGCGCTTCCTGGGCATCGATTTCCTCGCCGGTCAGGATCATGCGCTTGGCCTGCCCCATTCCAACAAGGCGCGTCAGCCTGGAAGTTCCGCCCATGTCAGGGGAAAGGCCCAGCTGAACTTCAGGCAGCGAGAAGCGTGCGTCCTCGGCTGCGATGCGGATGTCGGCGCCGAGGATGAACTCCAACCCCGAGCCGGTGCACAGGCCCTGTACCGCCGCGATCACGGGATAGTTCTGCTCCTGCCAGAAGCCGTAGATTTTCTGCAGCCAGGGCAGTTTCGCCAGCACGTAGTCGGAGCTCACACCCTGAAGATAGTTCAGGTCGATGCCGGCAGAAAAGCATTTTCCGTTTGCGTTGATGATCAGGCAGCGGATTCCCTCCGTCCCGGCTAAGACGTCTTCCACCTCGCCCAGCTCCACATAGAAGCCCGCTTCAAAGATGTTGTAGGGAGGCCGGTTCAGCGTCAGCACGCCGACGCCTTTTTCCAGCGTGAACAGGAAGTATTTTCCTTCAAACATATTGTTTCCTCCGTCTTTGTTCCGTGCCGGCTGTCCGGCTGCGGAGCATCACAGTCCGTACTTCTCCTTGTACATCGCGCTCAGCGCCTTGCGGTCGGCCTTGCCGGCGGCCGTGCGCGGCAGCTCGCTGATGAACTCATAGGCAATGGGAATCTTGTAGGGGGCGAGGGACTGGCGCAGATACTTCTCCGCCTCCTCCGCGGTCATCTCTTCGCCTTCCTTGAGCACCGTGTACAGGACCGGCGCCTCACCCTTCTTCGGGTGGATGATGCCGACCGCGCAGGCTTCCTTGACCTTGGGATTTGCGAACATCGCTTCATCGATTTCACGCGGGAAGACGTTGAAGCCGTTGACGATGATCATATCCTTTTTGCGGTCCTTGATGAAGATAAAGCCGTCTTCGTCCATCAGAACCACGTCGGCCGTATACAGCCAGCCGTCCCGGATGGTCGCCTCGGTGGCTTCCGGGTTCTCCCAGTACTTCTCCATGACCTGTGGCCCGCGGCAGATCAGCTCGCCCGTCTCACCCAGCGGCACGGGGGTTTTGCCGTCCACGGCGTCGACCACCACCAGGTCGGTATCCGGCACGGCCACGCCCACGGAGCCCGCCTTGCGCACGTGCATCGGGTTGATGGTCAGGATGTTCGAGGTCTCGCTCATGCCGTAGCCTTCTACGATGGTGGCGCCGGTCTTGGCTTCCAGCTGCTCCATCACCGCCACCGGGCACGGGGCCGAGCCGCAGAAGATGCCCTTCAGCGAGGAGATATCCGCCTCACCCGCCTGAACCTGCGGGGTGTTCAGCAGGCCGATCAGCATGGCGGGAACTGCCGCGAAGATGGTGGGCTTGTTCTTCACGATTTCCGCCAGCAGCGCGTCCGGCTTCGGCTGCGGAACCACGATGATCGTGCCGCCGTTGGTCAGGGTGATGCCGACATTGGCGTTGAAGCCGT